>NZ_JBEXRT010000015.1:0-157155 GCF_040613235.1 Streptomyces sp. NPDC006296 | reverse complement strand
GGCCGGACGGGCCACCCGCAGCAACATGGGCTTCGACTACGTCCACTCCGCCGTCGACGACCACTCACGCCTCGCCTGCAGCGAGATCCACCCCGGTCGATGGCGACCTGCCGGCCGGGCGCGGGCCCGTCGACGTGCGCGCGGCGCGCGTGGTGCTGCGCCGCGAGCCGGTGAGCCCGCCGAGCTTCGTCGTCCACACGACCGCCCCGTTCCACCTGCAGGGGCCACACGCACAGGTCCGTCAACTGCTTCGAACGCGAGCTGCGTACGGCGAGCCGGAGCAGATGATGCGCGCATACCTGGGGCAGTTGGTGGGAGGCCAGGCCCGCGCAGAGCCAGCGCAGCGCTTCGACTGTCAGTGGTGCGTGTGAGGCTGTTCGCCACGCACCGTACTCATCATCGGAGTTCCGGAATGACGACCCCCTCACCCCTGACGGTCACGGAATGGCACACGTTCCTCAGCGACTTCAACGCCCGGCACATCGACTCGGACGAGGTCCGTGAGGCCGTCGAGGACCGACGCCAGGTCATCAGCAAGGAGCGGCTGGAGGCCGGGTGGGCCGGCGCCGAACCGGCGAGTGAGGAGGCGATCGCGGTTGCCGAGGAGCGACTCGGGGTGACGCTCCCCCGCTCGTACCGAAACTTCCTCCAAGTCAGTGATGGCTGGGAGGACATCGGGTCCGTCGACCTGTTCCGGGTCGGGGAGATCGGCTGGTTCGCCGAGCTGGACCCCGAGCTCGTCGAGGCGTGGTCGGACGGCGACTTCTTCGTGGACCAGCTCGCCGTGCTCAAGCGGTGTCTGCTGATCGGCGACGACAACGGCGGCAGCGGGTGCTACTGGCTGCTGCACGTCGACGGCATCGCGGACAACGGCGAGTGGACCGCGTACGTGTGGTGGCCCGGCGACGGTGAAGACCCCGAGCCTCACCACGACTTCGCCGCCATGGTGCGGGACGCAGTCGACTCCTAGGCCCGGTTCGGCCGAGCACGGTCGGAGCCAGGAGCGGATCGTCGCAAGGCCGGCCCTCCCCCTGGAGGCCATGGAAAATGCCTCCGGGGTCGGGGGGCCGCCCGCTCGGGCCGGTGAGCGTGAATCACCGGCACCCGCACCGCCGTTGCCCTCGCACGCCGAAGCGCGAGGGGGGCGGGCTTGCCCGTCACCAAGATCGGACTTGCGGCTCCCGCACACCCCTCGTTCGCTACGATGGGCTACGAACTGGTCACCTTGCGTAAGGAGCTGGAATGCGGTACTCACCCCTGCTGGTCAGGCCGATGAAGGAAGAGCTGACCGAGATCGGGTTCACGGATCTGCTGACCACCGAAGAGGTGGACGGCGCGATGAAGGACATCGGGAAGGGCCTGACCCTGGTGGCCGTCAATTCCGTGAGCGGCGTCGCCGCCGCGACGGCACGGCCCGGTGTCCGCAGGGCGCTGGAGGACTGTTCCTCCCGTCCCGACCGGCTGCTGACCGTCCTCGCCGAGCAGGAAACGGACGCCACCGCGCGGATGCGCAGCTACTTCGCGGACATCCCCCCGTCCGAACCGTCGTTCGCCCTGTTCAAGGACGGTGAGCTCGTCCACTTCCTCCCGCGTCATCGCATCGAGGAGCGGAACGCCGACACGGTGGCCGCGGATCTCCGTTCCGCGTTCGAGGAGTTCAGCCGGTAGCACCTTCGGCCACGGGCGCTGCGAGGGCTCTCGGATGGCGACGAGCCCGCCCGCCGAACGGAGTGACGGTGCACCCCGGGGCGTTGCCCTCGCGGAGGCTTCTCCCCGGGCTCCACCCTCCCGGGGGCACCCCACCGAGGGGCGCCCTTCCCGGACAGACGGACATCCGGAGACCCGCCTTTCCATGATTGGCGCGTACATGCAGCAGCATGCGTCTCCGGAACCCGTCTGAAGAGAGCACCGTGAAGAAAGCGCGCATATGTCTCGCCGTGGCCTGCGTTCTCCTGGCCCGGATCCCGAGAGGCACTCGGAGAAGACCGAGTTGGCCACCAGGTGGCCGTGGCGGGAGATCCCGGCCACCCGGCCGTCGACCGCGAACGCGGAGAGTCCCGGTGCCTTGGCGGTGTCGATGTCCGCGACGTCTCCGACGACCGCGGCGCCCCCCGCGACGGGCAGCAGCTTGACGTCGCCCTTCGGGGCGCGGCCCAGCTCGGTGAAGCGTGTGCCGTCGAAGCGCGAGATGACGCTCTTCCCGCCGTCCACCGTGCCGACGTCCACCGCGCCGTTCCCGGAGGCGGTGAGCGCGAACATCGGGCCGGGCACGGCGGCCAGCTTGCGGGCGGACAGCTTCTTGCCGGCGCCCTTCAGGTCCACGAGGTCGCCGTCGAGCACGCCGACGGTGCCCTGTCCGGTGGGCGTGACGTGGGTGAGGTAGCCGCCGACCGTGCGGCGGGAGGTGACCGTTCCGGTGGCGGCGTCCACCTGGGTCACCGTCGTGGAGCCGGCCGACCTGTCGGTGGCCGAGCTGGAGGTGAAGGCCACCTCGTCGCCGGTGCCGCATCCCGGGGTGAAGTACGCGAGCTGGACCCGGTCGGGGATCTCGGTGACCTTGCCGTCGGAGAGGCGGACGACCGCGGCGAAGGCGCCGTTCTCGTACGCGCCGGGCTGGTTGGACCACGCGGAGGGGCTTACACCGCCGCCGCGTAGTCGCCGGACCCGGTGGTGCAGACGTAGCCCGTCCACGGGCCGGTGTCGGAGAGCTCCCGGCGGTTCAGCCGGGCGACCTCGTAGAAGGAGAAGCCGTCGCTCTCCTTCGCCGCGAGGATGTGCAGACCTTCGGCGTCGCCGGTGGCCTGCACGATCGCGTCCGCCGAGGAGGCGTAGCCCGATCCCAGGTCCTTGCTGGGCGTGGCGAACAGACGGGCCGTCGTGCCGTCGTCGGCGGTGGGGGCCACCGTGCTGTCCGTGTTCGCCAGCGGGATGAGGGCGGCGGACGCCGCGACCACGCTCATGGCGACGAGCGGGTTCATGGTCAGGTGTCTGATGAGTCGTCTCGTACGCATGCTCTTCCTCACAGCCAATCCGTGCAGAGGCCGTGTGTGGCCGGGAGGCTGGCGTCGACCGGTTTGTCCCCGGTGGAGTTGGGGTCGTCGATGACGTACCGCACCGGCTGGGGGTCGTACTGGGCGTGGACGTCGTTCCAGCAGGCCTTGGCCGTGCTGTCCTTCCAGTTCTGCATCACGGTGTAGGCGCCCGCCACCCCGTCGGCGAGGACACCCGGTGTTGTCGTAGTCCTCGATGCCGCCGTAGGGCTCACGGGTCGTCCACAGCGTCAGGTACACGTAGTCGGGCGAGGTGTCGAGATCGCGCGAGATCTTGGCCCACACCCCCTGGCACAGCGGGGACCACATCAGCCGTACGACGACCGACTCGTCGGGTTCGGTGACCTGCTGGAGGATCTGCGCGTCGTCGTCGCACCCCATGGCGACCGGGCTCTTGCCCGCGCAGCTCGCGCGGAAGCAGCCGACCGCCGCCTCCGCCGGGGGTGCCTGAACTCCTGTGAAAATTCCCGCCAGCAGCGTCAGGGCAGCCGCTGCAGGCCCCCATCTCCGTATGCCGTGCATCCACATCACCTCGGACATTCTTGTTCGTGTCATGTCAAAATTGACAGAGATCATCGCGTTCGTCCCCCGCCTCCCGCGCTCTGCCCGAGGGGCCGGAGGACCCGCGAATCCTACGTGAACACACGTGCGAGTCCAGTGAGTTGTTTCGCCCTTTACCTGCACGGATGCAGAAGACGGACGTGTGCTGGCAGCCCGCCCCATAGGGCGCGCGCGGCCATAGAACGGGCCGCGCCAGGCACGGTCGCACGGTCGGTAGAGCAGCCCGTGCGACCGCCCCCGCAGCCCCGGGTCCGCGCTCCCCCGGGCGGCGGTCCGCCGCGTCCCGGCACCCGCCGCGGCGGCCCGGCGGAGCGGGTCCGCGGAGCCGGAGGCGGCGAGGAAAGTTCGGTCCGGCCTCTTGACCGACGGTTCCGGCGCGCGCACAGTACTCGTCAATGCGCATCAGTAATACGCATTAACAGCTGGAGGGAACGTGGTGGAGGAACCCGCGAAGCGCGTCAGACGGGGCCGGGCGCCCGCACCGGCCGGGCGCACCGGCCGTCCGCGCCAGGCGGAGGTCGCCCGGCTCGCGGGCGTCTCGCAGGCCACGGTCTCCCTGGTGCTGGCGGGGAAGAAGCAGGGCCCGGCCATCTCGCAGGAGACCCGGCAGAACGTGCTCGACGCGGCCCGCACCCTGGGGTACGTGCCGGACCCCGCGGCGCGCCGGCTGGCCGCCGCGCGGAACGACCTCCTCGGGGTGTTCAGCTTCACGGCCACCTTCCCCACCGATGTGCAGCACTCGTACTACCCCTTCCTGGTCGGTGTGGAGCAGGAGGCCGCCGCGCGCGGCTACGACCTGGTGCTCTTCACCGGGTCCAGCTCCGGCGGCGCCGGGGCCGACGGTCCGCACGCCCTCAACCGGGCCCGGCTCGCGGACGGTTGCCTGCTGCTGGGGCGCCATGCGCCGGTGGACGACCTGCGCAGGCTCGTGGACGACGGGTTCCCCGTCGTCCACCTGGGCCGCCGCGACGAACCGGAGGGCCTGGCCTGGGTCGGCGCCGACTACGTCAGTGCCAGCCGCGAGGTCGTGCAGCGGCTCGCCGCGCTCGGGCACCGCCGGGTCGTCCTGATCCGCGAGGACGACGAGGCGCCCGCGTCGGGCGACCGCGAACAGGGCTTCCTGGAAGGGCTGCGGGCCTCGGGGCTGCCCGACGGGCCCGGAGCCGTGTTCCGCAGCGCCGATCCCGCCCACGCACTGACCCCGGAGCGTCTGCGGCAGTGGCTGGCCGAGGGCGTCACCGCGTTCGTGGCCGAGGAGACCGACAGCGGAGCGGCCTGGCGTGCGCTGACCGCGGCGGTCCGCGCGGCCGGCCTGGACTGCCCCGGCGACCTCTCGCTGGCGCTCCTCGGCAGTCCGCCGCCGGACCTCGCCGGCGCGCCCGAGCCCACCGGATTCGACATCCCCCGCGCCCGGCTGGGCGCGGAGGCCGTACTCCTGCTCGCCACGCTGGTCGCCGGGGAGGACGTCCCCGAACGGCTGGTGACCCTGGTGGCCTGCGCCTACCGGGCCGGCGCCACCACCGGACCGCCGCCCGGCGGACGGCCGGATCCGGACCGGCACCCACCGCGTCCGGCCGGCGCGGAGGACGCCCCCGCACCACCGCACAGCACGACCCGTACCGCACAAGGAGAAACGTGATCCCCGAACCGGACATCATCGTCGTCGGCGCCGGACTGGGCGGCGTGGCCGCCGCGCTGGCCGCCTGCCGGGCCGGCCGGACCGTCGTCCTCACCGAGGAGACCGACTGGATAGGCGGTCAGCTCACCTCCCAGGCCGTGCCGCCGGACGAGCACCCGTGGGTGGAGCAGTTCGGCACGACCGCCACCTACCGCGCCCTGCGCGAGGGCATCCGGGACTACTACCGCCGGTGGTACCCGATGCGTTCGGAGGCGCTCGCACTGACCGGCCTCAACCCGGGGGCCGGGCGGGTCAGCAAGCTCTGCCACGAGCCGCGCGTGGCCCTCGCCGTCCTGGAGGGCATGATCGCCCCGCACCGGGCCTCGGGCCGGCTGACGCTGCTGACCGAGCACCGGGCGGTGGCCGCCGAGGCCGACAACGATGTCATCAGTGCGGTCACCCTGGAGTCCCTGCGCGACGGGACCCGGACCACGATCCGCGCACGGTACGTCGTCGACGCCACGGAGACCGGGGAACTCCTCGAACTCGGCGGTGTCGAGCACGCCGTGGGCGCCGAGTCGCGTGCCGAGTTCGGCGAGCCGCACGCGCCCGAGGAGGCACAGCCGCTCAACCAGCAGGGCATCACCGTGTGCTTCGCGCTCTCCCACCACGAGGGCGAGAACCACGTAGTCGACCGGCCCGCCGACTACGACTTCTGGCGTTCCTACCGGCCGGACTTCTGGCCGGGTCCGCTCCTCGGCTTCCTCGCCCCCGACCCGCGTTCGCTGGAGGCCGTCCCCCGGACGTTCGTGCCGAACCCGGAGGTCGACCCGCTCGCCGTCAACGCCGACCAGAGCGCCGACGCGGGCGACAAGGAGCTGTGGGGATTCCGCCGCATCCTGGCGCGCGGGCTGCACCGGCCCGGCGCCTTCGACTCCGACATCACCCTGGTCAACTGGCCACTCAACGACTACTGGCTGAAGCCCCTGATCGGCGGCGGCCCGGAGACCACGGCCCAGGCGCTGCGGGAGGCACGGCAGTTGTCGCTGTCGGTCCTCCACTGGCTCCAGACCGAGGCACCGCGCCAGGACGGCGGCACCGGCTTCCCCGGCCTGCGGCTGCGCCCCGACGTCACCGGCACGGCCGACGGCCTGGCCAAGGCCCCCTACGTCCGGGAGTCGCGTCGCATCAAGGCGGTCACCACCGTCACGGAGCAGGACGTCGCCATCGACGTGGTCGGCCCCTACGGGCGCACCGCGTACCGGGACTCGGTGGGTGTCGGCAACTACCGCATCGACCTGCACCCCTCCACCGGCGGCGACAACTACATCGACATCGGTTCGGTGCCGTTCGAGATCCCGCTCGGCGCCCTCGTGCCGCGGCGGGTCCGCAACCTCCTCCCGGCGGGCAAGAACATCGGCACCACGCACATCACCAACGGCTGCTACCGGCTCCACCCGGTGGAGTGGAACATCGGCGAGGTCGCCGGCGCGCTGGCCGCGCACTGTGTCGCCGAGGGGGTCGGACCCCACCAGGTCCAGGCCGACGACAAGCGGTTCGAGGAGTTCGCCCGGCTGCTGGACGCGGAGGGCGTGCAGCGCCACTGGCCCGACGTACGCGGCTACTGAGCACGGTCCACCGCGGGGCGACGACGCCCGCACGACCCGGCACGACGCCCCACCGGGCGGAAACGCCGGGCGGGACAGCTCCACCTGTCCCGCCCGGCCCGCCCCCGCACTGCCGACCCGCACAAGGAGGTGCCCAACCATGACCACACACCGCATCCGCGTCGGCATCGACGTGGGCGGAACCTTCACCGACGCCGTGGCCGTCGACGCCACGACGCTGGAACTCCTGGGACAGGTGAAGGTCCCCACCAGCCACCATCACGAAGACGGCGTCGCCCACGGCATCGTGGAAGCGCTCGCGCGTCTGCTGGAAGAGACCGGCCGCGCACCCGAGGACGTCGCTTTCCTCGCGCACGGCACCACCCAGGCTACCAACGCGCTGCTGGAGGGCGATGTCGCCACCGTGGGCCTGATCGGGATCGGAACCGGCCCGTCCGCCGTCCTGACCCGCCGGCTCGCGGGGCTCGGCAAGCTCGAACTCGCCCCGGGCCGGACCCTCCCGCTCGCCTACGCCCATGTCGGCGACCCCGACGACGCGGAGTCCGTGCGGCGCGCCGCCGAGTCCCTGGCCGGGCAGGGCGCCCAGGTCCTGGTGGCCTCCGAGCCGTTCAGCGTGGACCGGCCGGAGGGCGAGCGGGCCGTCGTGGAGGCCGCCCGCGCCACCGGGCTGCCGCTGACCGCCGCGCACGAGATCACCTCGCTGTACGGGCTGCACAAGCGGACCCGCACCGCCGTCGTGAACGCGGCGATCCTGCCGCGCATGCTCGCCACCGCCGACCTCGTGGACGCGTCCATCACCAAGGCCGGGGTGGGTGCGCCGCTGATGGTGATGCGGTGCGACGGCGGGGTGATGTCGCTGGACGAGATGCGGCGCAGGCCGCTGCTGACGGTCCTGTCGGGCCCGGCGGCCGGTGTCGCGGGGGCGCTGATGCAGGAGCGGATCAGCGAGGGCGTGTTCCTGGAGACGGGCGGCACCTCGACCGACGTCAGTGTCGTGCGGCGCGGCAAGGTGGCGGTGCGGCACGCCACCGTCCTCGGCAAGAAGTCCTACCTGAACGCCCTGGACGTGCGGACGGTCGGTGTGGGCGGCGGCTCCATGGTCCGGATCGCGGGCGGGCGGGTCACCGGGGTCGGGCCGCGGAGCGCACACATCGCCGGTCTGCCCTACGCGTGTTACGCCTCGGCGGAGGACCTGCGGGACGCGACGCTCACCACCGTCCGGCCGATGGGCGGCGACCCGGACGACTACGCGGTCATCGACGCGGCGGGCGGGCGCTTCGCCCTCACCATGACCTGCGCGGCCAACGCCCTGGGCCGGGTGCCGGAGGGCGACTTCGCGCGCAGCGACCAGGAGGTCGCGCGGGCGGCGCTGGCACCGCTGGCCGCGGCGCTCGGCACGGACGTGGCGACCGCCGCGGGGAGACTCCTCGACGCGGGGACGGCCCGGGTCAGGTCGGTCGTGGACACGATGATCCGGGACTACCGGCTGGACAAGGACACCGCACTGCTGGTCGGTGGCGGCGGCGGGGCCGCCTCCGTGACGCCGCATCTGGCCGCGGTCTGCGGCCTGGAGGGGCGCATCGCGCGGCACAGTGAGGTGATCAGCCCGATCGGGGTGGCGCTGGCCCTGGTGCGGGAGCAGGTGGAGCGGATCGTCCCGGGGGCGGGGCAGGAGCAGATCCTCGCCGTGCGCGCCGAGGCGGAGGCCGCGGTCGTCGCGCAGGGCGCCGCGGCCGACGGGGTCGAGGTCGAGGTCACCGTCGACCCGCAGACGAGCACCGTACGGGCGGTCGCCACGGGCGCCACCGAGCTGCGCACCCAGGACCGGGCGCACCGCGCGGACGAGGCGGAGCGGCTGCGGACGGCGGCGGCCAGTCTCCGGACGGACCCCTCGCGGGTCAGCGTGCTGGCCGGGACCCCCTCCCACACGGTGTACGGGACCGAGGTCAGGCGCGCCCTGCGCACGACCCGGCATCCGGTGCGGATCGTCGACGCGGACGGGGTGATCCGTCTGCACGTCTCCGACGCACGGGTGGAGACCACCAGGGTCGCGGAGGCGCCCGAGGTCCTGGCCCGGCTGGTGCGGGAGAGCACCTCGTACGGCGACGGCGGGGTGCGTGCCCCGGCCGTGCGGCTGCTGCTGGGCTCCCGGATCGCGGACCTGTCGGGGGTGCTGGACCCGCAGCCGCTGCTCGCGCTGGCCCGCAGCGAGCTGGGCTCCCGCGGCGCCGACGAACCGGTGGTCGCCGTGCTGGAGGTGCGGATATGAGCCGCGCCGCGAGGGCGGGCACGGGCCGCGCGAGGGCCGCGGGTGCGGGCCGGCCGGGCGGCGCGGATGCGGTGGCGCGCGCGGAGGGTGCGGGCCCGGTCGCCTCCGCGGCGGATCCGTGGGAGGGCGACGAGGACCTCGACCTCGCGGTCCGGCTGCTGGCCGCGACCCCCACCCACGAGAGCCGCGACCCGGAGCTGCTGCGCCACTGGGCGCGTACGGCCGAGGCCTTCGGTGCGGGGCTGGCCCCCGTGCCGTGCCGGGCCGCGGTCGTCGAGCGTTCCGACGGGCTGGAGCGGGGGCTGCTGGCCCGGTACGTCTCGCGACCCGTGCCCTCCGTGGAGCTCTACACCGACACGCTCGCCGCGGCCGAGGCGCTGATCGACGCGCGGGGCTGGCGCCACTGGTACCCGCGCGGCTCGGTGCGGGAGGCGGCGCTCGCCCACGAGGCGGTGCACGAACACCTCCACCACGGTCCGGCGAAGGCCGCGCTGAAACACGCCCTGGGCCATGTCGTGCTGCGCGCCGGCCGGTTCCGGATACACGGGCACGTGGCGGGCGCGGAGGAGATCGCCGCCCACGCCCACGCCCGTACCGTCTGCGGGCTCGGCCGCAGTCCCCTGCACCTCACGGCCGCGCTCGCGGACGCCGTGACCCAGAGAGAGAAGTAGCGCCATGGGCGTTGTCATCCTGATCGTCATGGCGGCCGGTGTGGCCGCGATGCTCACCCGCAAGCTGCCCACCGCCTTCGCCCTGGTCCTGCTCGGCGTCGTCATCGCGCTGGTGGCCGGAGCGCCGCTGACCGGCGAGGAGAGCGTCCTGGACACGGTCGTCCAGGAGGGGGCTCCGATGCTCGCCTCCACGATGATCGCGGTTCTGCTGGGCTCGTGGCTGGGCCGGCTCCTCGACGAGACCGGCATCGCCGGGACCATCGTCCGCAAGATCGTGGAGTTCGGCGGCGACCGGCCGACGGTCGTGGCGCTCGGTGTCCTCGCGGTGTCGGCGCTGATCGGCACGGTGACGGGCTCCGCCCCCGCCGCGATGCTCGCCGGCATCATCGGGATCCCGGCGATGGTCGCCGTGGGCATCCCGAAGGTCACGGCGGCGGGCACCATCCTCATGGGCATCGCCGTGGGCGTGCCGTTCGAACTGCCCATCTGGCAGTTCTTCTCGACCGCCCTGGACCTGCCGGTGCCGACGGTGCGCGGCTTCATGGTGAAGCTGTTCCCGCTGGCGCTGGTCGCGGCCGTGGCGTACGTGCTGATCGAGTCGCGGCGCCGGGGCGTCGAGCACACCTGGTCGCTGAAGTCGCCTGCCGCGAGGCCGCGTTCGCGCCGTGAGCGGCTGGGCGACGCGCCCTGGTACGCGCTGCTCACCCCGGTCGTGCCGCTGGTCCTGGCCCTCGGTCTCGAACTGGCCATCATCCCCTCGCTGCTGGCGGGCGTGCTGTACGCCCTGGTCACCACGACCCGGCCGCGCGAGATGAACAAGCGGCTGCTGCGCACCCTGTACGGCGGCTTCGAGGTCGCCGCGCCGCCGATCGCGCTGTTCATCGCCATCGGCATCCTGCTGGCCGCGGTGAAGCTGCCCGGCGCGATCGAGGCGCTGGAACCGCTGGTGAAGGCCGTCAGCCCGCAGAACCCGGTGCTGTTCGTGCTGGTCTTCACCGCACTGGTGCCGCTGTGCCTCTACCGGGGCCCGCTCAACGTCTACGGCCTCGGCGCGGGCATCGCCGGGGTCCTGATCGCGGCGGGCATCTACCCCGCCGTCGCCGTGCTCGGCCTGGCCGCGTCCTACAACCAGGTCTTCGGCGTCGCCGACCCCACCAGCACCCAGACCGTCTGGAGTGCCCAGTACGCGGGGGTCGGCCCCCAGCAGGTCATGGTCCGCACCCTGCCCTATGTGTGGGCCGTCGCCCTCGGCGGCTTCTGCGTGACCGCCGCCGCCCATCTCTGACCACCTTCTCCCGGGACGGAGTACCGCCATGAACGAGCCGCACGAGAACCCGAGTCAGATCCACCCGTCAGGCCTCTCGCGCCGTGTCCTCCTGCGCGGGGCGGCGGCCACCGGCACCGCGCTCGCGGTCGGCGCGGGGACGGCGGGTGCCGCCGCGGCGGCACCCGGCGGCTTCCCCGACTACAGCTACGTCAGGACGCTGCTGAAGCCGTCCGACCTGGCGTACAACCCGACCGGGGAGATCATCTTCCCGTGCGTCCGGGGCACCGTAGGCCGGCTGACCGGCGCCCTCGGCCGCTTCTACCTCTACTACGCGCCGCACGACGCCCCCGGCGGCATCTGCCTGGCCTACGGCGACTCCCTGGAGGGGCCGTTCACCGAGTACCCGCACAATCCGATCGTCTCGAACAACTGGCAGCCGCACTACAAGGTCAGCCACGTCTCCTCGCCCCACGTGCTGTGGAACGAGGAGGCGAAGGAGATGTGGCTGTACTTCCACGGCGAGAACAACACCACCCGCCTGGCGAGCTCCAAGGACGGCGTCACCTTCACGTACGACAAGGTGGTGCTCACCACCGCGATGCTGCCGGCGGGTACGACGGAGACGTCCTACGCCCGCGTCTTCCGGCACGACCTGCCCGCGCGCGGGGCGAAGTACGTGATGATGTTCATGCGGAACGACAAGAGCGACCACCGGGACATCGGCTGGGGCTGGTCGGCCGACGGGCGCACCTGGACCTTCGACCAGACGCCTCTGATCAGGCACTCGGACGTGGGCGCGGTCAACATCGGCGGACCGCACCTGCTCACGCGGGGCGGCAGCGCGTACGTCGTCTACAACAAGGACAAGAGCAGCGGCGGCGACATCATGATCACCGAGGTCGGCAAGGACTTCTCCCGCCGCAACCACCTGGGTGTGTTCCACGACTCGATGAACGGCGCCCCGGACAACGGCCGCACCGCCTCGCCGAGTTTCGGCACCGAGAACGGGGTGCCGTACATGATCTACGAGGCCGGTGAGCGGCTCCAGGGTGCGATCGCCCTGGCGCGGGGGAAGTGACGGCACCCGCGGGAGTGACGGCGCCGCGGGAGTGTCGGCGTCACGGACGTGACGGTGCCACGGGCGTGACGGCGCCGCAGGTGTGACGGCCGGGTCCCGTCCTGCCCCGTGGTCAGAACCAACCGGACGGTCGGCTCTGACCGGGGGGCGGGCGGGGCCCGGCTCCGCTCACCGGGACGCGATCCACGGCCCGTACCGGGGTGGCGCGTTCCGCGAACGGTGGCCGGATCTAACTTTTCCGCAACGACCTCGGGGCGCGCTCCGGGCGGGCCGGAGGGCGTGCGGGAGCCCGCGTGAGCTGCCCCGCAGGGGGAGCCGCGGCGTCGGCGGAGGCATCGGACCGCTGGTCAAGCGGGGTTCAAAAGTGCCGCTCCGGACCGTGGCGAGGTCTCAGAAACGGTCACCGTTCGAGCACTTACGATCGGTTCGGACTGTTCCTGTGCAACTGTCGCGCATTCTTTTTGGAGATATACCGGTCTGGAGTTCCGTACAACGGCATAAGATCATGCCGCGCCACGGGGTAGCGCGTGCCCCGTGATTCCCCCTGTCCCCCCACATGACCTCTTCCTCACTCGTGTCACTCGCGCTGTGCGTCCGCCCTCGACGGCCCCGGACGACGTGTCGTCGTCCCGGGCCGACACCCCCCACAACCCGTTAACAGGTATCTGCGTGTCACCGATTCTCAGCACCGGTTCCGGCGACGGAGCCGCGCAGTGAAGATCAACAGCCGTCTCGTCCTCCTCGTCACCGCGCCCCTGACCGTGGCCCTCACCTTCTCGGTACTGGCCCTCGCGCCCGCGACCGACCAGGCGCTCCAGGCCGACCGGCTGACCTCCATGGTCGACGCCGCCACCGTCTCGGGAGAACTGACCCACCAACTGCAGCGCGAGCGGGCCGCAGCGACCGCTCTGGTCTCGAAACAGGCGAGTTCGGAAGCGTTCCGTCTCTCCTCGGACGCGACCGACAGAAGCATCGCCCGGTTCCGCGACCGGACCCGGAGTCTGACCGGGGTCCCCGGGAACGCGCAGGACGCCCTGGACCGCGTCGACCGGTTCATCGAGGAGATACCCGCCCTGCGCGCCCAGGTGCGTTCGGGCAGCAGCACCATCTCGGCCCTCGCCTTCGGGTACCGCATCGTGATCGCCGATCTCAACGGCTACCGCGACGGCATCGCGCAGGCGGACGGGGTCGACGCCGACATCGCGGACCGGATCCGCGCCGCGGCCGCCCTGTCCGAGGCGGCCGAGCACACCGCCCAGCAGCAGGTGACCGTGATGAGGGCGCAGGCCGCGGGCGGTTTCACGACCGCGTCGCAGCGGACCTTCGACGCCGGCCGGCTGGGCTACACCGAGTCGCTCGGTGTCCTGTACGACCTCGGTCCGGCCGAGTGGCGGACCTGGCTGGAGCGCACACTCTCCGGGACGAAGGCGCTGGAGGCCCGGCGGCTCGAGGACGAGATCGGGCGCACGGGTGCGGGGAAGGACCTCACGGTCACGCCGAAGGAGTGGCAGAAGGCCTCCGCCGACCGCCAGGCGCTGCTGCGCTCGGTGGAACTGCGCATCGACGAGTCCGTCTTCACCCTGGTCTCCGAGACCCGCACCCGCCTCATGTGGACGGCGGGCGGCGAGATCGCACTGGTGGTGCTGACCCTGGTCGGTGCCGTCGTCGTCGCGGTCCGCCTGGGACGGGCCATGGTCCGGCGGTTGCGCGATCTGCGCAACGCCGCGCACGAGGTCGCCCACACCGGGCTGCCGTCCGTGATGAAGGAGCTGTCCCAGCCGGGCGCGCTGAGCGGCGCGACGCCCGAGCAGGTCGCCCTGCGGACGGGTGACCCGGTCACCACCACGGGCGAGGACGAGATCGGTGAGGTCGGCGAGGCGTTCAACGCCGTCCACCACGAGGCCGTCCGCCTGGCGGCCCAGCAGGCGCACATCCACGAGCAGTTCGCGGAGACCCTGGTGGGCGTCGCCCGCAGGGGTGCGCAGCTGACCGCCGTCATGGTGTCCGAGCTGGACACGGTGCAGCGCGACGAGGCCGACCCCGAGCGCATGAAGACCCTCTTCGCTCTCGACCACCTCGCGATCCGCATGGAGCGCAACACCAACAACCTCCTGGTCCTGGGCGGTTACGGGAACGCGCGGGTGCGGGCGGCCGACGTCGACTGCTCCACCGTCGTCGTGGCCGCCGCCCAGCAGATCGAGCGGTTCGACCGGGTGTCCCTGGGGGTCGTCGAGTCGGGCATCGGCATCACCGCGCGCGCCGTGCACGACGTGGCGCACATCCTGGCCGAACTCCTCGACAACGCGACCCGGTTCTCCCCTCCCGAGGCACAGGTCGGGGTCGCCGTGTGGCGGCTGTGGGACCGGGCCGTGGTGCAGATCGTCGACGAGGGGGTCGGGATGGCCGCGGAGCGCCGCGCGGTCCACAACGCCGCGCTGCGCGAACCGCAGGCGGGCATCGGCGACGTGCGGTCCATGGGCCTGCACGTGGTCGCGCGGCTCGCGGCCCGCCACGGCATCGTCGTCGAACTGCGCGACTCGTCGGGTCCCGGCACCATCGCCGAGGTCACGCTGCCCGCGAAGGTGCTGGCCGCGGTCCCGCAGGAGGGCGCGCCGGCACCGCAGGACGCGTCCCGGCCGGACCACGTCCGGGCTCCCGGCCACGACGTCAGCTACGAGACGCCCCGCGCCGTGGCACCCCCGGGACCGAACGGCCGCAGGCAGCCGGCCTGGGCCGACGCCCGGCCCGGCCACAACGGCGCACCGGCCGGCGCGGGTACCGGTGGGAACACCGCGCGGGACACCGGCGTCCCGGCGCCCGGCGGTCCCTCCCGCACACCGGACGAGAGCCGCGCCCCCGGGCGCGAGACGCCGGCCGGACGGGGGAATCCGTTCGGGCGGGAGACGCCGGCCGAGCGGGAGACTCCCTTCGGGCGGGAGACCGCGGCCGGGCGGGAGACGCCGGCCGGACGGGAGACCGCGGCCGGGCCCGGGGAAGAGCCCGCCTCGCGCATCGCCGGGGTCAGCTCCTCGGGGCTGCCGGTGCGGCAGCGCAGAGCGACACAGCAGTGGCCCAACTCGGGCAAGCGGGAGGGCGCCGGGCAGCGGTCCGGGGCGGCCGCTCCGAAGCAGCCCCGCCGCCGGGACTCCCGGCAGGTTTCCGACGTCCTGGCGGCCTACGCCCAGGGAATCAACAGGAGTACGAACCACCGGGGGCGTTCCGCCGCCGACGACGACACCGAACGGACGAAGAAATGACCACTTCAAGCGGCCTGAACTGGATCCTGAGCGACTTCGCCGGACGCATTCCGGAGGTCACCCAGGCGATAGCCGTGTCCGTGGACGGACTCGCGCTCGCCTACACGGGCGTGGAGCGCGACGACGCCGAGCGGCTGGCCGCCATCGCCTCCGGCGTCGTCAACCTGCTGTCCGCGGCGGCCCAGTTGACGAACACCGATCCCGTGGAGCACAGCCTCACCGCGATGGAGGGCGGCTACATGTTCTCGATGGCCGTGTCCAGCGGCGCCTCGCTGCTGGTGACCACGACCAGGGACGCGGACATCGGCGAGGTCAGCTACATGATGTCCGAGCTGATCAACCAGCTCGGTGACGCGCTGTCCCCCGAGGTCAGGGAGACCAGTCTGCCTCCCGTGCGCTGACCCGCGGGCCGGCCCGTACAGCACCGCCCCCTGTCCGTTCGTTTGCGACGACTCTGATGAGAGCCTTCATGTTCTTCGACATATCCAGCCCCCGCCCGCGTAGATTCAGGCCGGCCTGCGCCGCCGCCCTCGCCCTCGGCCTGGCCGCCGTCACCGGTTGCAGCGGTGACAGCGGTGCGGGCGACGAGACCGTGAAGGTGGGCCTGGTGGCCTCCCTGTCCGGCACCTACGAGCCGGTGGGCACCGAGCTGCGCGCCGGGTTCGAGCTGTACCTGGAGACCCACGACAACAAGCTGGGCGGCCGCAAGGCCGAACTGATCGTGGCGGACGAGGGCGACGGCCCGCCGACCGCCGTCCCCGCGACCACCAAGCTGGTCAAGAAGGACAAGGTCGACGTGCTGACGGGCTTCGTCAGCGGCGGGTCGTTCAACGCGGTGCTGCCGCTGGTCGACCAGGCCAAGATCCCCTTCCTGGGGTCGAACGCCCGGCCGCCCGTGAAGGACCTCGAATACGTCTGGACGACCAGCTTCCTGTCCGACGAGCCGGGCAAGGCCATCGCCCCCTACGTCAAGGAGAAGGTCGACGGACCGGTCTACGCGATCGGCCCCGACTACCAGGGCGGGTACGACGAACTACGCGGCTTCACCGACGAGTTCAAGCGGGTCAAGGGCAAGCTCGCCAACCCGGACGGCAAGACCACCTGGACGCCGTTCCCGAAGACCACGAACTTCATGCCGTACTTCGCCGAGATCGCCAAGACCGACGCCAAGGCGGTGTACTGCTTCTACGCCGGCAAGGCGGCCATCGACTTCGCCAAGCAGTACGCCCAGTCGGACATCGCCGATCTCCCGCTGTACACGGCCTTCGTCACCGAGGGCAGTGTGCTCCAGGCCCAGGGCGCCGCGGCCAAGGACATCTACTCGGTCCTGAACTACGCGGCCGACCTCGACAACGAGGCCAACCGCACGTTCGCCGCGGACTGGACCGCCAAGCACGACACCCAGCCCACCACCTACGCGATGGCGTCGTACGACGCGGCCGCCGTGCTGGACAAGGCGGTCGCCGACGCGGCGAAGAAGGGTGACGTGACGCCGCAGACCATCAACGAGGCCATCGCGGACCTGGGCCAGATCGACAGCCCGCGCGGCGCCTGGGAGTTCGGCGACAAGGCCCACTCGCCGGTGCAGACCTGGTACCTGCGCCAGGTGCGTCCGGACGGTGCCCAGATGGCCAACGTCATGGTCCAGGACCTGGCGACGCTCGGCAGCTGACATGGATCTCCTCGATGCCCACCTCGTGCCGGCGGTGGACGGCGTGGCCTACGGGCTGCTGCTGTTCGTGGTCGCCGCCGGCCTGAGCCTGGCCTTCGGCACCGCGGGCGTGCTGAACCTCTCGCACGGCACGCTGTACGCGATCGGCGCCTACACCGGGGCCGAGCTCAGTGACGGGACCTGGGGCGGTCTGGCCCTCGGGCTGGCCGCCGGGACCGCCGCCGCGTGCGCCGCGGGAGCGGGCCTGTCCGCGGCGACGGCCCCGCTCACCGGGCGCGGGCATCTCGCGCAGGCGCTGCTGACGTTCGGGCTGGCCCTCGTCGGCGGCGACCTGCTGGTCCAGATCTTCGGGGCGGACGAGCTTCCGGTACGGGTCCCCGGGGCGCTCGACACCTCGGTGACCCTGCTGGGCCACCGGTATCCGGCGTACCGCCTGTGCTTCATCGTGATGGCCGTGCTGCTCGCGGCCTTCGGCACCTGGGTGCTGACCCGGACCCGGATGGGTGCGGCGGTGCGTGCCGCCGCCGACGATCCGCAGATGCTCGCGACCACCGGGCACAGCCCCCGGGCCGTGCACACCGGCGTGCTCGCCGCGGCCGGTGCGCTGGCCGGGGCGGCGGGGGTGCTCGGGGCGCCGATCATCGGCCCCGGACCGGGTACGTCCGAGACGGTGCTGATGCTCTCCCTCGTGGTGGTCGTGCTCGGCGGGCTGCGTTCGCTGTGGGCGACGCTCCTCGCGGCGATCGCGGTCGGCGAGGTCCAGACGCTCGGGGTGTCCCTGGCGCCGGACCTCGCTCCCTATCTGCTCTTCGCCGCGATGGCGGCGGTGCTGGTGCTGCGTGCGCGCTTCGCGGAGCCGGCGGCCCCGCACGGTTCCCACGAGCCGTCGCCGGACCCGGTCGACCGGCTCCGCCGCAGGCTCGCCGCCCGGATGTCCCGCGTCAGGACCCCGGATCCCGCGGGCACGGGCGGGGGGACTCCGGTGAAGGCTCCCGCGGCCGCGGGGCCGGCCCGCCGGTCCGGGCTGCTCCCGGGCGGGACCGGGTGGCGGGGGGCCGCCCCGCTGCTGGTCCTGCTCGCGGTCCTGACGGTGCTGCCGTGGGTGCTCGACCCGTACAGCGTCTCGCTGGCCGGTTCCGCGCTGGCCCTGGGGCTCCTCGCGGTCAGCGTCACCGTCCTCACCGGCTACGCAGGGCTGCCCACGCTCGGGCAGACCGCTCCGTTCGCCGTGGGTGCCTACGCCACCGCGAACCTCGCGGACGCCGGATGGACCTCGGGCCCCGTCCAGATCGTCCTGGCCGCGCTCGCGGCGGGGGTCTTCTCCGCGGTGGTCGGGCCGGCGGTGATCCGGGCCCGCGGGACCACCGTGCTGATGATCACGCTCGCCGTCGGCGAGCTGACCGGCGCGGTCGTCAACCAGCTCAAGTCCGTCACCGGGGGCGCCGACGGTCTCGTCGGCTTCCCGGCGACACAGGCGCTGTGGGGCGGTGAGGGGATGACCGGGGAGAGCGAGCTCTACACCTATGCCCTGGTCGTCTCGGTCGTCGTCGTCACCGTCACGCTGCTCGTCCTGCGCTCGCCCGCCGGGAAGCTGCTGACCGGCACCCGGGGGGCCGAGGCCCGGATGCGCGCCTCGGGGCACCCCGTGGGCCGCTACCTGCTGGTGGCCCACATCTGCGCCGGCGCGCTGGCCGGTGTCGGCGGTTCGCTGATGGTCACGGTCCAGCAGTACCTCTCCCCCGCCGACGTCGGTTTCGAGATCGCGGCCTTCGCCCTGCTCGCGGCCGTCATCGGCGGTGCCTCGTCGGTGATCGGCGCCCTGATGGGGGCGGGGCTCATCGTCATCACCCGCGACTGGGTGGCCGGTTCGTGGCCCGGTCACGGTCCGCTGCTGCTCGGCACGCTGTTCGTCGCCGCCGTGTACCTGCTGCCCCGCGGTCTGGCCGGCCTGCGCGGCGGCCGGGACCCGGGCGGCCCCCCGTCCGGCGAAGGGGCGCGGACGGCCCCCGCGCCGGCCGCCCCCGGAAAGGTCTCGCCATGACGCCCGCACCCCACGCCGACCCGGGACCCCCGGTCCTGGACCTGTCCGGTCTCACCCGCCGGTACGGCAGCCTCACCGCGGTGGACGACGTCAGCCTCCGGCTCCCGGCGGGGGCCCGGCACGCGGTCATCGGCCCCAACGGCGCCGGCAAGACCACCCTGCTCAACCTCATCGCGGGCACCGACCGGCCCGACCGCGGCACGATCGCCCTGGACGGCGCCGACATCACCCGCACCGCCACCGCGCGGCGCAGCCGTCTCGGCATCGCGCGCAGCTTCCAGCAGCCCACGGTCATCGGTGATCTGACGGTCCTGGACAACGTCGTGCTGGCGGGCTGGCCGCACCACCCGGAGCGGCGCGGCGCGTGGCGCAGCCCCTCGCGCTACCGGCGGCACACCGAGTCCGCGCGGCGCCACCTGGAGACCGTCGGTCTCGCGGACCTCGCCGGCCGTCCGGCCTCCACGCTGTCCCACGGGCAGCGCCGCATGCTCGACCTCGCCGCGGCGCTGGCGGGGGAACCGCGGCTGCTGCTGCTGGACGAGCCCGCGGCCGGGCTGACGGACGGCGACATCGGCCGGGTCCTGGGGATCCTGGGCGCCCTGCCCGCGCAGGTGGCGGTCATTCTGGTCGAGCACCATGTGGAGGTGGTCGCCCAGCTCGCCACGACCGTCACCGTGCTGGCGGCGGGCCGGGTGCTCGTCACCGGCCCGGCCCGGGAGGCGCTCGCCCACCCGGAGGTCCGCGACGCCTACCACGGCACCGGTGCGGCGTCCGCCGCCGTCGCCGAAGCGAAAGGATGACCGTCCCCCGATGCTCGAACTCACCGGCCTGACCGCGGGTTACCACGGCGGCACCGTCCTGCACGGCCTCGACCTGTCCGTACCGGCGGGCACGGTGCACGCGGTCGTCGGCCACAACGGCGCGGGCAAGACCACCCTCGTCCACACCGTCGCCGGGCTGATGCGGCCGAGTGCCGGTTCCGTGCTGCTGGACGGCCTCGACGTGACGGGTCTGCCCGCGCACCGGATCGCGCGCGCCGGGATCGGCCTCGTGCCGCAGGGCCGCCGGGTGTTCGGGGGGCTCACGGTCGCCGAGCACCTGCGGCTGTCCTCCCGTCCGCCGCGCCGCGACGCCGCCGCGCGTCCCGTCGTGTGGACCCCGGCGCGTGTCCTGGAGCTGCTGCCCCGGCTGGGCGAACGCCTCGGCAACCGGGGCACGGACCTGTCCGGCGGTGAGCAGCAGATGCTGGCCCTGGCCCGCGCGCTGCTCGGCTCGCCGCGTGTCCTGCTGCTCGACGAGCCGACGGAGGGCCTCGCACCGGGGCTGGTCCGGCAGGTCCACTCGCTGGTGACCCGGCTGGCGGACGAGGGCCTCGCCGTGCTGCTGGTGTCGCCCAGCCCGGCCCAGGCCGCCGAGTGCGCCCACACCCTGACGGTCCTCACGTCGGGGCGGACGGCGCTGCGCACGGGCGGCGAGGAGGCCCGGGCCGACGGCTCCGCCCTGCAGGCCGCTCTCGAACTCGCCCCGCTCACGGCCTGAGCGGCGTGTGCCGCGGACGGCGGGGGCGGTGGCGGGCCACCGCCCCCGCGGCGCGTCCGGCGCCTCCCCGGTGGGGCGCGGCGGCCACGGGACGGTCCTCAGCCGGCCTTGATGCTGTGCCCGCCGAAACCGCTGCGCCGGTCGGATCCGCTGTTCTGGTCCTGCCACCACGCGTCGAACTCGGGCTGCCCCATGGCCTGCCAGTCGGGGGTGTTCTCGACCTGTGTGCTGCCCATCCTGCGGGCGAGTGCGACCATCGCCGCCCCGACCGGGCCGCGGCCGGCGTCGTAGGCCGTGAGGACCTCCTTCCAGCTGCCGCCGGCCGTCCAGGCGGCTTCCAGGGCCGCCGCGTCCTGGAGGGCCTTCACACTGCCGCCGCCGATGTGCGGCCGGGCCACGCTGGCGGCGTCGCCGAGGAGCAGCATCCGCCCGGAGGCGTAGTGCGGGACCTCCAGGTCGTAGATGGGCTGGATGAAGGTGGTCTCGGCGGGGGTGCGGAGCACCCGGGACGCCCAGTACGGCGGGAAGGTGTCGGCGACCAGGGCCCGCAGGTGCTCCGTGAGCCGGGAGTTGAGCCGGCCCGGGGGCAGGGAGGTCGGGATCCGCAGGTCGGGGTGGAGGCCGTCGGTGCGCGGAGGGGCCGTGTAGAGCACCCAGTTGAGCAGGTGGCCGCCGGTGCCGTCCGGTATCCGGTAGAGCATGCAGTGGCCGCCGGGGAAGACGATGTTGTGCGCGTCCTGGCCGTCCGAGGGGAGGCCCTCGACGTCCGAGGACGTGCCGCGCCAGCCTATGTATCCGGCGTACGTCGCGTCGGTGCCGGGGAACATGGCCTCCCGGACGACGGAACGGTATCCGTCCGCGCCGATCACGACGTCGAAGTGCTCCTCGTACCCGTCCGCGAGGCGCAGCGTGACCCCGTCCGCGTCGGGCTCCACCTGGCTGACGGCGGCGCCGGAACGGTAGGAGACCTCCTCGGGGACCCGGCGGCGCAGCTCGCTCCAGAGCGAGCCCCAGCTGTAGGCGCGGAAGGGGAAGGGCTGCCGGCCTATGGGGCGGCCGTGGTCCGCGTCGCCGTCGCGGACGCTCCACACGCGGCGGGTCAGGGGGGCCCAGGGCATCTCGGGGGCCACGTATCCGGCGTCCCTGAGCTCGTCGTAGCGGTCGCTGTGGAGGGCTATCCCCACCCCCCGGTCGCGGAGCCGGGCGTCGGCCCGCTCGAAGACGGTGATCCGCTCGGCCCCGCCGCGCGACGCGGCCAGGGCCGCGGCGCACCCCGCTATGCTGCCGCCGACCACGGCGATACTGCCTCCACGCATGACTGGCACTCCACTCACTCGGTGTTGCGGTCGCCGTCCCGGTGGTTCCCGCGGCGACGGCGCGCACGGCCGGACATCGCCCTCGGGGGGCGGTCGTCGACCCGGCCCCCCGGGGACGGGGCCGCGGCAGGATCCTATCGAGCGGGTCCGCCGGACGGACGGGCGCGTCGGGGCGGTGCGCGCGCGGCCGGACGGCGCCGGTGCCGGGGGCGCGGTCAGACGGCGACCCGTCGCTGATGGGCGGTCAGGCGTCGCCGTCCAGCACCAGCATGAGGTGTTCGTGCCCGCCGTGCAGCACCGTCCCGGTGTTCCGGAAGCCGTGCCTCTCCAGCAGCCGCACCGAGCCGGTGTTCTTCGCGAACGGGTCGGCGTACAGGGGCCGTGCGGTCTCCTTCTCCAGGAAGAGTCCCAGGGCCCGGGTGCCGATGCCCCGGCCCCAGTACTCCCGGCCGAGCCAGTACCCGATGAAGCGCCGGTCCCCGTCCCACCAGGCCACCAGGTTGCCCGCCGTCACTCCGTCGACGGTGACGGTCTGCACGAGGACGGACGGGTCACCGAGGACCGTCGTCGCCCAGTGGGTCAGGAAGGCCTCGCGCTCGCGGGGCGGGAAGTTCGACCGGCGGGCGGCCTCCGGGTCGTGTTCCTGCGCGAGGAACACCTCCAGATCGGCCTGGACGACGTCTCTGAGACACACCTGTTCGCTCATGCCGACAAAGTCTGCCACCCGCCACCGACAGTCCCGGGCGGCAGACTCCGGGAGCGGCTATCCGGCGGCCCGCACCTCCTGCGGCGACGGGAGGAAACCCGTGCCGTGGAAGTACGTCAGATAGCGGGTCAGCACCTCGTCGGTCAGCGGCGGCAGCGGGACGCCGAGGGCGGCGACGGCCGCGGCCGAACGGCTGGAGTCGAAGCCGCGGTGGCCGGTGACCGCGTGGCCGGCCCCTCCCGCCTCACCGAGGAAAAGCTGCGCCGCGTTGTCGTGCCGGGCGGCGACGCGGGCCTGCCACTGCGCCGCGGGGACGGTGTGCAGCTGGTGCCCGAGCCGGGCGGCGGTCGCGAAGACGCGGTCCAGGCCCGGCGCTTCGGGATGGGTGAAGTGATAGGTGTCCGCGTCCGCCCGGCCGGACGTGCAGAGCGCCACCACGGCCGCGCTGACGTAGTCCACGGGGACCCAGTCGGTCGACCCGTGCGGCAGGTCCGGGACCGCGCCCGCCTGGAGGCATCCCTTGATGAGCTGCCACAGGAGGTCGCGGTCCTGGCAGGCGCCGGTGGTGGTGTCGCCGCTGATGCGGCCGGGGCGGTGGACGGTGACCGGCAGGCCGCGTTCGCGGGCCTGGGCGACGAGCCGCTCGGCGGCCCACTTGCTCTGCGCGTACCCGTCGGGCAGGGCGGAGACCGGGCCCGGCGGGGTCGACTCGGTGATGGTGACGCGGTCGGGCCCGGAGGCCGGGGCGTGGACGCTCGTGGTCGAGACGTGGTGCATCCCGGGTGAGGCGGAGTCGGCGAGCAGCCGCAGCAGCTCCTCGGTCCCGGCCACGTTGGGGGCGCGCAGTTCGCCGTACCCGGCCGCGAAGTTGACGTGCGCGCCGTTGTGGACGACGGGGCCGAGGCGGCGGACCAGGGCCGCCCGGGCCTCGGGTGACAGGCCGAGGCCCGGGGCGGCGAGGTCACCGGGGACGGCGTGCACCAGGCCGGCGTACCGGGGGCGCCAGAGGCCGTAGTGCTCCAGGTTGGCCCGCAGGCGGTGCGCGCCGCGCTGCTCGTCACCGGCGCGTACGAGGCAGTCGACGGGCCCGCCGGTGGTCTCGATGAGGTCGCGCAGGAGGAAGGCGCCGAGGAATCCGGAGGCACCGGTCAGCAGGGGCCGGGGCGTGGGGCGGGCGGTCCTCCGGGCGGGGGCCGGCACCGGGGCGGTGTCCGGCCGGCCGGTGACGTCCGCCCGGCCGGTGATGTCCGCCGCGAGCCGCACCTCGGCCGGGAGGGAGTGCGGTCCGGCCGGGGCGCCGGCCTCGTCTCCCGCCCCGCCGTCCAGGAGCCGGGCCAGGCCGCCGACCGTGGGCGCCGCGAACACGGTGCGCAGGGAGGGGCGCCGGCCGCACCGCTCCTCGATCCGCTGGGCGAGGGTGACGGCGAGCAGCGAGTGGCCGCCGAGGGCGAAGAAGTCGTCGGTGACGCCCACTTCGGGCACCCCGAGCGTCTCCGCGAACACCTCGCACAGCATCCGCTCGCGGGCCGTGCGCGGAGCCCCGCCCTCCGCCGGTGCGGTCCGGCCGGGTGCGGGCAGGGCCCGCCGGTCGGTCTTGCCGTTGGGGGTGAGGGGCAGCGCGTCGAGCCGGACGAGGGCGGCGGGGACCATGTGGTCGGGCAGGGTGGCGGCGAGGTGGGCGCGCAGCTCTCCCTCGTCCGGGCCGTCGGCGCCGGCGGCGGACACCGTGTAGGCGACCAGGCGCCGGTCGCCGGGCCGGTCCTCGCGGACGACGGCGCAGGCCGCGGCGACTCCGGGCAGGGCGGTGAGCGCGGCCTCGATCTCACCGGGTTCGATGCGGAAGCCGCGGAGTTTGACCTGCTCGTCGACGCGCGAGACGTAGACGAGCTGTCCGTCGGACGTCCAGCGCGCCAGGTCTCCGGTGCGGTACATGCGGTCGCCGCCGGAGGGCGCGAAGGGGTCGGCCACGAAGCGGGACGCGGTCAGGGCGGGCCGGCCGTGGTAGCCGCGGGCCACTCCCCCGCCGGCGACGTAGAGCTCGCCGGTGACGCCCGGGGGCACGCGCCGCAGCCGGTCGTCCAGGACGTGGACGCGGGTGCCGTCGACGGGGACGCCGATGGGCACGGTGCGGTCGGGGGCGAGCGGGCCGTCCGCGTGCTGGAAGGCGCTCATCGTGGCGCAGACGGTGGTCTCGGTCGGGCCGTAGGCGTTGACCAGGCGGCGGTCCGCCGCCCAGGCGCGGACCAGGGCCGGGGTGCACGCCTCACCGGCGAGGACCAGCGTGGTGCCGGCGGGCAGCGAGCCCGGCGGCATCACGGCGAGCGCGGCCGGCGGCAGGGTGAGGTGGGTGACGCCCCGCTCGCGGACCAGGGCGGCGAGGGCGGGGCCGGGCAGCAGGGCCTCCCGGGCGTCGATCTCCAGGCAGGCTCCGGAGAGCAGCCCCATGCACAGCTCCCAGAAGGCGGCGTCGAAGCTGACGGACGCCATGTGCAGCACCCGGTCGGCCGGGGTGACGCCCAGCCGTTCGCGCTGGGCCCTGGCCATGGCCCCGGCGCCGCGGTGGGTGACCACCACGCCCTTGGGGCGGCCGGTGGAGCCCGAGGTGTAGATGACGTACGCGGGGTGCGCGGGCAGGAGTGCGGGACGGTGCGCCGGGGCGGCGGCGGGGCCGCGCGCGTCCGCGGTGTACAGGCAGGGCACCGGGCTCGCCGGGAGGCGGCCGTGGACCGCGGGGGTGGTCAGGAGCAGTCGCGGGCGGGAGTCGTCGAGCATGTGGGACAGGCGCCGGGCCGGGTAGTCCGGGTCGAGGGGCACGTACGCCGCACCGGCCTTGAGGATCCCGAGCAGGGCCACGACGAGCTCGGCGGTGCGGGGCAGGGCGACCGCCACCCGGTCCTCGGGGCCGATGCCGCGCGCCCGGAGGTGGCGGGCGAGGGTCTCCGCGCGGGCGTCGAGCTCGCGGTAGGTGAGGGTGGTCTCCGCGTCGCGGACGGCCGGGGCGTCCGGGGTGCGCCGGACCCACGGTGCGAAGAGCGCGGGGACGGTCGTCCCGGGCCCGTCGTCGGCGGGCCCGCTCCCCCAGGCGGCGAGACGGCCGTGTTCGGCGGCGGTGCACACCTCGTAGCTGCTCAGCGGCCGGCCGGGGTCGGCCGTCACGGCGGTGAGCAGGAGGACGAGCCGTCCGGCGAGGTCGCGGACGGTGGACGCGTCGAAGAGTTCCGTGGCGTAGTCGACGGCGGCCCGCATACCGGCGGGCACGCCGTCGTCGTCGTAGGTCTCGGTGAAGGTGAACGACAGGTCGAACTTGCTGACGCCGGCGTCGGCCGGGAGACCGCGGGCGGTGAGGCCGGGCAGGTCGACCGGGGCGGCGGGGGCGTGGTTCTGGAGGATGAGCATGGTCTGGAAGAGCGGGTGGTGGTTCTGCGAGCGCGCGGGGTTGAGCAGCTCCACCAGGCGCTCGAAGGGCACGTCCTGGTGCGCGTAGGCGGAGAGGTCGAACTCCTTCACCCGGTCGAGGAGTTCGAGGAACGTGGGGTCGCCGGTCAGGTCGGTGCGGAGCACGAGCGTGTTGACGAAGAAGCCGACGAGATCCGCGGCGGCCTCGTCGGTGCGTCCGGCGACGGCCGTGCCCAGGGGGATGTCCTCGCCCGCGCCGTGCCGGGAGAGGACGGCCGACAGCGCGGCCTGGAGCACCATGAAGACGCTGCACCCGGCGGACCGGGCCAGGGCGGCGGTCCGGCGGGCGGTGGCGGGGTCGAGGGTGAAGTCGTGGGTGGCGCCGGTGTGCCGGGGCACGGCGGGGCGCGGCCGGTCCCGGGGCAGCTCGATCATGTCCGGGAGCCCGTCCAGCGCCTGCTTCCAGTGCGCGAGTTGGGCCGAGACGAGGCTGTCGGGGTCGTGGTCGTCGCCGAGCAGGCGACGCTGCCAGAGGGTGTGGTCGGCGTAGTCGACGGGCAGGTCCGTCCAGTCCGGCGCCGCGGCGCGGACCCGGGCCCGGTAGGCGGCACCGAGGTCGCGGGCGAAGGGGGCCAGGGACGAACCGTCGGCCGCGATGTGGTGGATCACGAGGACCAGCACATGGGCGGTGTCGTGCAGGCGCAGCAGGGTGGCCCGGAGCGGCAGCCGGTGCTCGATGTCGATCGGGGCGGTCGCGGCGGCCCTGATGCGGGCGGGCAGGCGGTCCTCGTCGACGGTCTCGGTCGCGAGGGTGAGGCGGACCTCGTCCGGGGCGGTGATCCGCTGGTGCGGGCTGCCGTCGTGCTCGGGGAAGAGGGTGCGCAGGGCCGCGTGCCGGCCGACGACGTCGTGGAGGGCCCGGCGCAGGGCCTCCCGGTCGAGCGGTCCGTCCAGCCGCAGGGCGAAGGGGATGTGGTAGGTGGCGGAGGGGCCTTCGAGCCGGTGCAGGAACCAGAGGCGCTGCTGGGCGTGGGACAGCGGGATCAGGGCGGGGCGCTCCTGGGGGACGAGCGCGGGGCGGGCGGGCCGGTCCGCGTCCCGCAGCGCGCGGGCGAGGGTGGCGACGGTGGGGTTCTCGAAGAGGGTGCGGATCTCGGTCTCGGTGTCCAGGGCGGTGCGGACACGGCCCACGAGGCGGGTGGCCAGCAGGGAGTGGCCGCCCAGGGCGAAGAAGCTGTCGTCGACGCCGACCCGGGCGACGCCCAGGACGTCGGCGAACAGCCCGGCGAGGATCTCCTCGTGGGCGCTGCGCGGCGGGCGGTGCGCGGCGCCGGGCGCGGTGGCGGGCGCGGGCAGCGCCGCCCGGTCGAGCTTGCCGTTCACGGTCAGCGGCAGCGCGTCGAGGGACTGGACGGCGGCGGGCACCATGTAGGCGGGCAGCCTGCTGCCGACCAGCGCGGCGAGGTGCCCGGGGTCAGGGGTGCGCCCGGGGGCGGGGACGACGTACGCGGTCAGGGTGCGGTCGCCGGGCAGGTCCTCGCGGACCAGGACGCACGCGGCGCGCACCGAGTCGTCGCTGCGGAGCACGGCCTCGATCTCGGCCGGCTCGATGCGGTGGCCGCGGAGCTTGATCTGCCGGTCGGCGCGGGCGACGTAGTGCAGGGTGCCGTCGGGGTCCCGGCGCACGAGGTCGCCGGTGCGGTACATCCGCTCCCCGGTGCCGGTGAACGGGTCGGCGACGAAGCGGGTGGCGGTCGGGCCGGGGTGTCCCAGGTAGCCGCGGGCCACCCCGGCTCCCGCGAGGTACAGCTCGCCCTCGGCGCCGGTGGGCACGGGGCGCAGCGCCGCGTCCAGGACGTGGGCGCGCATGCCGTCCAGCGGCCGTCCGATCGCGGGCGCGCCGTCCGGAGCGCCGGGGCGCACCCGGTGGAGCGTGGCGAAGGTGGTGCTCTCGGTGGGCCCGTAGGCGTTGAGGAAGACGGTGCCGGGGTGTGCGTCGGCCAGGCTCTGGAGGACGCCGGGCGCCGCGGCCTCGCCGCCGGAGGCGGCCAGCCGGAGCAGGCCGAGCGCGCCGGGGTCGGTGTCGGCGATCACGTTGAAGAGGGCGGTCGTGAGGAACGCCGCCGTCACACCGTCGTGCGCGGCGCGTTCGCGCAGCGCGGCGGGCTGGAGGGCCCCGTCGGGTGCGACGACGATCCGTCCGCCGTTGAGGAGAGGGGCCCAGATCTCGAAGGTGGAGGCGTCGAAGACGTACGCCGAGTGCATCAGCACAGCGTCGGCGGCGCCGCCCTCCCAGGCGGAGTCGGCCGCCAGCGCGGCCACGTCGGCATGGCTGACACCCACCCCCTTGGGCAGACCCGTGGAACCGGAGGTGAACATCACGTAGGCGAGCCGGGGGCCGCCCGTGACGGCGGGGAGGGTGCCCGGGGCGGCCGGCCCGCCGTGCACGACGGCGCCCGCGGTGTCGACGGTCAGCAGGGGCACCTCGGGGCCGAGCCCGGCGGCCCACGGGTGCGCGCGGGTGGACTCGTCGACGATCAGGGCGCGCAGTCCCGCCACCTCGGCGACGCGGGCGAGCCGCTCGGCGGGCCAGCCCGGATCGAGCGGCACGTAGGCGGCGCCCGCGCGCAGGACGGCCAGGGACGCGGTGACCGTGGCGGCCGAGCGGCCCAGGAGGATGCCGACCCCGTCCTCGGCGCCGGTCCCGAGCCCGGTCAGGGCGCGGGCCGTGTCGTCCGCGAGGGCGCGGAGCGCGCCGTAGGTCAGCCGGGCACCCGCGCCGGTCACGGCCACCGCGTCCGGGTGCAGCGCGGCGTGCCGGGCGACGGCGTCCGGGAGGCTGGTGTCCGCGGTGGCGGCGGGGAGTCCGGCTCCGCAGCCCAGCGCGAGCAGGGCCTCGCTCTCCCCGTCCAGGAGCAGCGGAAGGGTGTCGGCGCGGCGGTCGAGTCCCTGGGCCATGGCGGTCAGCAGGCGCCGCATGCGGGCGACGACACGGGCCACCTCGTCCCGGTCGAGGGCGGCCGGCCGGTGACCGAAGGTGATCTTCAGGGTGTCACCGGGGGCGACGGTGAGGGTGAGCGGATAGTGCGCGGCGTCGCTGCCGCTGAAGCCGGTCACGGCGAGACCGGGCAGCGCCTGCTGCGCGGTGCGCAGGGCCTCGGCGTCCATCGGGTAGTTCTCGAACACGGCCAGGGTGTCGAAGAGTTCGGGCAGGTCCGTGACCCCGGCTATCTCGGTCAGACCGACGTACTGGCTGTCCAGGAGCCGGGCCTGTTCGTCCTGGAGCCGGGTCAGCAGCGCCGCCAGGCTCTCACCGGGGGCCGGGCGGAGCCGGACCGGGACGGTGTTGATGAAGAGGCCGACCATCGACTCGATGCCGGGGATCTCCGGCGGACGGCCGGAGACGGTGGTGCCGAACACGACGTCGGGGCGTCCGGTGAGGTGTCCGAGCAGCAGGCCCCAGGCGCCCTGGACCAGGGTGTTGAGGGTGAGCCGGTGGGCGCGGGCCGTCTCGCGCAGCCGGTGGGTCGTGGCCGCGTCCAGGTCGAGGACGAGCGTGCCGGGCAGGTCGCCGGAGGCCGGCAGGTCCGCCCCGGCACGTCCGGCGAGCAGGGTCGGTGCCTCGATCCCGGCCAGCACGGTGCGCCAGCGGTCCAGGGCCGCGGCCCGGTCCTGCCCGGCCAGCCAGGCGAGGTAGTTCCGGTAGGGGGTCACGCGCGGCAGGGCCCGGTCGTCGCCGTGGTGGGCGTACAGCGCGAAGAGTTCGCGCACCAGCAGGGGCATCGACCAGCCGTCGAGCAGGATGTGGTGGCTCGTCATGACCAGCCGGTGGCGTTCCGGCGCCGTGCGGACCAGGGTGAAGCGCATCAGCGGCGGTACGGCGAGGTCGAACCGGCGGGTGCGGTCGGCCGCCAGGAACGCGGTGAGCCGGTCGTCCGCGCTCCCCCGGGCGTCCGCACCCGTGAGGTCCAGCTCCTCCAGCGGCACCGGCACCTCGGCGGCCACGGCCTGCACGGGCTCGTCGAGGTCCTCGTGCAGGAACCCGACCCGCAGGTTGGCGTGCCGCCGCAGCAGCCCGCCGACGGCGGCGCGCAGGGCCGGCACCTCGACGGGGCCTTCGAGCGCGAAGACGAACTGTGCGGTGTAGACGTCCACGTCGCGGGAGTCGTACAGCGCGTGGAACAGCATGCCCGCCTGTAGCGGCGTCAGCGGCAGTACGTCTTCCAGTCGGAACCCGGTCACTTGCGTCCACCCCACCTGTTCTGCAGTCGGTCGATCTGGGCCTGGTCGAGCGAGACCAGGGGAAGGTCGGACGGCGTCCAGCCGCCCGCGTCGGGTCGTTCGGCGTGTTCGGCCGTGGCGCGCAGCGCCCGGGTGAACGCCTCGGCCAGGGCCTCCACGTCCTCCTCCTTGAGCAGGTCGCTGGGCCAGGTCCAGCGGATCACCAGCCGCGGGCCGTCCGGCAGGTCCTCGGTGTGCGCGTTGATGTCGAGGACGTGGTGGACGGGCATGTCGGGGTCCTGGGCGCGCGGGCCGCCGCCGTCGAGCACCACGTCCCAGTCGGCGCCCCCGCCCGCGGACTCCGTGGAGGCGTGGCGGCCCAGGTAGTTGAACCCGATCTGGGGGTCGGGCTCGGGGGCCAGCCGGGCGCGGGTGGCCGGGTTGAGCCGGCGCAGCATCCCGTAGCCGACACCGTGGTCCGGAACGGCGCGCAGCTGCTCCTTGACGCGCTTCAGGGCGTGTTCGACCCGTGCGGCGTCGAAGCGCGCGGGGTCGCGGGCGTCCACCGGGCCGGGGTCGAGCCTGACCGGGTAGAGGCTGGTGAACCAGCCGACCGTACGGGAGAGGTCGAGGTGGTCGGCGATCTGCTCGCGGCCGTGTCCCTCCAGGTCGAGCAGGACGGCGGTGTGGCCGGGCCGCGTCCCGCCGAGGAGGGCCGCGCGTTCCGCGCGCCAGGAGCAGACGGCGAGGGCCAGGCCGGTGAGCAGGACGTCCTCCACCCCGGCCCGGTAGGCGGCGGGGACGGTGGTGAGCAGCGGTTCCGTCCAGGTGGCGGGCAGCTGGGTGGTGAGGGTGCGGGTGCGGTCGGCGGTGTCCCGGCCGGGGTCGAGCGGCCGGTAGCCGAGCCGGGCGTCCGGGGTGCACAGCGCGCCCTGCCACAGGGGCAGTTCGGCCTCGCGGGCGGGCTCGCCGGCCTGCGCCGCGAGGAGCTGCGCCCACTGCCGGTAGGACGTGGTGGGCGCGGGCAGCGCGGTCCGTCCCGTGGCACCGGGGTCCTCGGTGACGGCCCGCCAGGCGGTGGCCACGTCGTCGGCGAGGATGCGCCAGGAGACCGCGTCGACGGCCAGGTGGTGCACGACCAGCAGCAGCCTCCCCCGGGCGCGGGGACCGGCGTCGCACCAGACGGCCTCGATCACCTCCCCGTGCCCGGGACGCAGCCGCCTGCGGGCCTGTTCGCCCGCCTCGGTGACGGCGGCCCGCACGGCGGTGTCGTCGAGTCCGGCGACGTCGACGCGGGTGAAGCGGTCCCGGGCGGACACCGAGCCGGAGGGCAGCGCTTCGAGGACGGGACTGCCGTCGGCCGAACGGGCGACCCGGAGCCGGAGCATGTCGTGGTGGTCGATGAGGAGTTGGAGGGTGGCGACGAGGGAGTCCTGGTCGGCGCCCGCGGGGGTGCGGAGCACTCCGGACTGGTTGTAGCCGTCCGTGGTGCCCGGCCGGTCGAGGAACCAGGCGGCGATGGGCGTCGGGGGCATCTGCCCGGTGCCCTGCCCGGCCGCGACCGCGGTGTCCCGGCCGAGCTCGGTGGCGGCGGCCGCGACGGCCTCGGGGGTGCGGTGGACGAACACGTCGCGCGGGGTGACGCCGAGGCCGGCCGCGCGGACCCGGCTGACCAGCTGGATGGACAGGATGCTGTCGCCGCCGAGCGCGAAGAAGTCGTCGTCGGTGCGGACCGCGGGGATGCGGAGCACGGAGGCGAACACCTCGCACAGGACGCGTTCGCGCGCGGTGCGCGGCTCACCGCCCGGCCGGTCCCCGGTGGGCCGTTCGGGGGCGGGCAGGGCGCGCCGGTCGACCTTGCCGCTGGGCAGCAGCGGCAGCGCGTCGAGGGGGACGTGGACGGCGGGCACCATGTACGGCGGCAGGACCGCCGTGAGCCGGGCGCGCAGCTCGCCGTCGCCGAGGGGCGGGGTCCCGTCGCGCGGGTCGGCGACGGTGTAGGCGACCAGCCGCCGCTCGCCGGGCCGGTCCTCCCGGACGAGGGCGCAGGCGGCGGCGACTCCGGGCAGGGCGGTGAGGGCGGCCTCGACCTCGCCCGGCTCGATGCGGAAGCCGTGCAGTTTGACCTGACCGTCGGCGCGCGCGACATAGCTGAGCAGTCCGTCGGCGTCCCGCCGGACGAGGTCGCCCGTCCGGTACATCCGGCTGCCGGCCGGGCCGTGCGGATCGGCGACGAACCGTGCGGCGGTCAGGCCGGGACGTTCCAGGTAGCCGCGTGCCAGGCCCTCGCCGGAGACGTACAGCTCGCCGGTGACGCCCGGCGGGACGGGCCGCAGCCCGGCGTCCAGGACGTGCGCGCGGGTGTTGTCGACGGGGCGGCCGAGCGGCACGGTCCCCTCCGCCGGGGTGTCCGCCTCCCCGGCGCGGTGGCGGTGGGCGGTGGCGTCGATGGTGGTCTCGGTGGGCCCGTAGAGATTGTGGACCTCGGTCTGCCAGGCCCGCCCGACACGCTCGGCGAGCGCCCGGGGCAGGGGTTCGCCGCCGCACAGCACGGCCCGCAGGGTCGCGGGCGCCTCGTCGGCCCCCGTCCCGGTGAGGACGGCCGCGAGGTGGGAGGGCACGAACTGGACGAGGGTGGTCCCCGCGTCGCGCATGCGGGCCAGCAGCCCCGCCGGGTCGTGGTTGAGGGCGGGCGGGACGAGGCAGGTGGAGCCGCCGTGCAGCAGCGGCAGCCAGGTCTCCCAGACGGAGGCGTCGAAGCTCGGTGACGTACGGGCGAGGACGCGGTCCTCGTCGGTGAGGCCGAGGTGGTCGGCCATCCAGGCCATGTGGTTGGTCAGCGCGCCGTGCGTGACGACGACGCCCTTGGGGCGGCCGGTGGAGCCCGAGGTGTAGATGACGTACGCGGCGTCCCGCGGGTCCGGCACCACGGCCGGCGGCGGGCTCCCGGTGGACCAGGCGGCCCGGTCGTCGACCGCGAGGCGGGGCACGGCCGTGCCGTGCGGCACGGGGCGTGCGGTGCCGTGGGTGAGGAGCAGCGCCGGGCGGGCGTCGTCGAGCATGTGGGCGATCCGCGCCGCGGGGTACTCCAGGTCCACCGGCAGGTAGGCGGCGCCGGCCTTGACGACGGCCAGCATCGCGACGACGTGGTCGGTGGTGCCCTCCAGGGCGAGGGCGACGAGGTCGCCGCGGCCGACGCCCCGGCTCCACAGGTGGTGGGCCAGGTCGTCGGAGAGGGCGTCGAGCTCACCGAAGGTGAGGCGGTGCGTGCCGTCCAGGACGGCGACCGCCGCCGGGGTCCGGGCGCACCGGGCGCGGAAGGCCTCGGGTGCCGTACCGGCCGCGGCCGCCCGGACCCGGCCGGCCGCGACGCGCTCCAGCTCCCGCCGCTCGGCCGGGTCCAGGACGTCCGTGGAGTGGACGCGCCGGCCGGGGTCGGCGGCGAGCGAGCCGAGCAGCCCGGTGAGCCGGCGGGCCAGGGTGTGCGCGGTGGCGTGGTCGAAGAGCTCGGTGGAGAACTCCAGCACGCCGTCGAGTCCGGCGGGCCGGCCCGTGCCGTCCTGCCTCTCGGTGAAGGTGAAGGTCAGGTCGAACTTGCTGATGCCGGTGCGGACGGGCTGCTCCGTGACCGTCAGCCCCGGCAGGTCGACCACCGCGTCCGCGTGGTTCTGGAGGACGAGCATGGTCTGGAACAGCGGGTGGTGGTTCTGGGCCCGGACCGGGTCGAGGGCGTCCACCAGCCGCTCGAACGGCACGTCCTGATGGGCGTACGCCGCCAGGTCGAACTCCCGCACCCGGTCCAGGACGTCGGTGAAGGACGGGTCCCCGCTCAGATCGGTGCGCAGCACCAGGGTGTTGACGAAGAAGCCCACCAGGTCGTCGAGCGCCTCGTCGGTGCGGCCCGCGACGGGCGTCCCGAGGGGGATGTCCTCACCGGCCCCGTGCCGTGACAGGAGGACCGACAGCGCGCCCTGGAGCACCATGAAGAGGCTGCACCCGCGGGCCCGGGCGAGGCCCGCCAGGGCCCCGTGGGTGGCGGCGTCGACGGGGAAGGCGAAGGCGTCGCCGCGGTGCGCCGTCACGGCGGGCCGGGGACGGTCGCAGGGCAGGTCGAGCAGGTCGGGGGCGCCCGCGAGCGCGGTGCGCCAGAAGTCCAGCTGGCGGGCCCCCTGCCCGTCCGGGTCGTCCTCGTCGCCGAGCAGCGCCCGCTGCCAGAGGGTGTAGTCGGCGTACTGGACGGCGAGTTCCGTCCAGGGGGGCTCCACCCCCTCGGTGCGTGCCCGGTACGCCGTGCCCAGGTCGCGGGCGAGCGGGGCGAGGGACCAGCCGTCGCCCGCGATGTGGTGCAGCACCAGGACCAGCACGTGGTCGCCGGGCGCGGTGCGCAGCAGCCGGGCCCGTACGGGGATGTCCGTGCCCACGTCGAAGGCGTGCGCCACCTCGGCGTCCAGGACCTCGTCGAGCAGGCCGGGCGGGACGGGACGGGGCGTCAGGTCGAGGTCGGCGCCGTCGGCGTCGAGGACGAGCTGGCGCGGCACTCCGTCGGTCTCCGGGAAGACGGTACGCAGGCTCTCGTGACGTGCGACGACGTCCGCGAGGGCGCTCTCCAGGGCGTCCGCATCGAGCGGGCCGTGCAGGCGGAGCACGAGCGGCACGTTGTAGGTGGCGCTCGGCCCCTCCAGCCGGTTGAGGAACCACAGGCGCTGCTGTGCGGCGGACAGCGGCATCGGGTCGGGGCGGTCCGTGGCCCGCCGCAGGGGGCTCCGGGCGGCTGCCGCCCCGTCGAGGGCGACGGCGAGCGCCGCCGGTGTGGGGTGTTCGAAGAGGGACTTGACCTGGACCTCGACCCCCAGCGCGGGGCGGATGCGGGCGACGAGCCGGGTGGCGAGCAGCGAGTGGCCGCCGAGGGCGAAGAAGTCGTCGTCGGCGCCCGCGGTGCCGAGGCCGAGCACGTCGGCGAAGAGGCCGCACAGGATCTCCTCGCGGAGGGTGCGGGCGGGGCGCCCGCCGGCCGGCGCGTGGTGCTCCGGTGCGGGCAGCGCCCGCCGGTCCACCTTGCCGTTGACGGTCAGCGGCAGCGCGTCCAGCAGGACGAAGGCGGAGGGCACCGTGTAGGCGGGCAGGGACCGGCCGACCGCACGGGCCAGGGCGCCCGGATCGGGCCGCGCCCCCTCGGCCGGCACCACGTACGCGACGAGCCGCCGGTCGCCCGGGGTGTCCTCCCGGACGACGGCGAAGGAGTCGGCGACGCCCTCGCAGCAGGCCAGCACGCCCTCGATCTCGCCGAGTTCGATGCGGTACCCGCGCAGCTTCACCTGCCCGTCGGCACGGCTGACGTAGGCGATCTGTCCGTCGCCGGTCCACCGCACGAGGTCGCCGGTGCGGTACATGCGTCCGCCCGCCGCGTCGAACGGGTCGGCCACGAAGCGGGCGGCGGTCAGCGCGGGGAGCCCGGTGTAGCCCCGGGTCACACCGCGTCCGGCGAGGTAGAGCTCCCCCACGACGCCCGGCGGGACCGGTCCGAGTGCGTCGTCGAGGACGTGGAGGCGCATGCCGTCCAGGGCGCGGCCGACGGGCGGCGGGCCGGAGGGCAGGCCGGCCGGCACGGGGAAGCGGGTGGCGAAGGTGGTGGTCTCGGTGGGCCCGTAGACGTGGAGGACCCGCACGCCCGGCACCGTGCCGGCGATCCGCTGCATGGCGTCCGGCGAGGCCAGTTCGCCTCCGGCGCAGACGAGCCGGAGGCCGGCGAAGGCGCCCGGGTCGGTCTCGGCGATCACGTTGAACAGCGCGGTCGTCAGGAAGACGGCGGACACCCCGTGCGCACGGACGGCGTCGCCGAGGACGCGGGCCTCCAGGACCCCGTCCGGTGCGACGACGATCCGTCCGCCGTTGAGCAGGGGGGCCCAGATCTCGAAGGTGGAGGCGTCGAAGACGTACGCCGAGTGCATCAGCACCGCGTCGGCGGCACCGCCCTCCCAGGCGGAGTCGGCCGCCAGCGCGGCCACGTCCGCATGGGTGACACCCACCCCCTTGGGCAGACCCGTGGAACCGGAGGTGAACATCACGTAGGCGAGCGCGCCGGGGCCCGGCACCGGGGCCGGGTGTCCGGGCCGTGCGGGCGCGCCCCGCAGGATCCGGCCGAGCCGGTCCACGACGAGGACCGGCGTCCGGCGGGCCGTCGCGGTCACCCAGGGCGAGGCCGCCGCCTCCTCGTCGACGACGAGGACCCGGACGGACGCCACCGCGGCGGCCCGGTCGAGCCGTTCCCCGGGCCAGCGCGCGTCGAGCGGGACGTAGGCGCCGGCCGCGCGGACCGTGCCCAGCGACACCGACACGACGGCCGGTGAGCGGCTGAGCAGCACGCCGACGCCGGACTCGGGCCCGACACCGAGACCGGCCAGGGCGCGGGCCAGGCCGTCGCTGATCGCGTCGAGTCCGGCGTAGCTGAGCTCGCCATCGTCGCCGGTGACGGCCACCGCGTCCGGTGTGCGGTGCGCCCGGGCGGCGAACAGGGCGGGCAGGGTGGCTGCCCCGGTGTCCGCGGGCAGCCGGCCGCCGGTGCCCCAGTGCGTGACCCGGGCGTGCTCGTCCGCCGCCATGAGGTCGTATCCCGTCAGGGGCAGACCGGGGTCGTCCGCCACCTGTTCCAGGAGGCGGACCAGGCGGGTGGCGAGGGTCTCGGCCGTGGTCCGGTCGAAGAGCGCGGTGGCGTACTCGATCCCGGCGGTGAGGCGGGTCCCGGACCCGTCGTCCCGGGGGTCCTCGCCCCGCTCCTGGGTGAAGGCGAAGGTGAGGTCGAACTTGCTGAGGCCGTTGTGGACGAGCCGGTCCTCGACGCGCAGGCCGGGCAGGTCGGGGCGGTGCGTCTCCTGGTTCTGGAGGACCAGCATGGTCTGGAACAGCGGGTGGTGGTCGCGTGCCCGGACGGGGTTGAGGCTCTCGACGAGCCGCTCGAAGGGCACGTCCTGGTGCGCATAGGCGGCGAGGTCGAACTCCCGCACCCGCGAGAGGAGTTCGCGGAAAGTCGGCCGGCCGCTCAGATCGTTGCGCAGCACGAGCGTGTTGACGAAGAAGCCGACCAGGTCCTCCAGCGCCTCGTCCGTGCGGCCGGCGACGGGTGAGCCGAGCGGGATGTCGTCGCCCGCGCCGTGCCGGTGCAGCAGGGCGGCCACGGCCGCCTGGAGCACCATGAACAGGCTGCTGCCCGACGTACGGGCCAGACGCAGCAGCCGGGTGTGCAGCGGGGCCGGCACCTCGAAGGTGTGGACGGCTCCGCGCGGGTCGACGGTCACCGGGCGCGGCCGGTCCAGCGGCAGGTCGATCAGGCCGGGCAGCCCGGCGAGCGCGGTGTGCCAGTGGTCGAGCTGCTGCCGCAGCGGGCTCTGCGGGGCGGTGCCGTCGCCCAGGGTCTCGTGCTGCCAGAGGGTGTAGTCGGCGTACTGGAGCGGCACGGCAGCGCTCTCGGGCTCGCGGCCCCCGACGCGGGCCCGGTAGGCGTCGCCGAGGTGGCGGGCGAGCGGGGCGAGGGACCAGCCGTCGCCCGCGATGTGGTGCAGCACCAGCACCAGGACGTGGTGGCCGGGCGCGGGGCGCAGCAGGAGGGCGCGCAGCGGCAGGTCCGTGACGACGTCGAACGGCTCGCGCACGGCGGCCAGTACCGCCGCCTCCAGGTCGCCGGGGGCGGTGGCCACCACCGGCAGCCGGGGCGCCGCCTCCGCGGCCGGCAGGACCAGCTGGTGCGGCACCCCGTCCTGTTCGGGGAACAGGGTCCGCAACGCCTCGTGGCGTCGTACGACGTCGCCCAGCGCGGCCCCCAGCGCGTCGGCGTCGAGGGCCCCGTCGAGTTCGAGCACGAGCGGGATGTTGTAGGCGGAGCTCGGCCCCTCCAGCCGGTTGAGGAACCACAGGCGCTGCTGTGCGGAGGACAGCGGCATCGGATCGGGCCGCCGCGCGGCCCGCACCACCGGCGGCCGGGACGGGCCGGGGGCGTGCAGGACCCGGGCGAGACCGGCGGCGGTGGGGTGCTCGAAGAGGGTGCGTACGGCGATCTCGGCGCCCAGGACGGCGCGGACCCGGCTGACCACCCGCATGGCGAGCAGCGAGTGGCCGCCGAGCTCGAAGAAGCTGTCGTGCGGTCCCACCAGGGGTCTGTCCAGGACGTCCGAGAAGATGCCGGCGAGCAGGTCCGCCTGGAAGGAGCGCGGACCGGCCGGGCCCGCCGGGTCACCGGCGCCCGGCCCGGGTGCGGGCAGGGCGCGCCGGTCCACCTTGCCGTTGGGCAGGAGGGGGAGTTCGTCCAGGAGGACGACGACGCCGGGCACCATGTGGTGCGGCAGGGTCTCGGCGAGGGCGTCCCGCAGGGCCTCGGGGCGCCGGCCGGGGTCCGCGGTGACGGCGTAGGCGACGAACCGCCGGTCGCCGGGGGTGTCCTCGCGGATCACCGCGCGGGCGGCGGTGACGCCGGGCAGGGCGGTGAGCGCGGCCTCGACCTCACCCGGCTCGATGCGGAAGCCGCGGAGTTTGACCTGGTCGTCGGCGCGGGCCAGGTAGTCGAGCAGACCTGCGGCGTTCCACCGCACGAGGTCGCCCGTCCGGTACATCCGGGCACCGGCGGCGCCGAACGGGTCGGCGACGAACCGGGCGGCGGTCAGGCCCGGCCGGTCGAGGTAGCCGCGGGCGAGGTTGGGTCCCGAGAGGTAGAGCTCACCCGTCACACCGGGCGGCACGGGACGCAGCCGGGCGTCGAGCACGTAGGCGCGCATGGTGTCGACGGGGAGGCCGATCGGCACGGTCTCGGACGGCGGGCGGGGAGCCGCCCCTCCGCCGGTCGGCGGGCCGGTCACCCGGTGGGCGGTCGCGTCGATGGTCGCCTCGGTCGGGCCGTACAGGTTGTGCACCTCGGCCCGCCACCGTGCGGCGATGTCGTCGGCGAGGGAGCGCGGCAGCGGCTCCCCGCCGCACAGCACGGCGCGCAGCCCGGGAAGCGGCGCGGCGTGCGCGGCCTCGGAGAGCACCAGGGCCAGGTGCGAGGGCACGAACTGGGCGACGGTGACGCCGAACCGGGCCATCCAGGAGACGAGGGCGCCGGGTTCGCGGTTGGCCCCGTGCGGCAGGACGCACACCTCGGCGCCGTGCGTCAGGGGGAGCCAGATCTCCCACACCGAGGCGTCGAAGCTGGTGGAGGTCCGGGCGAGCACCCGGTCGTCCGGGGTGAGGGCCAGATGGCGCCCCATCCACGCCATGTGGTTGGCCAGGGCGGAGTGCGGCACGACGACGCCCTTGGGGCGGCCGGTGGAGCCCGAGGTGTGGATGACGTAGGCGGGATCGGCGGGGCCGGCGGGAGGCAGTGCGGGTCCCGCCGGGAGGGCGGCGGGGTCGTCGAGGAGGAGCCGGGGCACCGCGGAGTCGGGCAGGGACGCCCGGACGGCCGCGGTGGTGAGCAGCAGGACCGGCCGGGCGTCGTCGAGCACCTGCCGGATGCGGGCGGGCGGGTACTCCGGGTCGACCGGGAGGTAGGCGGCGCCGGCCCGCAGGACGGCCAGCAGGGCGACGACGGTGTCCACGGACGGCGGCGCGGCGAGGGCCACCCGGTCCTCGCGGCCCGCACCGTGCGCGCGCAGGACGTGGGCGAGGGCGTCGGCGCGGGCGTCGAGCTCGGCGTAGCTGAGGCTGGTGTGCGCGTCGCGCACGGCGACGGCCCCGGGCGTGCGGGCGGCCCACTCCCGGACCGCCTCGGGGACGGTCCGGGCGGGCAGCGGGTGTTCCGCGCCGCGCCCCCGGCGCAGCACGAGGTCCCGCTCGTCCGGCGCGAGGGGGTCGAGGTCGCCGACGGTGCGGTCGGGGTCGGCGACCGCCAGGGTGAGGACGCGGGTGAAGCGGGCGGACAGCGCGCGGGCGGTGGCCGCGTCGAAGAGGTCGGTGGCGTACTCCAGATAGCCGCCGATGCCGCCCGGCGTGCCCGGGGCCGGAGCGCTGTGCTCGGTGAGGGAGAACGTCAGGTCGAACTTGCTCACCCCGGTGTGCCGCGACCGGTCGGTGACGGTGATCCCGGGAAGGTCGAGTCCGGCCCGCTCCTGGCTCTGGAGGACCAGCATGGTCTGGAAGAGCGGGTGGTGGTCACCGGACCGTTCGGGGTTGAGCGCCTCCACCACCCGCTCGAACGGGACATCGGCGTGGCCGAAGGCGGCGATGTCGAACTCCGCGACCCTCCGCAGGAGTTCGCGGAAGGTGGGGTCCCCGGACAGGTCGGCGCGCAGGACGACGGTGTTGACGAAGAACCCGACCAGGTCGTCGAGTGCCTCGTCGGTGCGCCCGGCCACCGCGGCACCCAGCGGGATGTCGGTGCCGGCGCCGTGCGCGTGCAGGGTCACGGCCAGCGCCGCCTGGAGCACCATGAAGGGGGTGCAGCCGGCGCTGCGGGCGAGCCCGGTGAGCGCGGCGTGCGCGGGGGCGGGCAGCTCGAAGGGGACCGCGTCGCCCCGGTGGCCCGCGACGGCCGTCCGGGGGCGGTCGAGCGGCAGGTCGAGCAGGTCGGGGGCGCCGCGCAGCGCCTCCTGCCAGAAGGCGAGCTGGCGTGCGGCCGGGGCCTCCGGATCGTCGTCGGCGCCGAGCAGCCGGCGCTGCCACAGGGTGTAGTCGGCGTACTGCACCCGCAGTTCGGGCCAGTCCGGGGTGCCAGTGCCCTCGGTCCTGGCGCGGTAGGCGGCGCCGAGGTCCCGGCTGAGCGGGGCGAGCGACCAGCCGTCGGCGACCACGTGGTGGAGGACGAGCAGCAGGATGTGGTGGTCGGGGCCCGGGCGCAGCAGATGGGCGCGCACGCCGATGTCGCCGCTGAGGTCGAAGGGTACGGCGACCAGCCGGCGCACCGTCTCCGCGGCCCAGATCTCGGCGCTCTCGTCGGCGGGGCGGGGCTCGACGACGAGGGGGACGAGCGCGGCGGCGACCGACGCGCCGAGGATCTCCTGCCGGGCGGTGCCGTCGTGTTCGGCGAAGACCGTGCGCAGGCTCTCGTGCCGTGCGACCACGTCGGCCAGGGCGCCGCGCAGCGCGTCCGTGTCCAGCGGGCCTTCGAGTTCGAGCACGAGCGGGACGGTGTACGTGTCGCTGGGCCCCTCGGCCCGGTTGAGGAACCATAGGCGCTGCTGGGCGAAGGACAGCGGGACCGTCCCGGGCCGCGGTTGCGGTGTGAGGGCGGGCCTGGCCGTCGCGCCGGTGTCGAGGGCGGCGGCCAGGGACGCGACGGTGGGGTGGCCGAAGAGGGTGCGCATGCCGAGTTCGGCGCCCAGGGTGCTGCGGACCCGGCCGGTCAGGCGGGTGGCGAGCAGGGAGTGGCCGCCGAGCGAGAAGAAGTTGTCGTCGATGCCGACGGACGGCACGCCGAGCACGTCGGCGAACAGACCGGTCAGGACCTCCTCGTAGGCGGTGCGCGGGACCCGTCCCGTGACGGCGGCGGCGTGCGGTGCGGGCAGCGCGCGGCGGTCGACCTTGCCGTTGGCGTTCAGCGGCAGCGCGTCGAGGAGCACGAACGCCGAGGGGACCATGTACGCGGGCAGGATGCGTCCCACCCGGCGGGCCAGGGCCGCTTCGTCCGGCCGGGTGCCGGGTGCCTGTGCGAGATAGGCGGTGAGCCGCCGGTCGCCGGGGGTGTCCTCGCGGACCAGGACGCAGGCGGCACGGACGTCCGGGTCGGCGAGGAGGACGTTCTCGATCTCGCCGGGTTCGATGCGGAAGCCGCGGAGTTTGACCTGGCCGTCGGCCCGTCCGACGTACTCGACGTCGCCGTGCGCGGTCCACCGCACGAGGTCACCCGTGCGGTACATGCGGGCGCCCGCGGGGTCGTACGGGTCGGCGACGAACCGGGTGGCGGTCAGCGCCGGGCGGTCCAGGTAGCCGCGGGCGACACCGCGTCCGCCCACGTACAGCTCTCCCACCACGCCGGGCGGCACCGCCGCGAGGGAGCCGTCGAGCACGTAGAGGCGGGTCCCGTCGAGGGCCCGGCCGACGGGCGGCACGCCGGGGGCGCCCGCGGCGACCCGGTGGCGGGTGGCGAAGGTCGTCGTCTCCGTGGGCCCGTAGACGTGCAGGACGCGGGTGCCGGGCGCGGCGGCCGCCACCTGCTGCATGAGGTCGGGGGTGGCGGCCTCGCCGCCCGCGGCGACGAGGCGCAGTCCGGCGAACGCCGCCGGGTCGGCCTCGGCCACCACGTTGAACAGGGCCGTCGTCAGGAACAGGGCGGTCACCCCGTGCCGCTCCACCACGTCCTCCAGGGCCGGCGCGTCCAGTCCGCCCGCGGGCGCGACGACGACCCGGCCGCCGTTCAGAAGCGGCGTCCAGATCTCGAACGTGGAGGCGTCGAAGACGTACGCCGAGTGGAGCAGCACGGCGTCGCACGCGCCGTCCGACCAGGCGGAGTCGGCGGTCAGGGCGAGCACGTCGGCGTGGGTCACCCCGACGCCCTTGGGCAGGCCGGTGGAACCGGAGGTGAACATGACGTAGGCGAGCCGGTCGCCGCGGGACACCGCGGGCAGCGGCCCGGGCGGCGGCGGGGCGTGTCCCACGACGGCGCCGAGGGCGTCGACGACGATCACCGGCAGGGTGGCGGCGGCTCTCTCGACCCAGGGCCGGGCTGCGGACGCCTCGTCGACGACCAGCGCCCGCACCCGGGCGACCCCGGCGACGCGGTCGAGCCGGTCCGCGGGCCAGTCCGGATCCATCGGGACGTACGCGGCCCCCGCGCCGACCACGCCGACCGTGGTGGACACCACGGCGGCCGAGCGGCCCACCAGGACACCGACGGCGTCCTCCTCGCCGACGCCCGAGTGGCCGAGGAGGGCGGCCAGTTCGTCCGCCGTCCGTGCCAGCTCCCGGTAGGTCAGGGTGGCGGCGCCGTCCACCACGGCGGGGGCGTCCGGGGTCAGCCGCGCCCGGGCCCCGAAGGCCTCCGGCAGACTCGCGGCAGCGGCCGGCAGGGGCGCGCCGCGCCCCTGGGCGAGCAGCGCCTCGGTGGCGGCGGCGTCGAGGAAGGGCAGGTCGCGCAGGGGCGTGCCGGCGTCCGCGTCGGCCAAGGTCGAGAGGAAGGAGACGACGGCCTGCTGGAGCAGCCGCACGTCCTGCGGGTCGTACAGCTCCGGGTCGGCGTCGAATCCGATCAACGGCCCCTTGCCCTCGGCCCGTTCGGACACGAAGAGGGACACGTCCCCGGCCGGGCCGACGGACAGCACGCGGGAGGGGGCGGGGCTGCCGGCGAAGTCGAGGTCGTAGTCGTAGCCCATGATGTTGACGACGACGTCGGTCAGATGTGAGGCGCCGTCGGTCATGTTCAGTTCGCGGGCGAGCTGTTCACGGGAGAAACGGCGGTGCCGCAGGGCGCCGCGCATCTCGTCGGCGGCGGCCCGCACCAGGGCGCCGACCGTCATGTCGGCGGTGACGGTCAGCCGCAGCGGCAGGATGTTGGAGGTCATGCCGACGACGTGCCGCAGGCCTCCGTGGCGGCCGTTCGAGGCGAGCCCCACGGTCACGTCCTGCGTCCCGCCGACCCGTCCGACGTAAGCGGCGACGGCCCCCACCAGGGCGGCGGTCCAGCTGGTGCGGTGGCCGGCCGCGAGCCTGCGCAGGGCGTCGAACACGGCCACGGGCAGGGTCTCGCCGGTGTGCATCCGGACGTCGGGCCCGGCGGGCGCGGCAGCGGCGGGAGCGTCGGTGCGGCGGCGGACGAGCGCGGTCCCGCCGCGTGCGGGGCCGTCGGCACCTGCTCCCGCACCCGGGGCGCCCGTGCGGTCCGCGGGTACGGGGCCCGCCAGATCCGCGAACCTGCCGGTCCAGTAGGCACGGTCGGCCTCGTGGCGGTCCGAGCCGAGGTAGGCGGTCTCGTCGGCCACGAGGTCGCGCAGGGGTGCGGCGGCGGGCGGTCCGGCCGCCGCGAGGTCCTCCCCGCGCACCGCGCGCCCGTACAGCTCGGCCACGGCCCGCCCGAAGACGGCACCGCCGAGGCCGTCGACGGCTATGTGGTGGAAGCGGACGTACCAGTAGTGCAGACGGGCACCGAGGCGCAGCAGGGCCAGATGGTGGCGCGGGGCGGTGAGCCGGTCGACGGTCGACATGTCGTCGGCCATGTAGCGCTCGGCCGCGGCTACGGGGTCGTCGGTGCCGGACAGGTCGACCAGGCGCAGCCGCCCGGGGTCGGTCGCGGGCCGGCGGACCACCCGCTGGCGCACCGTCTCGTCCTGGGTGACGAACTCCAGGTTGAGGCTGTCGCACAGGGCCACGACCCGGGCGAGTGCCGCGGTGAACAATTCCTCGTCGAGATCACCGCTGATCTCGAAGCATTCACCGATGTTGTATTTCGGACTCTCCGGATCGACGAGCTGGCCGTACCAGACACCCTGCTGCGCCGCGGTCAGTTCGAGGAGTTCTTCGGTGACCACGCCGGTCGAAATCGAACGGTTTTCGTGCATGCCGGTCCACACCTTTGGGGAGAGATTTCGGGGACGGTGAAGAAGGGCCGGGGAGAACCGGCCGCACCAGTGCACCGATCGTCGACGCCGGAGCCGGCGCAGGCGGAGAGGGGGCGTCGCCGCACCCGTGTCCCGGAGCGCGGCGGGAATCCCGCACAGGGGCGCGAAGGCCCCGGGGGATCACGTCGTCTTCATCCACCGAAGGCGCCCGTGAAGGGGCCTTCGGTGTTCCTTGAACGCCACAGGACGGCGACATGAGAACGCACGGGAGCGGCGCGACACTTATTCGATCAAGTCTGATCGATTTTGCCCGAGCGGGAGTGAAATCGATCGGATCGAAGCGTCGACGAGCTGCCCCACCTGGGGGTTCTCCTGAAGCCGGGCCGCCGGCCTACCCGGCGTCGGCGCCCGACGCCCGCACCAGTCCGGCGGGCCGCATATCGGTCCAGGCGCCCTCGATCACGTCGAGACATTCCTGACGCGTCCCTTCCGGACCCTCGGCTCGCCAGCCGCCCGGAACCTCGATGTGCGCGGGCCACAAGGAGTACTGGCCCTCGTCGTTCACGAGCGCCAGGAACCGGCCCGACTCGTCATCGAAAGGATTGGTCATGACTGTCCCCCCACTTGTTCGCACGCTCTCCATGATGTGTTCATCCGCTTTCTCCGGGCGCATCGCGGTGGCTTTTCACCACGACGCAGCACGGAGCCCCCACGCTCACGCGGCACGGTCCTGTCCACGCGGAACGGAGATACATGACGTCTCCACTCGCACCGTCGAACCTTTGACCGATGAACGGTCAACTTGGTGCCGCCCGTTCACTCGGATCACATTAGAGGATTCCGGGCCACGAACGGCGCGTATTCACTCGATTACTTACAAGCACGCATTCGGCCACAGGGAGGCGCACCGGCCGGGGGAATATGCCAACCGGCGGCGCCCGTGACATTCCGGCCACCGCGATGTCCGTATGGTCCGCTAGGAATTGATATGAGCCAGGTGTTTTCAGAAAGTGCCCCGGAGTGCGCCCGCGTGCTCGTTCTCCCCATGGGGATCCTGTCGAGCCCCCATGCGCCGGGTACGCGCCCCCGAAGGGCTGTCCCGTAATCACCGGCGGGCCGGCGCCGCGCACCCGGACGGGCCGGACCACGGCCCGTCCACGCGTCGGGTTCCACGGCCGGCTCCGGGCACCTCCGCCTCCCGCGCGCGGCCGGGATGCGGCGTGACCGCCGCACCGGCCGGCCTTCCGGCGGGCCCACATGCCGACAGCCCCCGGCGCCGGGCTCAAGGCCGGGGCGGGGGGCTGGGTTGGGGTGGGGCGGAGGCGGACGCGGGGGGAGAGAGAAGCGGGGCGGGACGCAGGGAGCGGGGAGCGAGGAGCGGGCCGGACGCGGGGAGCGGGGGGTCACGGGGGCGGGTGCCCGCCGCCGGGGGACGACCGCTCGTCCTGCCGCTCGCGCTGCCCCTCCCCCGTCGCCCCGTCGCCCCGTCGCCTCCCGTCGTCCCCTGCTGTCCCCTGCTGTCCCCTGCTGTCCTCGAACGGCTCCCGTTCGCCGCCGTTCGCCCTCGGTCAGCCTGCCGTCAGCAGCAGTTCCACCGCCGCGGCCGTCTCGGGGTGCCGGGTGAGGAGGACCGCGGCGGCGGGTTCCGGCGCTTCCGCCTCCCAGCCGGCCTCGCAGCCCAGCAGCTCCGCCACGCGGTCGCAGGTCTCCGGGTGGGCGGCGAGCAGGGCGGCCCGGCGGGTGGGTCCCTGGCCGGTGGCGACCGCGGCCGGTGCCTCGGCGGCGGCCTGCCACGGCGGGACCCAGGCGTCCAGCGCCGCGAGGCGCCCGGGGAAGACGCGGCCGGCCTCACGGATCAGCAGGGGGGCCAGTTCGGAGCCCTCGGACCGGAGCGTGATGATGAGCTTCGGCAGCCAGGGCAGCAGCACCGGGTCCGGCAGCCGGGCGAACGCCTGGGAGACCGCCTCCACGACGAAGTCCGCCAGCGCCGGCACCGGTTCCAGCGCGTGCAGGAAACCGCTGAGGTAGCGCGGATAGGCCGGCACCACCAGCGGGTCGGCCAGCAGCCGGCCGCACCGCTCCCTCAGCTCGGCCCGGGACAGCTGCCCCAGGTGCACCTGAGCCGACCAGAGCAGCGCCACTCGGGACGGCTCCCGCGGGTGCGACTGGGCGAAGGCCAGTTCCAGCTGGGTCCGGTCGCAGCCGAGCGACAGGGCCAGGCTCTCCATGCTGAAGAGGAACCCCAGCATCGCGGCGACCTGGCGCACGGTCGCGTCCTCGTCGGTGAACGCCGTCGGCAGCAGCGTGCAGTAGTGCGCGTACCCCGTCTTGGCGAAGGACTCGATCCAGGACGGCAGCACCGGCCGGCTGATCCGGTAGTGGGCGAGGAGCCGGCGCACCCTGCGCAGCACTTCCGGGGCCCCGTCGACGCTGCGCTCGGTGGCCAGCACCTCCAGGGCGCGGGTGCCCAGTTCGTCCGCGAGACGGCCGCTGCGCAGATGCAGCACGGCGTCCTCGACGGCCGCGAGGACCTGTGCCGTGGTGGCGTCCGGGGCGTACGCGGCCCGGCGCAGGCGCTGCTCCAGGACCTGCTCGATGCTGACACCCTCGTACCCGAGCTCGATGAGCGCCCGCTGGTGGGTGCCCAGGGCCAGGTCCCAGGACTCCTGGACGGACTCCTTGCCCAGCTCGCGCTCGCCCATGATCGGCCGTGCGGCGCCGTGCGGCATCAGGTGGCGCAGCATCCACAGCACGTCGGAGCACCGGCGCAGTTCCGGCTGCGCGGTCATGTCGAGCAGGGCGCGCTGCACACCGCGCTGCTGGAGCTTGAGGTTCAGCGGGGTGAGCCGGTCGTGCACGTCGCGGGCCAGCGGCGGCAGCGCGTCGTAGCCGACCTGCCCGATCCGGTCGCCGCCCATCAGGATCTCGACGAGACGGCGCACGTCGCGCCGGCCCGGCACGGTGTCCTTCTCGATGCAGGTGACCGCCGCGTCCTGGAAGTCGTACGGGGTGGGCCTGGCCCGGTCCCGCATGCCGGCCAGCAGGATCGACGTCTCGAACACGGCGATGGCGTCGGCGGTGGAGGCGAGGTAGCCGTTGCGCCGGGCGGAGCGCACGATCTCCACGGACCAGCCGAGGAGTTCGGCCTCGTCCAGCCGGTCGAGGGCCGGCGGGCTCTGGAGGAAACCGGAGAGCCTGTCGGTGAGTGCCTCCGGTGCCGCGGGGACGGCCGGCGTCGCGGTCCCCTTCGTCCTCGCGGCCTTCTTCGCCCCCGCCTGGCCCGCGAGCCGGAAGGGCCGGACACGGGTGCGTCGGAGGTTCTTCGCCCACTGGGTGGCCGCGATCGAGACGGAACCGGCGGCCAGCCCGAACTGGGCCTCGATCGCCGCGTGGCTGGACGGGATCAGACCGTGCTGCCAGGTGCTCCCGCCGGGCGGGGTGATCTCGAAGGTGTCGGTGCCGTGGACGCCGAACTCCCGCACCCGGCTGGACGCGTGGAACGCGCCGCAGACGTACAGGCAGTCCTCGGGGTTGGTCCCGGTCGCGGCGAGGTGCCGGCGCATCCGGGTCCACATATAGCGCTCGCGGTCCTCGTCCACCCGCACCCGGTCGGTGTCCCCGGGGGCCAGCCGGCGGAACAGGCTGCCGATCAGGAGCATGACCTGCCGGTAGGTGTCGTGGTCGCTGTCGCCGAGCGGCAGCTCGACGTACTGGTGCCACCACTCCGACCAGTGGCGCACCCGGCCGTGGTGCAGCAGGTGCTCCTCCAGCTCGGCGAACCGGGGCCGCAGGTCGCCGATCTCGACGCCGACGGCGTCGCCGTGCAGGGCGGCCTCCTCGTCCGCGGGCGGGGCGTCCGGTCCGGTGGCCTCCTGCCCGCCGGCCTGCCACTGGAACACGTGGTCCGACGAGCGGTCGACCAGGACCAGTTCGACGCCCGGGGTGTCCAGGGCGTAGGCGATGGCCTGGTACTCGGCCGACGCCTCGGTGATCGGGGCCACGACCGACAGGGGCGCCCATTCCGCGGGGAAGCCCTTCACCTCGCTCGCGAACGCCTGGACCGCCACCGGGAGCCGGCAGTTGCGGAGCTCCGGCAGGAGGGGGGCCATGTCCTCGCACAGCTCCAGGTACACCACCTTCGGCTGCTTCTCCCGCAGCCGGCGTGCCATCGCGACCGCCGACGCGGGCGAGTGGTGGCAGACGGGGAAGATCTCCAGCGGCTCGCGCACGGCACGGTCGACGTCGTCGACGATGCCCAGCAGGATCCCCTCCAGGGCGTCCGGACCGTCGGCGAACTCCGTCGCGGCGTCCGTGAGCTGCCCCCGCAGCGCCTCGAAGGGCGTGCCCTCGTCCAGGGCGCTCATGACAGGGTGGCGATCGCGTCGCGGCCGCCCTCCAGGAACTCCGGCCAGGAGCCGCCCTCCTCCTTGCCGCGCGGCTCGACGACACCGTGCAGGTACTTGTTGAGTATGGCCAGGTCCTCGGGTTGGCGCCGGGCCAGCGATCCGACGAGGGAGGAGGCCAGGGTGCGGGCGGTCAGGGTGCGTTCGCCGAAGAAGTTGCTGTGCAGGATCGCGTCCTCCAGCACGCCGATCTGCTCGGCGCTGGACAGCGCGGACTCCAGCTTCTCGTCGTCGCTGCCGGCCGCGGCGGCGGAGGCCCGCAGGTCGGCGAAGCTCTGCAGCAGCACGTCGAGCAGCGTCGGCGGCACGTCCAGCTCGATCCGGTGACGCTTCAGGAGCTCCTCGGTGCGGAAGCGGACGATCTCCGCCTCGCTCTTCTTGTTCGTCACCACGGGGATGCGCACGAAGTTGAAGCGCCGCTTCAGGGCGGAGGACAGGTCGTTGACGCCACGGTCGCGGCTGTTGGCGGTGGCGATGACGGAGAAGCCGGGCTTGGCGAAGACGATGTTGTCGCTGTCCATCTCCGGGACCGAGATGTACTTCTCCGACAGGATCGAGATCAGCGCGTCCTGGACGTCGCTCGTGGAGCGGGTCAGCTCCTCGAAGCGGCCGATCGCCCCGGTCTCCATCGCGGTCATGATCGGTGAGGGGATCATCGACTCCCGCGACTGCCCCTTGGAGATCACCATGGACACGTTCCAGGAGTACTTGATGTGGTCCTCGGTGGTACCGGCCGTCCCCTGCACCACGAGGGTGGAGTTGCGGGAGACGGCGGCGGCCAGCAGCTCCGCCAGCCAGCTCTTGCCGGTGCCCGGGTCGCCGATGAGCAGCAGCCCCCGGTCGGAGGCCAGGGTGACGATGGAGCGCTCGACGAAGCTGCGGTCGCCGTACCACTTCTGGGAGATCTCCCGGTCCAGGCCGTCGGCCCGCTCGGAGCCCAGGATGAAGAGGCGGACCATCTTGGGCGAGAGCCGCCAGGAGAACGGCTTGGGGCCGTCGTCGACGGACTCCAGCCAGTCGAGCTCCTCGGCGTACTTGATCTCGGCGGGGGCGCGCAACAGGTCGGACATGGCGGTGAGCCTTTCTGAGGGTTCGGGTGGGATCGCGGCGGCGGAGGCGGGAGGCCGCGGTGGCGTTCGGCCCCGGGCGCGGTCCCGGGTCTGCGGGCCCCGCGCGGCCGCTGGTCCCGGGCCGGTGAGGAGCGACCGGGCGGTCCGGGCGGGAGGGTGAACGCAGGGGCTAGGTGAGGAAGGTCTTCAGCTCGTGGACGAGCTTGCGGATGTGGCCGGAGAGGACCGGCGTGCCCTGGTCCTTGAAGCGCTCCCGGAACCAGGGGTTGACGCTGGCGCGCCCCGAGCTGGTGACGGAGCCGACCGGGATGAACTTGGCGCCGGAGCGGTGGATGGCGGCCATGCTCTCGAACAGCGGCTCGGTCTGCCATTCGTAGAAGTCCGAGATCCACACCACGACCGTGTTGCGGGGCTCGGCGATCTTCGGCTGGGCCAGGGCCATGGCGACCGTGCCGTCGGTTCCGCCCCCGAGGTTGGTGCGCAGCAGGGTCTCGAACGGGTCGTGCACCCACGGGGTGAGGTCGAGCGCCTGGGTGTCGTACGCGATGAGGTGGACGTCCACCTTGGGCAGCCCGGCGAAGACGGAGGCGAGAATGGTGCAGTTGACCATCGAGTCCACCATCGAGCCCGACTGGTCGACGACCACGATCAGCCGCTGGGGCGTCGTCTTCCGCGCGGTGTGGCGGTAGAAGAGGCGGTCGACGTAGAGGCGTTCCTCCTCGGGGCTCCAGTTGACGAGGTTCTTCCAGATGGTGCGGTCGAGGTCCAGGTTCCGGAAGACCCGCTTGGGCGGGACCGAGCGGTCCAGGGCGCCGACGGTCGACTTCTCCACCTGCGTGCGCAGCACCTCCGCGACCTCGTCGACGAAGCGGCGGATCAGTGCCTTGGCGTTGGCGAGGGCGACCCCGGAGAGGTTGTCCTTGTCGCGCAGCAGCTGCTCGATCAGGGACATGCTCGGCGTCAGCCGTCCGGCCAGCCGGGGGTCGGCGAGCACCTCGCGCAGCCGCATCCGCTTGACCAGCCCGGCCTCGATCGAGCCGAGCTCGGGGCCTATCTCCGGGACGAGCCGGCCGAGATCGGGTGTCCGGCCCCCGCCGCCCGTGCCGACCGGGCTGACTCCCGGCCCTCCGGCACGTCCGCCGCGCAGCTCCCCGGGCCCGCAGCCGAGCGCGCGCTCCAGCCAGCCCGCGTCGGACTGCCACCGGGACAGCCGGTCCGCGGTGACGGTGGCGGGCGGCGCCTGGAAGACGTTCAGCAGGACCTTCGACACGAGTGCGGCGCGGCGCACCTCGGCGGCACGGTCGCGGGTGTCGTCGTCCGCCGCCTCCGCGTCCGGGCCGTCGGCGGTCCCGGTGTCCCCGTCCGGCAGCATGAGCCCGTCGAACTCGGCGGCGAGCCCGGGATGGCGCTGCACCACGGAGTCGACGGAGGCCTGCGGATCGAGCAGCTGCGGCGGCAGGCCGATGTCCTCCAGCACGGCGAGGCTCGCCGATTCCAGGGCGGCCTGCTCCTCCGGGTCGAAGAGCCGGGCGAGCAGGCGCCAGTAGACGACCTGGCGGCGGTTGTCGTGCGAGGGGTCCCCGGCCGTCCCGGGGCTGTGCTGTCCGGTCATTTCCGCAGCAGCCTTCCCGCGCGCTCGCCCAGCACCTTCGCGGCGTCGGTCGCGGCCTTCTCCGCCCTGGCCCCGGCCTTGTCCGTCGTCCCTCCGGCCCAGGCACCGGCGTGCACCGCGGTCACCTTCCTGCGCACCGTCGTCTCGACGGCGAGGGGCTGGAGACGGAACTCCCCGGCGTCCCAGCGGACGAGCGCGATGCAGGCACCGGACGTGGCGACGGCCTCGGGGGTGAGCGGCCCGGCGGCCGGGATCCGGTCGGTGTCGACGGCCAGGGCCGTTCCGGCGACGGTGAAGGTCAGGACGCCGTCGTCGTCCGTCCCGGCGGTGTACCCCTCCAGGAACACCGGGACGGCGAGGCGGGCCGGGTGCCGGTCCAGCGGGGCGGTCGGCGCGGCGGTCGCGGTGGGCAGCGCCACACGGGCGGTGGCGAACGCCTCGGCCGGTTCGCCCGCACGGGCGTGGGCGTCGCTCCAGACGAGGTCGCCCTCGGCGGTGACCGGCATCCCGGTGAGGTCCATGGAGCGGCCCTCGCCGGCTGCCGCGAGCAGCGACATGTGCGGGCGGAGCAGCTGCCAGATCCCGGCCCCGACCACCGTGTCGGGCTTCGGGACCGACACGGCGGCGCGCACGAGCCGTGGCGCGGAGCCGTCGGCGGGCTCGAACACCGCGTGCACCTGCGCCTGCGCGGCGGTCGCGTGCTCGGTGACGTCGACGCCGAGGGGCAGCAGTCGGCCGTCGGCGGTCCCCGTGACGGGCGCACCGGAGGCTCCGGGCACCGTCAGCAGCATCCCGCGCGACCAGAGGTCGGCCCAGCGGCGCTCCGGGAAGCGTTCCGCGGACGCGCCGGGGCAGGACGCGGCGAGTTCGGCGGCGAATCCGTCGAGGAGCGTCGCGAGGCGGCGCAGGGACGGGGCGGGAAGCATCGCGGACACGACCTCACCGGCCCCGGACACCACCTCGTGGTCGAGGCCGCGCCATCCGCAGCGCGCCAGATCGGAGAGCCAGGCGCGGGCGGCGACCAGGACGTTCTCCGCCGGCGGCGCACCGGGCGCCGGTGCGGTCCCCGTGCCGCCCCGACGGCCGGCGGCCTCCTCCGCCCGGGCCAGCAGGGCGTCGTGGACCGAGCCGAGCAGGGCGGTGCGGGCACCCGCCAGGGCCAGGAAGTGGTCCTCCCCGGCCGCTCCGGCGGCGGCCTTCCCGGCGGCCTCGGCGACCCGGGCGGCCAGCGGCGTCCCCGTGACGGCGTCGGCGAGCCGCGTCGGGCCGGGGTCCGCGGCCAGGGGGCGGAGGAGGCCGGTGACGAGGGCGCGGTCGAAGGCGTCCACGGCCTCCAGGGCCTCGTCCAGGCCGTCGACGGGCCCGGCGAGCAGATCGGCGCGCATCAGGCCGCCGCCCTGGTCGGCGGGAAGAACTGCATCTCGGGCAACGGCAGCGTGGCCGGGGCGTGTTCGAGATAGGCGAGGTGGCGCAGGAAGCGGCTGAAGACGGACGCTGCCGCTCCGGCGGTGTCCGCCTCGGGGCGGGTCCCGCGCATCGCGGCGGCGAGGACCGTCCCGTCCACGTCGCCCTCCGGGACCTCTGCCTTCAGATACCGGACGACGCGCTCGGCGCCGTACTGCAGGACCGCCTCGTTGACGAGTGCGCCGATGTGGTTGCAGAACGATCCGCGCGCACCGCCGCAGGGCCGGTTGTTGTTGGTGCTGCAGGCGAACGCGAAGGACCCCGTCGCGACGGACGAGACGTAGACCCGCCCGATGTCCGATCCGCTGGACACCACACCCTGCAACCGCCCGTCGGCCAGCTCGACGAACGGAACCTTGGCGAGCTTGCGCGGCCGTGCGGGTGGTATCACCCGTGCCGTGCTCGACCTCTCCCAATCGGACAACGCGCCATCTCCCATGCACACCTGAGGGGTCGTTCCGGCCGGACCGGCGGGAACACGACTGAACCTACTGGGGCCCACTGACAACGCCGCGGCCACCGGGGCGGACGCGCGCCCCGGAGCCGGGACCGGCGGGACGCGCACGTACGCCCCCTGCGCCGTCCGCCGTCCGCCGGACGGAAACACCGCCGTCGGGCGGACCGAGAGCCAGGAGGTTCCCGGCGCGGGTGCGAAGACGAGCCGCGCCGGCCTCCCCGCGGCCGCCCGGCCCGCCGCCCCACGGCAGCCCGGCCCCGTCCCACGGCCGCCCGGCCCCGCTCAGACCGCCCGGTGGCGGCTCTCCAGGTCGAGGAGCAGCCGCTTGCGCTCCAGGCCGCCCGCGTAGCCGGTGAGGGCGCCGCTCGCGCCGATCACACGGTGGCAGGGGCGCACCACGAGCAGCGGATTGGCGCCGATCGCGGTGCCGACGGCGCGGACGGCCGCGCGCGGGGCCCCGATCCGGGCGGCGATCTCACCGTAGGTGAGCGTGGTGCCGTACGGAACGGAGTCCAGGGCCTGCCACACCCGCCGCTGGAAGTCGGTGCCGCGGCCGACGGCGCACTCGACGCCGAAGCCGGTCCGGCCGCCCCCGAAGTACCCGCGCAGTTCCTCGGTGATCGCGGCGAAGGCCGCGTCGTCCCGCGTCCAGCCGTCCCGGACCGTCGCGCCGCCCTTCTGGCCGGGCACGGACAGCGAGGCGAGCGCGGTGCCGCCCGGGGCGGTGGCCGACTCCTCGCCCACCAGCAGCAGCTCGCCGAGCGGGCTGTCCGTCGTGGTGTACAGCGTCATGGTCGTGGTCCTCCCGGGGCGGTCGTCGTACGCCTCCAGGGTGCGGCATCGCGCGCGGCGGTGGTGACGGCGGGTGTCGGACCGGCGCTTCCGGGAATTCGATTGATCACAGTTTTCTTACGTGTCTTTGATTGGAATCATTCCAGAAAAGTGGTTCACTGCGTACGTGATCGAGACCGAGGCCAGGACGCTCCTGCGCGGGGCGTCGTTACGGGTGACCCGCCCCAGGGTCGCCGTGCTCTCGGCGGTCCACGAGGCCCCGCACTCCGATGTCAGTACCCTCCTCGGCCTGGTACGCACACGCATCGGCGCGGTCTCGACCCAGACCGTCTACGACGTGCTCAGGACACTCGTCGGCGCCGGGCTGGCACGGCGGATCGACCTGCCGCATTCCGCGGCACGGTACGAAGGGCGGTCCCGGGACGGCCACCAGCACGTGGTCTGCCGCTCGTGCGGCACGATCGCCGACGTCGACGCCCCGCCGGACGCCCCGCACCCCGGGGCGTCCCGGGATCACGGGTTCACCGTCGACCACGTAGAGGTGACGTACTGGGGCCTCTGCCCCGGGTGCCGGACCGATCGGGGTCAGCGGGACCCGGAGTCGGTGCATGGAAGTCTTCACACGGAGGAGCAGGACAATTACTGACAACACGAAGCCGATGACCACGGCCGCCGGCGCGCCGGTCCCGAACAACGAGAACGCGGTCACCGCCGGGCCGCGCGGCCCGATGCTGCTCCAGGACGTCTGGTTCCTGGAGAAGCTGGCCCACTTCAGCCGTGAGGTCATCCCGGAGCGTCGTATGCACGCCAAGGGATCCGGTGCCTTCGGCACCTTCACGGTGACGCAGGACATCACCCGCTACTCCCGGGCGGCGCTGTTCTCCGAGGTCGGCAAGCAGACGGAGCTCTTCGCCCGGTTCTCGACCGTGGCCGGTGAGCGCGGCGCCGCCGACGCCGAGCGCGACATCCGCGGCTTCGCGCTGCGCTTCTACACGGAGGAGGGCAACTGGGACGTCGTCGGCAACAACACCCCGGTCTTCTTCCACCGCGACCCCCACCACTTCCCCGACCTGAACCGCGCCGTGAAGCGCGACCCGCGCACCAACCTGCGCTCGGCGGAGAACAACTGGGACTTCTGGACCAACCTCCCCGAGGCGCTGCACCAGATCACCATCGTGATGTCGGACCGCGGCATCCCCGACGGCTACCGCCACATGCACGGTTTCGGTTCGCACACCTACTCGTTCGTCAACGAGAGCAACGAGCGCTTCTGGGTCAAGTTCCACTTCCGCACCCAGCAGGGCATCAAGAACCTCACCGACGACGAGGCCGCCGCGGTGGTGGCCGCCGACCGGGAGTCCTCGCAGGCCGACCTGTTCGACGCCATCGAGCGCGGCGACCACCCGAAGTGGACCTTCTTCATCCAGGTCATGCCGGAGGCGGACGCCGCGACGTACCGCTACCACCCGTTCGACCTCACCAAGGTCTGGTCCAAGAAGGACTACCCGCTCATCGAGGTCGGCGAGTTCGAGCTCAACCGCAACCCGGAGAACTACTTCGCCGACGTGGAGCAGGCCGCCTTCACCCCGGCGAACCTCGTCCCCGGCGTGGGCGCCTCGCCCGACCGCATGCTGCAGGGCCGGCTGTTCTCGTACGGTGACGCCGCCCGCTACCGCGTCGGTGTCAACCACCACCAGATCCCGGTGAACCAGCCCCGCGGGGCGAAGAACGTCAACACCTACCACCGGGACGGCCAGCTGCGCGTGGACGGCAACCAGGGCGCCGTGCCCGGGTACACGCCCAACAGCTACGGCCGCTGGGCGGAGCAGCCCGAGTTCGCCGAGCCGGGTCTGGCGCTCGACGGCGCCGCGGCCGACCGGTTCGACTACCGCGAGGACGACGACAACTACTTCGAGCAGCCGGGGAACCTGTTCCGGCAGATGACGCCGGAGCAGCAGGACGCCCTGTTCGGCAACACCGCGCGGGCCATCGACGGCGCCTCGCCGGCGACCGTCGAGCGGCACATCGGCCACTGCACGCAGGCCGACCCGGCCTACGGCGAGGGTGTGCGCAAGGCGATCGAGGCCCACCAGGCGGCCAAGTAGGCGCCTGAGCGGGTGCGGTGCGCGAGGGGCCCCGGGCGGTACGCGTCCGCCCGGGGCCCCTCGTGCCGTCGGCACGCCCGGGCGACCGGCGCCGGGGCAGCGGGGCCCTCGGCCGTCCGCCGGCCCGTCAACCGCCCCGGTCGCCGTCCCGCGCTCAGCCGAGCAGTGCCGTCCTGCCGAACATCTCCGCCGTGGCCCGCGCGCTCGGCGTCCCGGCGTCGAGGTCGGCGCCCGCTCCCACCAGCGCCTCCACGATCGCGTCCTCCCCCTTGAACAGGGCCCCGGCGACGGGTGACTGGTCCCGGGCGTTCCGCAGGTCGACGTCGGCGCCCCGCCCGATCAGCGCGCGCACCGTCTCCGTGTGCCCGTGGTAGGCGGCGAGCATCAGCGGTGTGTTGCCCTCGCGGTCCTGCACGTCGGCCGGCATCCCGTGGTCGAGGAACTCCAGGAGCTCCGCGGTACGCCCCTGCCGGGCCAGGTCCGTCACGATCGTGACAAGCTGCTGGGTCTGTTCCTCGGAAAGCGGTTCCATACAGCCATATTAGAGTCCGGCCCGCCACCCCCCGGCGGGCGCGCGGCGAGAACGCTCCGGCGGACGCCACGGACCCGCCCGGCCGCGCCGCACGGATCACATCCCTTCCGTTCTGTCTGAACTTCACGGGAACTCCAGCGAAATGGCACGTGTGTGGATATCGTGCACCGAGCGAGGGCGCATCCGTCTGTCCATGGGATCGGCGGATGCGCCCCGTTTGTGGGGATGCGACTGTGGCTGGGGGGTTCATGGGGCATGTCGAATTACCTGAATCAGATATATCCGGGCCTGTCGGGCTGGCGGGGGCACGACGACCACGTGCCGCGGCCGCCCGGAACCGCGGGGCGCTTCCCGGACAGCTGTGGAGAGTGCCGGGGACCGTCGGACGGGACCACCCGGAGCGGCCGCGGGCGAGGAAGAAGCCCGATCCGCGGGTGCCCCTCCTCGTCCTGACCGACCTGGCGGGCCTGGGGGTGCCCGCCTGGCTGGTGCTGCGGGCGGGCGACCGGCCCGCGCCGCTCACGGCCGCGGCCGCGGCCGCGCTGGTGTGGGCCGCGGTGCGCGCGGCGCGCGGCCGGTACGCGCCGGCGGTCCCCGGCGGTCCCTCCGGTGGGTCCCGCGGACCCGTCGGCGACTGGCTCGCCCTCGTCGGGGTGCTGGCCGTGCTGCTGGCCGTGACGGGCGGCGGCCCCGACCCGGCCACCGCCGTCGCGGCGCTGGTGCCGGGTCTGGTCCTGGCCGTCCTGACCGGGGCGGCGGGACGGCTGCGGACCACCGGGCGCCGGGTCCTGGTCGTCGGCGAGGCGGCGGGCCTGGACCGGGCCGTGCGTCTGATCAACTCCCGCAGGGGCCGCCCGTACACGGCGGTCGCGGTGATCCCGGTGGGTCCTGCGGTGCCGGACTGCGGGACGCCCGCCCCCGGCCGGCTGGCGCCGGAGCCGGCCGACGACGACGTGTCCACGGTGCTGGGCGGCGCCTTCGCCCACGACGCGGACCTGGTGCTCGTCGCACCCGGGCCGCAGCTGGACGACGACCGGCTCCGCCGGCTGGCGTGGGGTCTGCACGACGGCGGCCTCGCCCTGTGCGTGCTCTCCGAGCTGTCGGGGGTCGCCGCGGCGCGGGTGCGCCCGGCCTCCGCGGGCGGACTGACGCTGCTGCACGTCGCGCCGCCGCTGCGGCGCGGCCCGCAGGCCGCCCTGAAGACCGTGGTGGACCGCACCGGCGCCGCTCTCGGCCTGCTGCTGCTCTCCCCGCTGCTCCTCGGGGTGGCCGTGGCGGTGCGACTCTCCTCCCCCGGCCCGGTGTTCCACCGCCAGACCCGCCACGGCCGCCACAACAGGCCGTTCACCATGTGGAAGTTCCGCACGATGGTGGCGGACGCGGAGGCCCGCAGGGAGCAGCTCTCGGCCGCGAACGAGAGCGAGGGGCCCATGTTCAAGATGCGCCGCGATCCGCGGGTGACCCGGATCGGGCACGCCCTGCGCCGGACCTCCGTGGACGAGCTCCCGCAGCTCCTCAACGTGCTACGAGGTGACATGTCCCTGGTAGGTCCGCGTCCGCCGCTGCCGGAGGAGGTGTCCCGCTACGACGAGCGCGAGCTGCGGCGACTGGCCGTGCGGCCGGGTCTGACCGGGCTGTGGCAGGTCAGCGGGCGGTCGGACCTGTCCTGGCAGGAGACGGTCTCGCTGGACCTCTGGTACGTCGACAACTGGTCGGTGGCGACGGACCTCGGGCTCCTCGCCCGGACCGTACGCGCCGTCACCGACGGCCGGGGAGCGTACTGAGACGTGAGGGGGGATCACGAGGGGCATCGCGTGCACGGCCCCGGTCCGGACCGCAGCCACCGGGCCGGACGGTCAGTTCCCGGGGGCGGGCTGTCCGAGCCACCAGGCGTAGGTGCGGGCGATGCCGTCCCGCAGCGGGATCCGCGGGGTGAATCCGAGGGCGGAGAGCCGGGACACGTCGAGGAGCTTGCGCGGGGTGCCGTCGGGCTTCGTGGTGTCCCAGACGATGCGGCCGCGGTACTCCGTCACCTCGCGCACGGTCTCGGCCAGGTCCCGGATGGCGAGGTCCTCGCCGCAGCCGACGTTGACCGGCTCGGCGCCGTCGTACACCTCCAGCAGCCGCACGCAGGCGGCGGCCAGGTCGTCGACGTGCAGGAACTCCCGCCGGGGGCTGCCGGAGCCCCACAGGGTGACCTCGGCCGCGCCGTCCCGCTTCGCCTCGTGGAAGCGGCGGATCAGGGCGGGCAGCACGTGCGAGGTCTCCAGGTCGAAGTTGTCCCCGGGGCCGTAGAGATTGGTGGGCATGGCGCTGATGTACGAGGCGCCGTACTGCCGGCGGTAGGACTGGATCTGCACGATTCCGGCGATCTTGGCCAGGGCGTACGCCTCGTTGGTCGGTTCGAGCGGTCCCGTGAGCAGGGCGTCCTCGGGGATCGGCTGGGGTGCGTGCTTGGGATAGATGCACGAGGAGCCGAGGAAGAGCAGCCGCCGGACCCCCGCCGCGTGGGCGCCGGCGATCACGGCCAGCTGGATCCGGAGGTTGTCCTCCAGGAACTGCACCGGCCGGGTGCTGTTGGCCAGGATCCCGCCCACCGTGGCGGCGGCCAGCACCACCGCGTCCGGGCGGGTCTCGCGCAGGAACGCCTCGGTCGGCGCCGCCTCGCGCAGGTCGAGCTCGTCCCGGCCGCGGGTGATCACCTGATGGCCGTCGGCGGTGAGGCGGCGCACCAGCGCCGACCCGACGAGCCCGCGGTGGCCCGCCACGAATATGCGGGCTCCGGGGTGCAGCAGGGGGCGGGCGGATTCCTGGGCCTGGCCCGGGTTTTCGGTCGTCATGGCACGGATTGTGCCAGCAGCGGGACAGACGGGTGACCCTTTGCCGCATTCCGCTCAGATCCAGATATTTCGGTGACGCAAACCGCCCCAAGGGCGATCACAGAAGGGGGAGTCATGGCGAGGACCGCACTCATCACCGGCGTGACCGGGCAGGACGGTTCGTACCTGTCGGAGCTGCTGCTCGACAAGGGCTACACGGTCCACGGCCTGATACGCCGTTCGTCGAGCTTCAACACCGAGCGGATCGACCACATCTATCAGGGCCCGGAGGAAGCGAATCGTTCCTTCGTGCTCCATCACGCCGATCTCTCCGACGGCGTCGCGCTGGTCAACCTGCTCCGGGACATCCAGCCCGACGAGGTCTACAACCTGGGCGCCCAGTCGCACGTACGGGTGTCCTTCGACGCGCCGCTGTACACGGGCGACGTCACCGGGCTGGGCACCGTGCGGCTGCTGGAGGCGGTCCGGGCGAGCGGGATCGAGACCCGGGTCTACCAGGCGTCGTCGTCCGAGATGTTCGGTGCGAGCCCGCCCCCGCAGAACGAGGGGACCCCCTTCCACCCGCGCAGCCCGTACAGCGTGGCCAAGGTCTACTCGTACTGGGCGACGGTCAACTACCGTGAGGCGTACGGGATGTTCGCCACGAACGGGATCCTGTTCAACCACGAGTCGCCGCGCCGCGGCGAGACCTTCGTGACCCGCAAGATCACCCGCGGGGTGGCCAGGATCAAGGCCGGCCTCCAGGACCGGCTGCACCTGGGCAACCTCGACGCCGTCCGCGACTGGGGGTACGCCCCCGAGTACGTGGAGGCGATGTGGCGGATGCTCCAGTGCGACACCCCGGACGACTACGTGGTGGCCACCGGCGAGGGGGTCAGTGTGCGGCAGTTCCTGGAGTACGCCTTCGAGCACGCGGGCCTCGACTGGGCCGAGCACGTGCGCTACGACCCCAAGTACGAGCGCCCCAGCGAGGTGGACGCGCTGATCGGTGACGCGTCCAAGGCGGAGGAACTGCTCGGCTGGAAGCCGGAGGTGAAGTCACGGGAGCTGGCGCAGATCATGGTGGACGCCGACATCCGGCTGCTGAGCGACCAGCTCGCCGGGTCCGCGGTCCGGGTGGACCGGTGAGCGGCACGGCGGTCACCCAGCACACCCGGCGGGCACTCCACCCGTCCTCGCCGGGGACGGTCACCGGCGCGCCCCCGCTCTCCACCGGCCTGCCGGTGGAGGCGGACGCGCCCGCAGCGGACGGGGCCCCCGGCTCCGTCCCCCCACTCGCCGGGGCCGGCAACGGGACGGACCGTCCCCGCGTCCGGCCGGGCGGGCCGACCGCGGCCCGCGGGCCGCAGCTCGTCCTCACCATCGGAGATGAATGATGAACGGAAGCACGGGGCGGAGACCCGGGAGGAGCGGCCGTGTGCGGGCCGCGTCCGCCGCGCTCTGCCTGTTCGCCGGAGCCCTCACCGCGACGGCGGCCGGGGCCTCCCCGGCGGCGGCGCTGACAGCGCCGGTGGCCCTCACGGCCGACGACCTCACCACCTGGCAGACCAACGGCATCGTCTGGTCCATGGCCGCGGCGGACGGGGTCGTCTACGCCGGCGGCACCTTCTCCACCGTCCGCCCGCCGGGCGCGGCGGCGGGCACCTCCGAGCGGCCCGCGGTCAACTTCGCGGCGTTCGACGCGGCGACCGGGACACCGACGGGGTGCAGCCTGTCCTTCACGCTGTCCTCCGGCACGGCGACCGTACGGGCCCTGGCCCTCTCCCCCGACGGCGGAACCCTGTACGCCGGCGGGCAGTTCGGCGCGGTGAACGGGACCGGCGTCAGCAACATCGCGGCCATCGACACCGCCACCTGCACGCCGCGGCAGAACTTCAAGATCGCGGTGTCGGCGACGGTGCGGGCGCTGGACGTCACCGCGGACACCGTCTACCTGGCCGGTGACTTCAACAGCGTCGGCGGCCAGACCCGGAACAAGTTCGCCGCGGTGTCCACGGGCGCCGCGCTGCTGCCGTGGACCTCCAACGCGGACGAGGTGGCCCGGGCGGTGCAGGTGACCCCCGACGGGAAGCAGGTGGCGCTCGGCGGTGACTTCTTCACCGTGAACGGCACCACCTCGCACGCCCTGGCCGTGGTCGACGCCACCACCGGCGCCGTCACCAAGAGCTATCCGGGCTTCATCCCCGCCACCTCGACGGTGCAGGACCTCACGGCGGACGCGACGGGCCTGTACACCGCCAACGAGGGCACCGGCGGCGGGGTGTTCGACGGCCGGATCGCCATCGACCTCGACGACTACCAGCAGCGCTGGCGGGACACCTGCCTGGGCGCGACCCAGGCCGTCCTGGTCCACTCCGGCGTGCTGTACAGCGGGAGCCACGCCCACGACTGCGCCAGCATGGGCGGGTTCCCCGACCAGCCGCGCAGGCACCTGCTGGCACAGTCCGTGGACGATCCGACGCTGCTGCCCTGGTTCCCGGACACGAACGACGGCATCGGCGAGCCGGTCGGGCCCCGGGTCATGACGCAGACCGACCGGGGCGGCCGGCACTACCTCTGGGTCGGCGGGGAGTTCACCACCGTCAACGGCAGCGGCCAGCAGGGGCTGACACGGTTCGCCGACGGCCCGGACACCGGGACGCCCTGGGTGCCCAACGTCAGCCTGTCCACGGTCGCCCCGGGGCGGATCGACGTCCAGTGGCAGACCAGCTTCGACACCGACGACGGTGAGCTGACCTACCGGATCTACAAGGACGGTGCGAGCACCCCCGTGCACACCGTGACGGGCTACTCGCTGTTCTGGAACCGTCCGCAGCTGAAGTGGACCGACACCGACGTGGCGGCGGGCGAGACGCACTCGTACCGCATCACCGCGAGCGACGGCACCAACACCAGCGCCAAGTCCCCCGCGCAGTCGGCGACCGTGGCGGGTGCCACCCAGCCGTATCCGGCCCGCGTGCTGTCCGACGGGGCTACGCTCTACTGGCGTTACGACGAGGGCTCCTCCACCTTCGCGGCGGACACCACCGGGCAGCTGAACAACGGCTTCCTGCGCAACGGGCCGTCCTACCGGCAGACCCCGGCGGCCGTCGCGGGCGGTTCGACGGCCATCGGGTTCGACGGCGTCTCCGAGTACGCCTACAGCAACAAGCTGCAGGCACAGCCCGCGCGCTTCTCCGTGGAGACCTGGATCAAGACCACCACGACCCGCGGCGGCAAGGTCATCGGCTTCGGCAACCTGACGATGCAGAACAGCACCCGCTACGACAAGCAGGTCTACATGGCCGACAACGGGCGCCTCGTCTTCGGCGTCTACAGCGGCGGCTACCGCACCGTCACCACGACCGGGTCCTACAACGACGGCGCCTGGCACCACGTCGTCGCCACCCAGGGCACCGGCGGCATGGCGCTGTACGTCGACGGGCGGCTGCGGGCCTCCAGCATCCTGTACACGGCCAACGAGAGCCATCCGGGGTACTGGCGGGTCGGCGGCGACAACCTGGCCAACTGGCCGAACCGCCCCACCAGCAACTTCTTCGCCGGTCAGATCGACGAGACGGCGGTGTACCCGACCGCACTGAGCGCCTCCCAGGTCAGCGCGCACTACGCCCTGAGGACGGCCCAGTGAGACGCGCGTTCCCGGCCGGTGCCGCCGTCGCCCTCGCGACGGCGGTGCTGGCCGCCTGCGGCTCGTCCGGCGGGTCCGGCGGCGGGGCCACCGGGGGCACGGAGGCGGCGGGCGGCACGCCGTCCGCGGCGGCCTCCGCCCCACCCTCCGTGGCCGGTCCGGCGGTCCCGGAGCCCGGGAGGTCCGGCGCCACACCGAAGGCGCCCGCCGGGGACATCACCCCGGCCACCGGCTCCTTCACCGGGAAGCAGAAGGAGTACCTGACCGGCCGCGTGCCCGCGGGGACGGACCCCGCCGCGGTGCTCCAGACCGGGCAGGCGACCTGCGACCGGCTCCGCTACCTGGTCAAGGCCGACCGGGACATCGCGGTGGGCGCGCTCGTGTCCGGCGAGATCCCGGACGCCGGGCCGGCCGTGGCCCACCTCTGCCCCGGGCACGGCGACCTCGTGGAGGAGGCCGCGCTCGGGTACGCCGACGGCACCCACACGGGGGCGAAGCTCAGACCGGGACGGTACACCGCCGTCTCGCCCACCGCCGCGTGCAGCTGGCGGCTGACCGGCGCCGGCGGCAGGGAGCTGGACGCGGGCTCCGCCGCCGCCGGGAAGCCGGTGGAGCTCACCGTCCCCGGTTCCGCCCGCACCTTCACCTCCACAGGCTGCTACGCCTGGCTGCCGCAAGGAGAGAACGGATGAGCAAGCTGCCCATCGCCGTCGCGATCCCCACGAAGAACGAGGGGCTGAACATCGCCGAGGCGGTGAGGTCGGTCCTGGACCACTTCGAGGCGGTCGTCGTGGTGGACTCCCACAGCACCGACGACACGGCGGAGATCGCGCGCGCGTGCGGGGCCGACGTGATCACGTACACCTGGGACGGCGGGCATCCCCGCAAGAAGCAGTGGTGCCTGGAGAACGTCCGGACCGACCTGGACTGGATCCTGCTGCTCGACGGCGACGAACGGCTCAGCCCCGGGCTGCTCGCCGAACTGCGGAGGATCTTCGCCGACCGGGACGCCCCGAAGCCGGCCGCCTACGACATACCGCTGGGCTACTGGTTCTCGGGGAAGCGGCTGCGGCACGGCTACACGATCCGCAAGCGGTCCCTGACCGACCGGACCCGGTGCCACTACCCGGAGGTCGGCGACCTCGCGGCGCCCGGCATCGGTGAGGTGGAGGGGCACTACCAGCCGGTCGCGGCGACGGCCGAGGCGCTGAGCTGCCCCATCGAGCACCAGGACCTCGATCCCGTCACCGCGTGGTTCGAGCGGCACAACCGCTACTCGGACTGGGAGGCCTGGCTGGAGCAGCACCCCGACGTCAAGGAACAGGTGCGGAGGGTGAAGTCCCGGCAGGGGCAGCTCTTCCACAAGGCGCCGTTCAAGCCGCTGGTGTCCTTCGCCTACATGTACGTCTACCGGCGGGGCTTCCTGGACGGCCGCGCGGGCCTGGACTTCGCCCTCGCGATGAGCTTCTACCGCTGGCAGATCGCTCTCAAGTCCCGCGAGAGGCCCGTGCACTGACGGCCCCGGCGGTCACCCCCGCCTCCGGCGGACCACGTCATCGTAGGTCCGCCGGAGGGTGGCGGTCACGGCCTCGATGGTGAACCGGTCGTTGACCAGCCGCCAGGCCGCCTCGCCCGCCCGCTCGGCGGCCTCCGGCTCCAGCAGTTCCAGGATCGCGTCGGCGACCTTGCGGGCGTTGGCCGCGTCCTCGCCCACCCGGCTGTCGACGACCCGGCCCGCACCGGCCCCCGACACATCGGGGGCCTGCCCGCAGGTGCGGGTGATGACGACCGGCGTGCCGACCGACATCGCCTCCAGGACCGAGACGGGGAACGGCTCCTCGATCGCCGGCAGTACGTACACATCGGCCTCGCGCCCGGCGGCGAGGACCGCGTCGTGCTCCAGCGGGCCGACATGGTCGAGGGAGTCCGTGACGCCCAGCCTCCGGGCGAGGGCGAGGGTCCCGGCCAGCGCACCGGTGTCCGGGCCGGCCAGCACGAAGCGGGCGTCCGGGTGGCGGGCGAGGACGTGCGGCATCGCGGCGACGAAGTCCTCGGGCCGCTTGCGCTCCTGGACGCGGGCGAGGTACAGCACGGTCGGCGGACGGCCGGGCTCGCGGGCGGGCTTGCGCTCCTGCGGGCGGACACCGTTGACCAGCCGCACGGTACGGGTGAGCGGCACGGGGGCGGCGACGGCGTTCACATCGGCCCGCTCCATCTCGGTGAGGTGCAGCACGGCGTCGGCCTCGCGCAGCACCCTGCGGACCCCGAGGACGTCGGTGAGCTGAGCGGCCTTCTTCTCGGTGGGGTCGATCATGCCGTGGGTCTGGACGACCAGCGGGGTACGGGTCGCGAGCGCGAGGAGCGCCGCGGGCAGGGTCACCAGGTCCCGCATCAGATGGACGTGCACGAGGTCGGCGCCGCGCATCATGCGGTACGCGGTGCGCAGCAGCGCGGCGGAGGTGATGCCGCTGACCTCGAACACCGGGAGCAGGTGCCGCGCCTGGAAGAGGTGGACGGGAACTCCCTCCACCTGACGGGGCAGTTCACCGTCGGGGAAGCCGTCGCCGAGGGCCATGACGCGCGCGTCGTCGCCGTTCGCCCGCAGGACCTTGGAGAGGTTGAAAGCCACCCGGGTCGGCCCGCCGAAGGCGTGGTCCGGGGTGTGGAGCGTGACGACGTGCAGAACTTTCACCAGAGTTCCCCTCAACTGTGGCCGATGATTCACAGGGTAGTCATCGCGCCCCCTCAAGTGGGCTGATTCGTTAGAGTGTTCAGCGGTTCACTGATCCCGGGGGGACGCATGACGTCGGTGCCTGCATCGGCGCGGGAACAGGCTCCCCGCGCGGTCGTGCCTCCGGAGGGGGCGGGGGCCGGTGCCCCGGAGCCGCAGGACCCGCCGATCGCCTGGTCGATGCTGTCGCGGGCCCTGTCCGTGCCGCTCGTCCTCGCCCTGGTGTGCTTCCTGCCCGCGGTGATCGCCGCCCAGCCGGGCAGCGGGGTCCGGGACACCGCGTACTGGCTCCAGCTGGTGCTGACCTGCTACGCGGGCGCCCGGCTCGCGACGATGATCCTCTCCACCCGGCGGCGCCTGCTCCAGGGCGTCTTCTGGATGTTCGTGTACATCGCGATGGGCGTGGCGCCGTTCGCCCAGGTGGTGATCGGGCAGACGCCGACGCCGATGGTCGGCCCGCGCCAGGACCTGATCACGGCCACGGCGATGGTCCTGGTGGGGTGTGCCGCCTACGACCTGGGGGCGCTGCTGGCCTCGCGCCGGCCGCTGCGGCGGCGTACGGCCCCGGCGCGGAGCACGGGCGGCGGACCGGCTGTGGCCCATCCGCTGAGGCTGCGGCTGCTGGTGCTGGTGGCGTTCGCGGCGAGCGCGTTCTACGTGGTGAAGCTGGGCGGGCCGGCTGTCTTCTTCTCCAGCCGGCAGGAGATCAACGAGACCGTGACGGCGAGCGGTGTCGCCGCGGAGGGCTCCCAGGTGGGCGCGGCGTTCCTCAAGGGCTTCGGCACCGTCCCCGCGCTGCTGGCGCTGCTCTTCTGCACCCGGCGTCTGGTGACCTCGCGCCGGGCGCGGCGCTCCCCGTCAACGGTCCTGGTGTGGCTGGGGCTCGCGGTGGTCAATCTGGTGGTCAACAACCCCATATCCAACGCCCGTTACTGGTTCCTGACGGTGCTGCTCGCGTTCGTGTTCACCGCGCTGCCGAGCAGTGCGGCGGTCTACCGCACGGTGCTGGCGACGGGGGTGGTGGGGGCGCTGGTGGTGTTCCCGTACGCGGACCGGTTCCGCTACGACGACGAAGCGCAGCGGTCCGCGCAGTCGGCCTCGGTCTTCGAGCCGCTGGTGACCAAGGACTACGACCAGATGGTGATGTTCGCCAACGCCATCTCCTGGGTCGACACCCGGGAGCACACCTACGGCCGTCAGCTCGCCGGGTCCGCCCTGTTCTTCGTGCCGCGCGCGGTGTGGAGCGGGAAGCCGGAGGACACCGGGGTGCGGGTGGGGCAGTGGATGGGGCTGCGGATGACCAACCTCTCGGCGCCGCTGTGGACGGAGTTCTGGGTCGACTTCGGCGCCACCGGGGCGATCGGCGGCATGGCCCTCATCGGGTACGCCGCGGCCCGCACCGACCGCAGGTACGCGCAGGCCGTGACCCGGGCGGGTCCGGGGCCGGGCAGTGTGCTGGCGATCGCGGCGCCGCTGATCGCCGGGTACACCTTCATCCTGTTGCGGGGCCCGCTGCTCCAGGCGGCGGGGAAGCTGGCGATCGGCGCCCTGTGCCTGCTGCTGGTCACGACGTTCAGGGAGCAGAGGGCAGCGCGTCGGCGCTGACGGTCTCCCCCGCCGGGACGCGGCGGCGCAGCCGGGCGACCCGGGTCCAGGTGGCCGCCGCCTTGCCGAGCGAGCCGAGGCACAGCCCCCAGGCCGCCCCGGGGACACCGCCGAGGGCGTATCCGCCGGCCGTCAGGGCCACCGCGGTGAGCGAGAAGACCACCTGGATGCTCAGCGTCGTACGCGGGTCGAGCATGCGCAGGGCGAGCAGTCCGCAGGTGCCGGCGGCCATCGCCGCGTACTGGCTGCCGGTCGCGGGGAGCAGGGCGGCGGCCGTCGGCCAGGTGTCGCCGAGCAGTGCCCGGCCCGCGCGCTCCGGGAGCAGGGCGAGCGCGGTGGCCCAGAGGGCCGCGGTGGCGGCGAGGACGGCGGCCAGTCCCGCGGTGGCGCGGACCCGGCGGCGCTCGTCGCCGATCCGGCCGAGCAGCGGCGGGCCGAACGACGTGGCGGAGGTGAACAGCACGTTGAGCGGCCCGAACAGGGTGGTGGCCCCGCGGAGCGCGCCGACCAGCAGCGGGTTCCCGACGGCTCCGAGGCCGAGCACGGAGAGCTGGCCGGTCGCGTTGCCCACGCCGAACTCCACCACGAAGCGGCGCCCGAGGTGGCCGCGCCCGAGCAGCGGGCGCAGCAGCAGCGGGGCCCCGGCCGTCGAGCGGTGCAGCAGCGCGGCGGCGAGCAGGAGGGCGGGCACGGCGGACAGCCCCCAGACCAGGATCAGCCGGGCCGGGGAGGCCCCGTACTCCTGCGCGGCCAGGGCCCCGAGCACGCAGACGAGCCTCAGCAGGTCGGCCGCCAGGGCGAGATGGGGCCGCTGGAGCGTGGAGAAGGCGTAGCGCAGGGCGTCCTGTCCGAGCACGACCGGCAGGACGACGCCCAGCACGACGAGGGCGCGCGCGGTGTCCCCCGGGACGCACAGGCAGACGGCGGCGAGCAGGGCGCCCAGGGCCGCCGAGGCCGCGACGGTGAGGACGAAGGCCGAGCGGCAGGCGCCCCGGGTGTCCTCCCCCGCCCCGCGCCGGAGGACCAGCGGCTGCCCCGTGTACGCGCCGGAGACACCCAGCAGCACGGTGAAGACGAGGTAGACGGCGGAGAAGCGGGCGAAGTCGGCCGCGGTGGAGAGCCGGGCCGCGGCCACGAGCACCAGGATGTTGGTGAGCGCCGCCACGCCCTGGTCCGCGACCGAGCAGAGGATCGCGGTGCGGGCTCTCACCGCCGCGCCCCCGGGAGGGTGAAGGAGCGCAGCCCCATGGTGTCGTCGGGGCTCCGGGTGATCTCCGGCGCGTCCGCCTCGAGGGCCGGTGGCCCGCCGCCCCCGCGCCGCCGTCCGGACCCGGGCCGGGCCTCGCCCCGCCGCAGCCTGCTCCGGCCGCCGTGCAGGAGGGCGCCGAGCACCGACCCGCCGGAGGCGCCGATGATCTCCCGGATGCGTTCCAGATCGCTGCGGTGGACCTCGCGGGGGTCGCAGACGATCATGACGCCCTCGACCCGGTCGACGAGTGCGACCGCGTCGGCGTACGAGAGCACCGGCGGGGCGAGGACGATGACCACGGCGCCGGGGCGGTCCGCCTCGGCGACGGTCCGCGCGACGGCCGGGGAGGTCAGGGTGCGCGGCACGTTGTCCGCGGTGGTCCCGGCCACCAGGGCGAAGGCGCCGGAGCCCGGCACGTCCACATTGCTCCGGCCGCCCGCCGGCCAGCCGCGGTCGCGCTCCTCAGCGGCCCAGCGGGGCGGCCGGACCTGGTGCGCGGCCGGCCCCAGGTCACGGGCCAGCGAGGGGGTGCGCAGGTCGGCCTCCACGAGCAGGACGTCGCGGCCCATCTCGGCGAAGGCGGCGGCCAGGTTGACCGCCGCGGCGGCCGCCTCGGCGTTGTCCCCGCGCGGGGCCGTCACCAGCAGCCGCCGCCGCTCCGCGAAGGACGGGTCGTAGGCGAGCCGGAAGGCCACCGCGCGGTACTCCTCGGCGAGCCGGGAACCGCTGCGCCCGATCGCGAGGAGGGTGCCCGCGGCCCCGCGCTCCCTCGGCAGGGTGCCGAGCAGCGGCGCCCCGAGGGAGCGGACGAGCTCCCGGGGGGAGCGGACGGCCGGGTCGAAGACGAGCCGCACCCAGGAGAGCAGCAGGCCGAGGGCGAGTCCGACGACCGCGCCGAGCCCGAGGAGCAGCGGCAGACCGGCGCCGGCGGGCTCGGTGGGGGCGACGGGCTTCTGGTTGAGGTAGCCGGGGGTGGTGTCGAGCGCCTTGAGCTCGGAGATCTTCCGGCTCAGCTCGGAGATGGAGACGATGATGTTGGCACGGGCGCTGCTGACGTCGTCCGCGGCGTCGACCCCGGTGCGCTCCTCCAGCAGGTCGCGCTTCTCCTCCAGCGGGTCGAGCTGGGCGCGGTAGCCGTCCGCCATGGTGTCGATGCTCTCCTCGGTACGCGCCTTGCGGTGCGCCAGGTACGCGTTGGCCAGGGCCTCGGCGCGGGCCCGTGCCTGCTCGGGGGTGGCACCGGTGTAGGAGAAGCGGAGGGTGAGGGTGTTGGGCGGGTTGGTGACCTGGAGCCCGGCGAGCAGCTTCCGGGCGGTGACGTCGTCGCCCTTCTTCAGCAGGGTCCCGGCGGCCAGTTCGCCCACGGTGTCGCTGACCGCGGTCTGCCGCTCCGAGCCGATGTTGATGCCCTTGTCCGCGGACGCTCCGGTGGCGAACGGGTCGGCGGTCGCGGAGCGCACCTGCACCTCGCCGGTGGAGGTGTACGTGTCGTCGCCGCTCAGGGCGAGGAAGCCGCCGCCGAGCAGACCGGCGACGACGCCCCCGGCGAGCAGCGCACGGTAGCGCAGCAGCTGGCGGAACTGGTCCCGCAGCAGGGCCGGTTCGTCCTGGTCGTCCAGGGGACGGATCTGGTGGCTCATCGGCTTGCTCCCCCTCGTGATTCCCCGGTCCGCTCCGCCCCGGTGGTCCCGGCGCCGGCCCGGGCGGATCCGGCCGGCCCGGCCCCGCCCCGCGCGGATCCGGTTCCGCTCCGGGCGTTCCCGGTCCGTGCGTCCGCGAGCGCCTCGGCGAGCAGGGCGTCGAAGCGGGCGAGCCCCGCCTCCCTGCCCAGGTGCTCCGCGACGTACCGCGGCCCGTGCGCCCCCAGCGCCTCGGCCGCCGCGGGGTCGGCCCCCAGCCGGCGCACGGCGGCGAGGAGCGCGGCCGGGTCCTCGGGCTCCACCAGGACCCCGGCGCCCGACCTGCGCACCTCGTCGGCGGTACCCCCCTGGCCGGCCACGGAGGCGACGACCGGGCGGCCGGAGACGAAGTACGAGGTCAGCTTGGACGGCACGCTCATGTCGAGCACGGAGGCCCGCTGGGTCACCGCGAGGACGTCGGCGGCGGCGAGCACGTCGGTGAAGTCGTCCGCCCCTGCGGGCGGCAGGAAGTCGAGGTTGGGCAGGCCCGCGGCCCGCTCGCGCAGTCCGTCGCGCTGGTTGCCGTCGCCCATCAGGACGACCCGGACGTCCGGGGCCAGCCGGGCCAGAGCGACCAGGACGTCGAGCCCCTGCTTGAGGCCCATGTTCCCGGAGTGCAGCAGCACGGGTGTGCCCTCGGCCCATCCGAGCCGGGCCCGGGTGGCGGCACGGTCGGCCGAAGGGGGCTGCACATGAGTCCAGTTGGGGACGATCCGGATGCGTCCGGGGTCCACGCCGAGAGCGGTGACGCCCTCCACGAAGCTCTCGTGGATGACGCCGACGAGGGCGGCGCCGCGCAAAGCGTGGCGCTCGGCCCGCGCGGCGACCGCCGCCGCCCTGCCACCGCCGCGGATACCGCTCTGCGCGGCGGCGGCGCCCATCAGGTCCTGCACCACGGGTATGTGGGGGACGCGGTGGCGGCGCGCGAGCCGGGCCCCGATCACCCCTCCGGCGAGGCTGGGCATCTGGGAGATCACCGCGTCGGGCCGTCCGGGCGGGGGCGCGAGGAGGCCGTGGACCAGCACGGACGCCTCGAACGCGGCTCTGCGCACAGCGGTCTGTCGGGCCGGCACGTAGTGCCGTCTGCGGTGCACGCGGACCCCCTCGCGGGTCTCCTCCCCGCGCCACATCCCCCGGTAGCGCTCGTCCACGCGCCAGGCGGGGTAGTGCGGCACACCGGTCAGCACCCGGGTCGTCGCCCCGGACGCCGCCCAGTGCTCGGCGAGCTGGGTGGCGTACGGGCCTATGCCGGTCAGCTCGGGGGCGTAGTTGGTGGAGACCACGAGGAGTCTGCGGTTCTCGAACGGCCTCTGATGCTCAGCAGCGGACAACGGATGATCGCCTTCCCCCCGGAACAGCCTGTTGTCCGAGCTTATCCGTTCACGGGATGCGCAAGTGTTCTTCACAGTAAGGTCGTTGGACCAGTTCCACCGTGGGGGGAGAGAACGGATGGCGCAGCACAGGGTCGGGTACGCGCCGGGGGTGTACGACCTGTTCCACGTCGGCCACCTCAACATCCTGCGGCACGCCCGCAGTCAGTGCGACTACCTGGTGGCCGGAGTGGTGTCCGACGAGATGGCCGCCCTGGCCAAGGGCCACACCCCGGTGATCCCGCTGGCCGAGCGGCTGGAGATCGTGCGCAGTGTGCGTCATGTGGACGCGGCGTTCGTGGAGACCGTGCCGGACAAGGTCGAGACCTGGCAGCAGGTCCGCTTCGACGTCCTGTTCAAGGGCGACGACTGGCGGGGCACCGAGAAGGGCGAGCGCCTGGAGCGGGACTTCGCCGCCGTCGGGGTGGAGGTCGTCTACTTCCCCTACACGGTGCACACGTCCAGCACCCAGCTGCGGCGGGCGCTGGACGTGCTCGTCAGCCGGCCCGGAGCGCTTTCAGCTCCCTGAACCACTTGACCAGGAACACCGCCAGGAACACGGCGTGCACGACCGCGAGTGCGGCGTATCCGGCCCGGAAGGCGCCGGGTGCGCCGAGCAGCAGGAAGACCAGGCAGAAGACGCCGTAGTCCGCGGGGAGCAGGGCCAGGGCCCGGAGGCGGGACGCCGGGGCCGCGGGCCCCGTGGCCGCCGGCCCGGTGCGGGCCGCCGCCCTGCCGAGCTGTTCGCGGAGCAGTCCCGCGCAGAAGGTGAGCACGGCGACGAACAGGAACCCGAGCGGCAGCAGGAGCCATCCCTCGCCGGGCAGCCGGCCGAAGCGGTGGAACGAGATCAGCACCGCACTGTGGACGAGGACCATCTTGGCGCAGTCCACGACGTGGTCGAGCCACTCGCCGTCCGGACCGCCCCGTCCGGTGAGCCGGGCGAGCTGCCCGTCGGCCGAGTCGAAGGCGAACCCGACAGCCAGGCCCGCCCAGACCGCCGCTCCCAGCCAGCGGGAGGGCTCGGCGAGCGCGACCGCGGCGAGGGAGGCGAAGGTGAACAGGGCGCTGACGAGCGTCACCTGGTTGGGCGTCAGTCCCACCCGGCAGGCGGCCGCGGCGAGCAGGCGCCCGGTCGGCCGGTTCACGTACCGCGAGTAGAGCGAGACACCCTTGGACGACTTCTGCGCACCGCGCAGTTCGCGCAGCACCGTACCCGTACTCGACATACGCCCCCCAGCGCCGTGGTCACCCGCCGCATCATCGCAGAAAGGATGTGCGAGGCGTGGGGATACCCGGACAGCGCCCGTCCGGGAGGTGCCGGGGACACCCGCGGGCCCGGCGGTGACCGCGGCGTGCCGGCCGGCCGCCGCGACCGCGGGACCGGCGGGCGCGGTCAGGTGCGGTCGGGGCCGCCGCCGGGTCCCGGGTCCTGACCGGGGGCCCGTCCGGGCCGGGTGAGCTGCGCGTCGAGGTCGTCGGCCAGCAGTTCGCAGCGCTCGATCTGGCCCGTCCGGTACGCCGAGCGGGCCACCAGGTGGGCCGCCACCGGGCCGGTCATCAGCTGGAAGAAGCCGATGAGCGCCAGCGTCGCCAGGTCCATGCCGCTGCGCAGCCGCAGCGCGACCCCGGCCAGGACCAGGAGCAGTCCGAGGGTCTGCGGTTTGGTCGCCGCATGGCTGCGCGACAGGACGTCGGGCAGCTTCAGCATGCCGACGACGCCGAGGAGGCAGACGGCGGCGCCGAGGAACACCAGCACCGCCCCGGCGGTGTCCGTGATCTGGAGCCAGACGCTCATGTCCGCTCTCCCCCGCCCGCAGCCCGGCGCCGCGACAGCGGTTTGTCGCGTACGGCGATGAACCGTGCGATGCCCACCGAGCCGGTGAAGCCGAGGAACGCGAGCACCAGCATGATCGGGAAGTAGAACGAGTCGCGGGCGAACGCCGACTTGGCGCCCAGGCCCGCGATGACCACGGCGGCGAACACGTCGAGGGCGATGGCCCGGTCCAGCATCGAGGGACCGCGGCTGATGCGGACGAGCAGCAGGGCGCCCGCCACGACCACGCACACGACGGCGGCGGTCATCAGCGCCCGGTCGACGGTCTCGGGACCACTCATGCCTCTTCCTCTCCTGAGCCGGACACGGGGACCGGCGGTGGGGGCCCGGACACCCGGGCGATCTCGTCCGACGTGCCGAAGGCCCGGACCGTCAGCTCCTCCAGCCGCCAGACGGAGCGCCGGGCGGCCTCCAGCTCCTCCGGCCGGTCGGCGTCCAGGACGTGCAGGAAGAGGGTGGCCGTGGCCCTGCGCACCTCGACGACGGAGCCGCCGGGCACGTTCGACACGGTGACCGCGGTCGCGGCGAGCATCAGATCGCCGCGGCAGCGCAGCGGGACGCCGATGACGGCGGGCCGGTGCGGGTGGTCGGCGAAGATCTGCCGGGTGACCTTCACTCCCGAGGTGTACATGTCGTAGAGCAGATAGCCGGCCAGCCGGAGGATGCCCCAGGGGTGCAGTCGCAGTCCGAGGTCGACCTGCGGCAGCGGGAAGGCCAGGCAGACGGCCACCGCGACGACCACACCGGTGACGACGTTGGCCCAGGTCAGGGTGGACCACAGCAGCACCCAGATGACGGTGAGCCAGGCGATCAGCGGGAGGTCCAGCACCCGGCGGCGGCGTCCCGCGAACCCGATGCTGTACGGGGGCAGACCGGGGTCGCTGCGGGACAGGGTGATCAGGCGTCTCACGGGCCGAGCACCTCCTCCACATAGGGCCGGCGGGCGATGAGTTCGGCCGCCGACCGGTCGGTGAAGGCCGTCAGCGGTCCTGCCAGCACGGTGAAGGCCAGTCCCAGCGCGACGGCCCCCGCGGTGGCGGCCGTCATGGCCCGGGGCGGTCGGACCGTGGTGATGACGGCCCGGCCCTGGAGGGTGGCGGCCACGGTCCGTCCGGCGGGCGGCGGCCCCACCCCCTCGTCGCCGGTGCCGGGGATACGGTCGGGCCCGGCGTCGGCGTCGTCGTCGTCGCTGTCGTCGGCGGTCTCCAGGACCGTGCCGTAGGCGGCCTGGCCCGGTGGTGCGGTGCGCCAGAAGGCGAGGTTCCAGATCTTGGCCATGACGTACAGGGTGAGGAGGCTCGTCACGGTCGCGCCGGTGACGAGGATCCAGGCCCAGACGCTGCCGTCCGCGACTCCGGCCCGCATGAGTCCGAGCTTCCCGATGAAGCCGGAGAGCGGCGGGATCCCCGCGAAGTTCATGGCGGGGACGAAGAAGAGGACCGCGAGCAGCGGGGCGGACCTGGCCAGTCCGCCGAGCCGGGTCAGCTCGTTGGTGCCGCCCCGGCGTTCGATGAGTCCCGCCACGAGGAAGAGGCTGGTCTGGACGGTGATGTGGTGGGCGACGTAGAAGATCGCGCCGCCGTACGCCTCGCGGGTGGCGAGGCCGATCCCGAAGACCATGTAGCCGATGTGGCTGATGAGGGTGAAGGAGAACAGCCGCTTCAGGTCGGTCTGGGCGACCGCCCCGAGGATGCCCACGATCATCGAGGCGAGGGCGACGGCCATGAGCAGGTCGCCGAGCCGGTTGCCGGGGAAGAGCAGGGTCTCGGTCCGCAGCATGCAGTAGATGCCGACCTTCGTCAGCAGGCCCGCGAACACGGCGGTGACGGGCGCGGGCGCGGTCGGGTAGGAGTCGGGGAGCCAGGCCGCCAGGGGGAAGACGGCGGCCTTGATCGCGAAGACGGTGAGCAGCATGGCCTGGACCAGGGTCTGCACACCGAGCGGCAGCTCGGGCAGCCGCAGCGCGAGCTGGGCGAAGTTGGCGGTGCCGGTGGCGGCGTAGGTCATCGCGATCGCCGTGAGGAACAGCATCGAGGAGAACAGCGAGATGATCACGTACGTGGAACCCGCCCGGATCCGTGGTCCGGTCCCGCCGAGCGTCAGCAGGACGAAGCTGGCGACCAGCATGATCTCGAAGCCGACGTAGAGGTTGACGAGGTCACCGGCGACGAAGGTGAGGGAGACCCCGGCGACCAGGATCAGGTAGGCGGGGTGGAAGACGGCGACGGGCGTCTCCTTGTCCCGGTCTGCCATGCCCTGGCCGAGCGAGTAGACGAGGACGGAGAGGGTGACGGCGGAGGAGACCGTCAGCATCAGCCCGGACAGCCGGTCGGCGACCAGGGTGATGCCGAGGGGCGGGGCGAAGTCCCCCAGGTGGACGGACAGGGGGCCCTGCCGGTCCGCGGCGATCGTCAGGGTCACCGAGAGCGCGAGGACGGCGGTCAGCACGGCGACGCTGATGAAGCGCTGGAAGCGCGCGAGCCGGGTACCGAAGGCGAGGCTGACCCCGGTGGCGCAGAGCGGCAGCAGGACCGGCAGCGGGACGAGGGCGTTCATCCGGCGGCTCCCCGGTCGTCGAGCGTGTCGTTCACGTAGTCCTCCGGGTCGGCGCCCAGCACGTCGTGCCACAGGTCGCCGCCGGCGTCCCGGCCCCGGGCCTGCAGCGCGCGGTCGGCGCGCAGCCGGGCGTGCAGGCGGTGGCGTTCCTGGCGGTAGCGTGCGCGGTCCTTCCGGGTGCGTCCGGGCTCGGACCGGTACTCCTCGCGGAGTTCGGCCCGCTCCCCCAGCACCTCGGCGCGCAGGAAGATGCGCCGGTCCTCCAGGTCGTCGTGGACCTCGTCCGTCCCGGTGAGCTGGTAGCTGCGGTAGGCCATCGCGAGCAGGAAGGCCGTGGTGGCGAGCGTGATGACGATGGCGGTGAGGGCGATGGCCTGGGGCAGCGGGTCGGTGACCCGGCGCAGCGGCACCCCGTAGAGCAGCGGCGCGGCGCCCGCCGACCCGGTCGAGGAGAGGACGAGCAGGTTGATGCCGTTGCCCGCGATGACCGCGCCGAGCAGGATGCGGGTGAGCGGCCGGGTGAGCATGAGGATGCCGCCGACCGCGCAGAGGACGACGGCGGTGGCGAGGAGCGAGACGCTCATGGTCATCGGGGCGGCTCCCCCGTCCCGGGGCCCGTCGCCGGGGCGAGGACGCCCGCCGCCCGCTCGATCTGCCGGTCGACCTTGGCGCCCAGGGCCCGCACGATGTCGAGCACCACACCGAGGACCAGAAGGTAGACGCCGAAGTCGAAGAGGACCGAGGTGCTCAGGTGGTAGTCGCCGAACACGGGCAGATGGCCGTGGTAGGTCCAGGCGTGCAGCACGGTGCCCTCGGCGAGGCCGCCCAGGGCGACCGCGGTGGACACGAACAGTCCGAGTCCGGTGAACAGGCCGGGTTGCAGCGGAGCGGCCTCCGCGAGCTCGAACCGTCCGCCCGCGAGGTAGCGGGTGATCAGGGCGAGTCCGGCCACCAGTCCGGCGACGAATCCGCCGCCCGGCATGTTCTCCGCGCAGAACAGCAGGTAGAGCGAGAGCACCAGGACCGGGGGGAAGAGGAGCCGGCCGACCACCTCGAAGACGACGGACCGGTGCTCGGGTGCGAGGGTGGCGCCGGCGGCCAGCCAGCTGCGTTCGGGCGCCGTGTCGTCGCCCTGCGGCAGACCGGTGAGCCGCCGGCCGGACAGCGTCCACGCGGTCTCCCCCCGCAGTTCCTCCGCGTTCATGGACGCCTCGCTGCGGCGGTGCAGATAGATGAGGCTGGTGACACCGATGGCGGCCGCGGCGAGGACGGCCGACTCCCCCATCGTGTCCCAGGCCCGCAGGTCGACGAGGATGGTGGCCACCACGTCCTTGAGCCCGTGGTGGGCGACCTCCTCGACCATCGCGGCTCCGGCGGGTTCGGCGACGCGCGCGGCGCCCGCCGCCCAGACGGCCACCCCGACCGTCGCCGCGGCGCCCAGCGCCACCGGGATGCGCAGCGCCCGGCGCCAGTTCCCGATGGACTCCTCGAAGCGCACCGGCAGCCGGCGCAGGACCAGGACGAACACGATCATCGACACCGTCTCGACGCAGAACTGGGTGAGTGCCAGGTCGGGGGCGCCCTGGACGACGAAGAGCAGCGCGGCCCCGTACCCGGTGAGCCCGGCCAGGACGACGGCCTTCATCCGGCGGCTGACGGTAAGACAGGAGAGGGCGGCCGCGCAGGTCAGCAGGGCCACCGCGCCCTGGAGGGGGACGTCCCACACCCGGGGGGCGACCGCTCCCCGCCAGGGGTGGTCCGTGACCAGCACCGCCAGCTGGCCCGCCAGCATCACCGTCAGGGTGATGGCCAGGTAGCCGGAGAGGGAGCCGCGCTGGACGAAGCCGGTGAGCTGGAGGGCGAGGCGTTCCAGGCCGAGCAGGAGGTGTCCGAACACGCTGTCCGCGGTGGGCCAGGCGACGCGGCGGGAGAGCCGGGTGACCGTCCCGCGCGCCGCGAAGAGCACGGCCCCGCCCGCCCACGTCACGGCCGAGAGCAGCAGGGCCGTCCCGAAGCCGTGCCAGAGCGCCAGGTGATAGGGGTGGGCGGGGGCCGGGAAGACGTCGGCATACGCGGCGAACAGGCGCTCCGTCCAGCCGACTCCGGGGCCCAGGACCAGCCCGGCGAGGGCGAGGACCGCGGGCGGGGCCAGGAGTGCGGCGCCGGTGCGGTGGACGGGGGTGTCGGCGACACCGGGCTTCCGGGCGAACGCCCCCCACACGAAGCGCAGGGTGTAGGCGACCGTCAGCACCGAACCGAGGACGACGACGGCGAGCGTCCAGCGGTCGGCGGTGCCTCCGTGCAGCAGCGCGTCGAGGGCGGCCTCCTTCGCGGCGAACCCGAGGAACGGCGGCAGTGCGGCCATGGAGGCGGCGGCGAGCACACCGACCGCGCACACGTGCGGCAGGCTGCGGCCGAGGCCGGAGAGGACGCGCAGGTCACGACTGCCGGCCGCGTGGTCCACGATGCCGGTGACGAGGAACAGCGCGGCCTTGAACAGGGCGTGCGCGAGGATCATCGCGACCGCGGCGAGTGCCGCGTTCCGGTTGCCCGCGCCGGCGAGCACGAGGAGGAAGCCGAGCTGGCTGACGGTGCCGTAGGCGAGGACGAGCTTCAGGTCGTGCAGACGCAACGCGCGCCAGCCGCCGAGGAGCATGGTGGCGCCGCCCAGCACGAGGACGACCGGCCGCCAGAGCGGGACGTCGGCGAAGGCCGGGGCGAGCCGTGCGACGAGGTAGACGCCGGCCTTGACCATGGCGGCGGCGTGCAGGTAGGCGCTGACGGGGGTGGGCGCGGCCATGGCGTTCGGCAGCCAGAGGCTGAACGGCCAGATCGCCGACTTGGACAGGGCCCCGCAGAGCACGAGGGCGACCGCCGTGGACACGGCGAGGGTCGGCTCCGGGGGGTCGGCCACGATCGCGGAGATCCGGTAGGTGCCCGCGGCCTGACCGAGGATCAGGAAGCCGACCAGCATGGCGAGTCCGCCCAGCGTGGTGACCGTCAGGGCCTGGAGGGCGGAGCGGCGGTTCTTCTTCTGCTCGCTGCCGTGGCCGATGAGCAGGTAGGAGAAGACGGTGGTCAGTTCCCAGAACACGTAGAGGGAGATCAGGTCGTCCGCGAGGACGAGGGCGAGCATGGCGCCCGTGAAGGCGAGCAGGTTTCCCGCGAAGGGGCCAAGCCGGGGTGAGCCGTCGGTGAAGTAGGACGCGCAGTACAGCAGGACGAGCGTGCCCACACCGGCCGCCAGCAGCACCATCAGCTCGGCGAGCGCGTCCAGGCGCAGGGCGAGCCACACGTCGTAGGTCCCGATCCACTCCCACGACCAGCCGACCGATCCGCCGGCCGCCGCGGTGCCCCACTCGGTGAACGCCCACACCGTGGTGGCGGCGGGCGGCAGCGCGAGGACGATGAAGGCGAGTCGGCCGAGCCGGCGCACCAGCGGTGCCGCGCATGCCGCGAGGACGAAATGGCAGAGGATGAGTACGGTCACGACGGGTGTTCCGGAACAAAGGGCACCGAATACAGATATATCGCCCGGGCCGGTTCACCCGTACGGCGCGCCGCGCGGCCGCCGGGCCACTGCTTCCGGGCCGTCGGTTCAGGGGCGTCGGTTCCGGGCCGCTGCTTCCGCGCCGTCGGTTCGAGGCCGTCGCTTCGGGGCCGTCGGTTCCGGCTCGCGCCGGGCGGGCCGGTGCCCTGGCCTCTGAGGGGGTGCGGAGGTGCCGGCTCCGCTCACCTGTGGCGGGACGGCATGACGTGGGGCCGCTCCCGCGCGGGGGCTGCGGCGTCTCCGCCCGTACGGAACACCTGGTCGGCGTTCAGGGACAGGTGGAGCGGTTCGTCGGGAGCCTCGTCCGGCAGGCCCCGGACGGCGCGGGCGGCGCGCAGGCGGCAGTGTGCGGCCTCCCGCACGGTGATGCCGTCACCCTCGGGCGACCGGCTCACCGCGCACGGGGCCGGTGCTGTGGTCACCGCCGTCGCCTCCCTGCGCGTCGGCACGGCTGCGTACGCCTTCAGCCTCGCTCCGGAGCACCCCTGCCGCCACCGGGGCCCACCACACTCCGCCGACACTTCGGCGCGGGAGACGTGCGCGCCTCCCGTGCGCTCGCCGCCGCGCCGTCCGGCTCTTGGCCGCCGCCCGCCTCCATCCCGCGCGCCGCCCCCATCCGCGCGACTCCTCGCCCCTCGCCGCACCTTCGCCCGGCGCCCCGGCACCCCGTCGCTCTTCGCCCGTCCCGTCGGCACGTGGTCCCGGACCGGCGCGGCGGCGTCGCCGGCCCTGGACCCGGGGCGTACCGCGGAGGGCGGGCGGCCGGGCAGGATGGGGACATGTCCTGGACCTTCACCGATGACATCGACGCCTTCCTGGAGACGGCCGGGCCGTTCCTGGCCGCACGGCCCGCCGAGAACACCCTGCTGCTGACCGTCACCGCCACCCTGCGGGACGGCGGACCGCACGCCTACGGCGCGGGGGTTCCGGTGCTGGGCTGGTGGCGCGGGGCGGACGGGGACGTGGCCGGGGCGCTGGTGACGACACCGCCCTACCCGCCCGTGCTGGGCTCGGCCGCCCCGGAGGCGGTGGCCGCGCTCGCGGACGAGCCGTGGCTGTCCGGGGTCAACGCGGAGCGTGAGGCGGCTGTCGCGCTGGCCGCACGCTGGCCGCGCCACCGCGTCGACGAGGAGCTGCGGCTCTACCGGCTCGGCACCGCCGTGCCGCCCTCCCCGGCGCCGGCCGGCCGGCCCAGGGCCGCGACCGCCGCGGACCGGTCCCTGCTCGTCACCTGGGTCCGGGCGTTCGCCGCGGAGACCGGGCAGCCGGCCGACCGTGCGGAGCGGATCGTGGACGAGCGCACCGCGCACGGCGGGCTGACCCTCTGGGAGCACGACGGGGTGCCGGTCTCGATGGCGGGCGTCTCACGGAGGATCGCGGGCACGGTGCGGGTGACGACGGTCTACACACCCCCGGAACACCGGGGCCTGGGGTACGCGGCAGGGGTGACGGCGGAGGCCGGACGGCTGGCGCGGGAGAGCGGGGCCGCGGAGGTGCTGCTCTTCACCGACCTCGCCAACCCGACGAGCAACGGCCTGTACCTCCGCATCGGCTACGAGGCGGTCTCCGACCGTCTGCTGATCACCGCGGAGCCCGGATGAGCGCACCGCCCTTCCGTGACCGCCGTCACGGGCGGAGGGCAGGGCGCGCGCACCACTGTGGCGAAGGTCCCTTGTGCACCGGCCGACAGCCTCTATGTCCGGGGCGTCTCGCTTCGTATGGTTGAGCGCAGGAAGTCCTGGTACGGAACCGCGCCCTCCGGTGCGGTTCCGTCCCGGGACGCAGCCGGTCCGGGCACGCATGCGCCCCTCCGGTTGTCCCGCCGCCGAACGGAAGCCCCCACCGTGCCGCCCGACGTCCCCACACCCCCGTCCTGGCGCATCACCCTGCCGCACTCCACGGCGGCGGTGCCGATCGCCCGTGCGCTGATCCGCACGGCGCTGGCGGACCTCGACGCGCCCGCGTACAGCGACACGGCCGAGCTGCTGACGGCCGAGCTGGTCGCGAACGCCGTCGAGCACACCGACGGCTCCGGTCCCATCGAGCTGGTGGTGGAGCTCCTGGCGTCCGGTTGCCAGGTCGAGGTGCACGACCGCGACCCCGGGTCGCCCGGCGACCTGTCCAGCCTGCTCCCGGACAGCACCCAGGACCCCTGGCAGGAGCACGGCAGGGGGCTCCTGCTGATCCGCGCCCTCAGCTCCGCCTGCGGCCACCGCCCCACCGAGCACGGCAAGGCGGTCTGGTTCACGCTCCCGTCGCGCCCGGTGCCGCCGTCCGGTCCCGCGGTTCCCTGACGAGCCGGGAACGGCTGCGGCCGTACCCCGCGTACACCAGGGCGCCCACGGCCAGGAAGACCAGGAACTGCACCCAGGTCGTCCAGCCCGTCCCGTACATCAGGTACAGGCAGAATCCGACGCCCAGGACCGGGCTGACCGGATAGAACGGCACGCGGAAGGACCGCTTCAGCTCCGGGTCGCGGCGGCGCAGGGCGAGGACGGCGATGTTGACCACCGCCATGATGGCGAGCGTGCCGATGGTCGTCAGGTTGACCACGACACCGAGGGACGAGAACGCCGCGGGGACCGCGAAGAGGACGGCCACGATCCAGGTGTTGGCGACCGGGGTGCGGGTCCTCGGTGACACCCGCTCGAAGACCCGGGGGACCAGTCCGTCGCGGGACATCGACATCAGGATCCGGGTCTGGCCGTACATCACCGCCAGGACGACCGAGGCGATGGCGACCACCGCCCCGAAGGCGACGATCCCGCCGCCGACGCTCGACCCGGTCACCCCGTCGACGACCAGGGAGAGCGCGGCCGGCCGGTCGGCCACCGCGTCCGCCCCCAGCGCCCCGATCGCCCCGAGGGCGACCGCGCAGTAGAGCAGGGTGACCACGCCGATGCAGATCAGGATCGCGAGGGGGATGTTCCGGCGGGGGTTCTTGACCTCCTCGCCCGCGGTGGTGATCGCGTCGAAGCCGATGTACGAGAAGAACGCCACCGAGGCGCCGGCGGTGATCCCGGCCGCGCCCTGCGAGGCGAAGGGCGAGAGGTGGCCGTCCTCGAACGCGGTGAACGCGATCACGCAGAACGCGACGAGGACGACGATCTTCAGCACCGCCATCGCCGCCGTGGCCCTGGCGCTCTCCCTGACCCCGCGCACCAGGAGCGTGGCCGCCATCATGACCACCACGACCGCCGGCAGGTTGATCACCCCGCCGTCGCCCGGCCCGGTGGAGAGTGCCGCCGGAAGGCTCCGGCCGACGACGCTGTTCAGCAGCTCGTTGACGTACTGGCTCCAGCCGACCGCGACCGCGGAGACCGAGACGCCGTACTCCAGCAGCAGGCACCAGCCGACGAGGAAGGCGGTCCGCTCCCCGAGCGTGGCGTAGGCGAAGGAGTAGCTGCTCCCGGAGACCGGGATGGCGCCGCCGAGTTCGGCGAACGAGAAGGCGGTGACGATGCAGGTGACCGCGGCGAGGACGAACGAGACCACCACGGCGGGGCCCGCCTCGGCGACGCTGTCGGACAGGCCGACGAAGATCCCGGTGCCGACGATCGCGCCGACACCGAAGCAGACGAGCTGGAACAGGCCCATGGTGCGCCGCAGACCGTGCCCCTCCAGGTCGGCTCCGGACTCGGCGAGCAGCAGGGCGGGGCTCTTGACGCGCGCCCCGGTGCTGCGCGGAGGGCGTGACGGGGTGGAGGAGGCGGCGCTCATGGGGGGACGGAGTCTCTTCTCTGGCGGTACGGGGGAACGGAGCCGGTGGGGGGCTCTCACCTGGGGATCGGCCGCGGACGGGGCACAGCACGCTCCGGACCGGGCACAGGAAAGGGGTTCGGGCGTGCGAGCCCAAACCCCACCAAGTGCCACCATCGTAGCCAATCACCCGCATGTTCACCCCATCGGGTGCATGTTCATGCGAACCGGGCATCTCCCGCCAGCGTCGCGACCAGCACCGCCTTGATGGTGTGCATCCGGTTCTCCGCCTCGTCGAAGACGACCGAGTGCGCGGACTCGAAGACCTCGTCGGTGACCTCAAGCTCGGACAGCCCGTGCCGCTCATGGATCTCCCGGCCCACCTTCGTCCCGAGGTCGTGGAAGGCCGGGAGACAGTGCAGGAACTTCACGTCGTCGTTGCCGGTGGCGCGCAGCACGTCCATGGTCACGGCGTACGGGGCGAGGGCGGCGATGCGCTCGTCCCACACCTCCTTGGGCTCCCCCATCGAGACCCAGACGTCGGTGACGACGAAGTCGGCGCCCCGCACGCCTTCGGCGATGTCCTCGGTGAGGGTCAGGCGGGCGCCGCTGGACGCGGCCAGCTCGCGCGCCCGGTCCACGACGCCCTGGGCCGGCCGGTAGGCGGCGGGCGCGACGATCCTGACGTCCATGCCCAGCAGCGCGCCGGTGACCAGGTAGGAGTTGCCCATGTTGAATCGGGCGTCGCCGAGGTAGGCGAAGGTGATCTCCTCCAGCGGCTTCGCGCTGTGCTCGGTCATCGTGAGGACGTCGGCGAGCATCTGGGTGGGGTGCCAGTCGTCGGTGAGCCCGTTGTAGACCGGCACACCGCCGTACGCCGCCAGCTCCTCGACGGCCTGCTGGCTGTCCCCGCGGTACTCGATCGCGTCGAACATCCGGCCGAGCACCCGGGCGGTGTCCTTGACCGACTCCTTGTGCCCCATCTGGGAGCCGGAGGGGTCGAGGTACGTCGTGGAGGCACCCTGGTCCGCGGCCGCCACCTCGAAGGCGCAGCGGGTGCGGGTCGAGGTCTTCTCGAAGATCAGCGCGATGTTCCTGCCGCACAGCCGGCGCTCCTCCGCCCCCGCCTTCTTGGCCGCCTTGAGCTCGGCGGACAGGGCGACCAGGCCGCGGAACTCCTCGGCCGTGAAGTCCAGCTCCTTGAGGAAAGGGCGGCCTGTGAGGTCTATGGCCATGGTGACTGCTCCCGGGTCGGACTACGGGCGTACGGATAATTGCTCTGGAAGTCTATACGAGGCATCGCATTGCTATACAGAGGCGTCGGCGTCCTGCCGGGAGACGACGGCGCGGGCCGGTGGTCCGGGGCCCGTGCGCACCGCCTCCCGGCCGCCGTCACCGCCCGTGTCACACCGCGTCGCGCACCACGGGGCAGCTCATGCAGCGCGGGCCGCCCCGGCCCCGACCCAGCTCGCTGCCGCGGATCTCGATGACCTCGATGCCCTCCTTGCGCAGATAGGTGTTGGTGGTGGCGTTGCGCTCGTACGCGACGACGACACCGGGCTCCACGGCCAGCACGTTGCAGCCGTCGTCCCACTGCTCCCGCTCGGCCGCGTGCACGTCCTGGGTGGCGGTCAGCACCCGGATCCGGTCCAGCCCGAGGGCGGCGGCGATGGCCCGGTGCATGTGCTCGGGCGGGTGGTCGGTCACCTTCAGCTCACGGGGACCGGAGCCGGGCTCGATCGTGTAGGAGCGGAGCATGCCGAGCCCGGCGTACTGCGTGAACGTGTCTCCGTCGATCATCGTCATCACCGTGTCGAGGTGCATGAACGCCCTGCGCTTGGGCATGTCGAGCGCCACGATGGTCCGGGCCGATCCGGCGTCGAAGAGCCCTCGGGCCAGCATCTCCACGGCCTGCGGCGTCGTGCGTTCGCTCATGCCGATCAGGACGGCGCCCCGGCCGATGACGAGGACGTCGCCGCCCTCGATGGTGGACGGGTAGTCGTCCTGGCCCTCCGACCAGTGGTGGAAGACCCCCGCCTCGGACCCGGTGAAGAGGGGGTGGTGCCGGTAGATCGCCTCGAAGTGGACGGTCTCGCGCTGCCGGGCGGGCCAGCGCATCGCGTTGATGGACACACCGTCGTAGATCCAGGCGGAGGTGTCCCGGGTGAAGAGGTGGTTGGGCAGCGGGCTCAGCAGAAAGTCGTCCAGATCCATGACGTGGAAGCGGACGGAGGTCGGCTCGGGGTGCCGCTCCAGGAACTCCCGCTTCGTCATCCCGCCCACCAGGGCCTCGGTCAGCTCGGCGGCGGACAGCTCCTCGAAGGCGGCGCGCAGGTGCTCGGTGGCGAGGGGGCCGTACTCCTTCTCCGCGAAGACCCGGTCGAGGACGAGCCGCCGCGCCACCGGGACGTCGAGGGACTCCCGCAGCAGGTCGCCGAAGAGATGCACCTCCACACCCCGGTCGCGCAGCACGTCGGCGAAGCCGTCGTGCTCCTCCCTGGCACGGCGCACCCAGAGCACGTCGTCGAACAGCAACGCGTCCTTGTTGCTGGGGGTGAGCCGCTTCAGCTCCAGATCGGGGCGGTGCAGGATGACGCGGCGCAGCCGCCCGGCCTCGGAATCGACATGGAATCCCATGCCTTCATCCTCACCGCGGGAGGCGCCGTTCACCCTGCGAACCACCGCCCGATTCCTGCCGGGCCGCCCTGCGACCGGTGGCGACGGGATCCGTCACCGCGGCCGGCCCCCGGGAGGGGGCGGGCCGAAGAGCGGGACGAGGGGTGGGACACCGCGCGGGTGCGGCTCCACGCCGCACCGATGCCCCGGCCCTTCCGGGCCCGGGACGGCTGCGCCCGGTCCTCATGCGCCCGGCGACTCCAGCCGGGCGGCCAGGGCCCGGATCCCTGACGGGCCGACCCGGCAGCATCCGCCGACCAGCCGGGCGCCCGCCTCCTGCCAGGCCCGCACCCGCCCCGCTTCGAACGTGCCCCTGCCGGTCCAGCCCCGGCCGTCCGCGTCCCACTCCTCCCCGCTGTTCGGGTAGACGACGACCGGCTTGCCGGTGGCCGCGGCGGCCACCTCCACCGCGCGGTCCGCGTCGGCGGGGTCGCAGCAGTTGACGCCGACCGCGAGGACCTGGTCGACCCCGGCGGCGAGCCCGAACGCCTCCGCCAGGGGCTGCCCCGCCCTGGTCCGGTCCCCCTCGATGCTGTACGACAGCCAGACCGGCACCTCCAGGTCCTGGACCACCCGCAGCAGGGCCTCGGCCTCATCGGTGTCCGGCACCGTCTCCAGAGCCAGCACATCGGGGCCCGCCGCGGCCAGCGTCTCCGCCCGGGGCCGGTGGAAGCGCATCAGCTCGCGGACCGTCAGCCCGTACCGGCCGCGGTACTCGCTGCCGTCCGCGAGCATCGCGCCGTACGGGCCGACCGAGGCGGCCACCCAGTACTCCCGGCCCGACGCCGCACCCGCCCGGCGTGCGCACTCCACGCTGCCCGCCATCAGCTCCGCCGCGCGGGCCCGGCCGGTCCCGCGACGCGCGAACCCCTCGAAGGTGGCCTGATAGCTGGCGGTGATGAGCACCTGCGCACCCGCCTGCGCATAGGCCCGGTGGGCGGCCTCGATCTGCCGAGGCTCGTCGCCGAGCAGCCGGGCCGACCACAGGGCGTCGGACAGATCGCATCCCTGCGCCTCCAACTGGTTGGAGAGACCCCCGTCCAGCAGCACGGTCCCCTCGGCGAGCGCGTCGCCGAGCGTCCGGCCGGACCGGACCTCCGGTGTCCTGTCGGTGTGCACCACTGCTCCTCACTGTCGGCCGTCCGCAGCCCGGCCCGGAGTCCCCCGGACCCGCCCTGTCAGCCGGTCCCCCGCCTGTCGGCCCCCGTCAGCCGGTCCCCGCCTGTCGGCCCCTGTCAGCCGGTCCCTGCCCGTCGGTCCCCCGGCATCTGCTCCCTGCCGCATCCCGCCGCCCGCCCCGCGGCCACGGGCCGTTCGGTCACCCGGGCCGTACGTGCCTCCGGCCGCCCGGGGACCGCGGCACGCGGGGACCGGCGGGCGAGCGGGGATGTCCCGTCAGCCCAACTGCGACTGGACCCGCGACGAGATCAGTTCCAGATGCTCCAGGTCGTCGAGATCCAGGACCTGGAGGTAGATCCGCGAGGATCCGATGGCGGCGTAGCGGCCGATCTTGTCGACCACCTCGTCGGGCGAGCCCGCCAGTCCGTTCGCCTTGATCTCCTCGACCTCCCGCCCGATGGCGGAGGCGCGCCGCGCGACCTCCGAGTCGTCCTTACCGACGCACACCACCAGGGCGTTGGAGTACACCAGGTCGTCCGGTGCGCGGCCGGCCGCCACGGCGGCGTCCCTGACCCGGCCGAACTGCTTCTCGCTGTCGTCGAGGGAGGCGAAGGGGATGTTGAACTCGTCCGCGTACCGGGCGGCGAGGCGCGGGGTACGGACCGCCCCGTGGCCGCCGATCAGGATCGGCACCTTGGCCTGGGCCGGCTTCGGCAGCGCCGGCGAATCCGTGAGCTGGTAGTACGTCCCGTCATAGCTGAAGGTCTTGCCCGTCTCGGTCTCCCACAGGCCCGTGACGATCGCCAGCTGCTCCTCCAGGCGGCCGAACTTCTCCTTCGGGAAGGGGATGCCGTACGCCTTGTGCTCCTCCTCGAACCAGCCCGCACCGAGGCCGAGCTCCACCCGGCCACCGGACATCTGGTCGACCTGGGCGACCTGGATGGCCAGCACCCCCGGCAGACGGAAGGTGCCCGCCGTCATCAGGGTGCCGAGGCGGATCCGCTTGGTCTCGCGGGCCAGCCCGGCCAGGGTGATCCACGCGTCGGTCGGGCCGGGCAGGCCGTCGCCGGAGCCCATGCGCAGATAGTGGTCCGAACGGTAGAAGGCGTCGAAACCGAGGTCCTCCGCGGCCTTGGCCACGGTGAGGAGGGTGTCGTAGCTCGCCCCTTGCTGGGGCTCGGTGAAGATTCGAAGATCCATGTCTCCATCCTGCACCTTCGCAACGGCCGTGCCCCGCCGCCGTCCCCTTTCCCCGGCTTTCCCCGGCTTTCCCCGGCTTTCCCCGGCGGAGAGCCCCCGCTCCCCCGGCGGAAGGCCCCGACCGGCCCGTTCACCACCGGCCGGCGCCCGGCGGGCCCGCTCCCGGCCGCCCGGGCCCCGACCGTCCCTGGCCCGGCCGGGCCGCTCATGGCTGGCCCGCGACGAAGCCCGCCGGCCCGTGGACCACTCCGAACGGCCCGTCCCCCTCCTGCTCCGGCCCTCGCTCACGCTCGCGCTCCTGCTCGGCGAGCCGCCGCAGCATGCCCTGGACCCGGTCCACCGATTCGTCGACCGCGTCTATCGCCTCGATGCACTGCCAGTACAGCCCCTCCTCCTCCGTCCCGCAGGCGACGCCCACCAGCGCGATGCCCGCCTCACCGAGCAGCAGGGCGAGAGCGGCCAAGGCACGGGCCACCTGCGTGACTTCGGTGAGCTGCGAGGCACGCACCCCGCCGGCCGGGACCATCGGATGGTCGAGCACCGCGCTGCCCAGGGCGCAGGTCTCGCTCAGTCCGCGCGCCTCCGTCCGTAACTCGGCCGGCCCGTAACGCGCCAACTGCCCGCCGACCGCCCGGGCGAGCGCCTGGGCCTGCCAGGCCTCCGCCATGACGGCCGGCACTCCCCGGCTCTCCGCCAGCGCACTGCGGCCCGCCGCGATCAGTCGCTCCGCTTCCATGCGATTCCCCCGTCACCGAGACGATCCGTAGAAAGAACCCGCTCACCTCTTCATTACCCACAGTGAAGGGCATGGCACACGAACGCCAGAGGAAAACGGAAATCTGTGGACAGGAAGCCGATTGTGTATAAGTCGATCACTCCGAAGAGTGACGATCGGTCGGATCGGCGCCACCGGGCACCGGAAAGCGCTCCTCGTTCCGCTCGATCTTCGCCGCGAGCGCCGCCAACACGTCGATGCCCAACACCTCGCAGAACTGGAGCAGATAGGCCAGCACGTCCGCGACCTCGTCCGTGACGCGGAACGCGGGACCGGCGTCCTCCATCACCCGCGCAGACTGCTCCGGTGTCAGCCACTGGAAGATCTCCAGCAGTTCGGACGCCTCCACGCTCAGCGCCGCGCACAGGTTCTTGGGGGTGTGGTAGGGCTCCCAGGCCCGGGACGCCGCGAAGTCGGCCAGCCGCCGCTGCAGTTGCGCAATATCCAGATCCGTCACGGCGTCAGGTCTACCACCGTCGCCCCGGCCGTCACGCGGGCCACCGCCGCAGCCGCCCCACCGACCGTGCCCAGCAGGCGCAGACGGCCCTCCGCGCAGACCGACGCCGCGAGTGCCAGCAGCGCCCCGGCCTGCCGCAGGTCCAGGCTCCGGTCGAAGCCGTCGGCCAGGACCGTGACGACCCGCAGGGCGTCCGGCACCTCCGCCGCCGGGTCCGCGGCCAGGGCGTGCGGGCCCGCCAGCAGCACCAGCGCCAGGGCGAGACAGCGGAGTTCGCCGTCCCCCAGGCGCCCGAGGGGCGTTCCGGGGGCAGCACCGCGGCCGACCAGGGCGTGCACCGTGCCGTCCCCGAGACGTTCGGCGGTCAGCGAGGTCACCGGCCCCGCACATCCCGCGGCGGCCGTGGCGACCAGCCGGGCGTGCCACTGCGCGCACTGCTCGCGGGTGCGGTGCAGGACGTCCGCGAAGTTGCCGCAGCACCGGGTCGGCCGCCCGTCCCCGGCCGGCACCGCCGTGCGCATCCGGTGCGGCTGCGGGTCGCAGAGGAAGGCGGAGCGCAGGGCCACCACCACCTGCTCGGCGGCGGCCAGGACCCTCAACTGGCCGTCGGTGGTCCCCGCGACGCGCAGCGGCAGCAGCGCCGTACCGAGCCGGTCGTCGGGGAAGGGGGCCCGCGTCACCGGCACCGCACCCGCGGTGTGCCAGGCGGCCTGGACGCGGGGGCTCCGGGGGTCCCGCAGTGCGGTGGTGAAGAGGGTCCGCCCGCCGCCCGTCAGCCGCTCGCCGACGATGCGCAGCGCGGGCTCGGCCTGCACGGCGAGATCCAGCCTCGTCGGGCCGGCCGGGCCCTCCACCGTGCAGCCGAGTCTGAATCCGCGCCGCCCCTGCGCGTCGGCCTCCGCCCGTTCCGGCACCCAGGCCGCCGGGTCGGGGAAGACGTCCTCCAGCGGATCGCCGGCGGCCAGCCGTGCCAGGGCCTCGTACCCGCGCAGGGCGGTCGACTTCCCGCTGCCGCTGTCCCCGGCGAGCAGCGTGAACGGCCCGAGCGGGATGACGGTGCGGCGGTGCGAGGCGAAGGCGTCCAGCCGGAGTTCGCCGACCAGGGGACGCGTGGGGCGGGCCGTGCCCGACGGCGACGGAACCGCCGGCCCGGAGGAGATCACAGTCATGAGCGGACCGTACGCACGCCGGTGAGCGGCGAACCGTTCCGCCCGCGGGACCTTCCTACGATTGGGGTACGCCGGCCGCGGCGACCCCCTCGACCTCCATGCCGACCGGTGCGAGCAGGAAGACGTTGCGGTCGACCCGGTGCATCCCGCTGCCCAGCCCGAAGACCACGCCACTGCTGAAGTCGAGGATCCGCTTGGCCACGTCGGTCTCCGCGCCGGTCAGGTCGAGCAGGACCGGGATCTGTGCCACCAGGTACTCGGCCACCTCGCGCGCGTCCGCGAAGACCTGGACCCGCAGGACGACCAGGCGCCGCTGCTCGGCCGCCACCCGCTGCTCGGGGACCGCCCGGTGGTCGACCCGCGAGGGCCATTCGTTGCGGCCCCTCAGCGGCACGACCTGGGCGAGCCCTTCCCACTGTTCGTCGGTGGGGTCGTACCTGTCGTATCTGTCGTACCTGCTCACAGGGCCGTCCCGTCCGTGTGCCGGCCGGCTGTGCGCCGGCTGCGCTCGCTGTTCATCGGGCAATTCTCTCGCCCCTCACCCGTTCGGCGTACCACCGACACGGGTCGGAACAGGACCAACGAGCCGCACGACGGCCGGAGGCGCCGGTTCCGGTGCTGTGCCGAGGAGGGTGGATGCGGAGCGGGAGGGGGTCCGGTGCACGGTGGAGAGGCCCCGGCCGCCGCACTCGGATCGAGCCGCTCACTCGCCAAGCATGACCGAAAACAGCCATTCGATCGATCATGAGTACGCGAAAATTATGCTTGTTCTTGCTCGAACAGAGCATCTAGCATGCAGAATCGAACACGCAAGGTCGAACTCACCCAGCTCACCCCACCAGGGGCGCGCGGCAGCGGAAGCGGAGTGCGGACATGTGGCATGTCGAGACCGAGACGGCCGGACAGCCGGAGGCCTGGCGCCGCGCGGCAGAGGTGGCCGCCGGCCGGAAGGCCGTCCTGCCCGTCGCCGGTGAGCGCATCGCCGTCGTCGGCTGCGGCACCTCCTATTACATGGCCCAGGCCTGTGCCGCGCTCCGCGAGGCCTCCGGGCAGGGCGAGTCGGACGCCTACGCCGCCTCGGAGTTCCCCTTCGGGCGTGCGTACGACCGGGTCGTCGCGCTGACGCGCTCGGGGACCACGACCGAGGTCCTCGAACTGCTGACCCGGCTGCGGGGCGGTACGCGGACCGTGGCCGTGACCGCCGATCCGCGGACGCCGGTGACGGACGCCGCCGACGAGCTGGTCGTCCTCGACTTCGCCGACGAACGGTCCGTGGTCCAGACGCGTTTCGCGACCACCGCGCTGACCCTGTTCCGCGCGCATCTGGGACTCCACACCGACCAGGTGGTCCGGGACGCGGAGACCGCTCTGGCGGAGCCGCTGCCCGAAGGGCTGCTGGAGTGCGGCCAGTTCAGCTTCCTGGGGCGCGGCTGGACGGTGGGGCTCGCCAACGAGGCGGCCCTCAAGATGAAGGAGGCGTCGCTGTCCTGGACGGAGGCGTACCCGGCGATGGAGTACCGCCACGGCCCCATCAGCATCGCCACGGCCGGAACGGCGACCTGGATGTTCGGCGAGGCCCCGGAAGGTCTCCGGGAGCAGGTGCGGGCGACCGGGGCCCGCTGGGTGGAGAGCGGTCTGGATCCGCTGGCCGATCTGGTCAGGGTCCAGCGGCTGGCGGTCGCGCGCGCGGCGGCCCGCGGCCTCGATCCCGACCTGCCGCGGCATCTGACCCGGTCGGTGGTGCTCGACGACGCGGCCGGGGCCTGAGGCCTCGCACGGCATGCCGCGCACCGGGCCGGCGCGGGCCCGGTGCGCGGCCGTGACCGTGGAGGTCAGGCCTCTTCGAAGTAGGCGTCCAGCGCCTCGTCGAGTTCCGCGGTCCACCGCTTGAGGTCGCCGCGGGCCCCGGCCTCGACCTCGGCGTTGAACCACCGGCGGCTGGACAGGTGGACGGTCACGGTGAACCGGCGTCCGAAGCGGCCGGTCCTGACCTCGACCGCCCCGATCTCGGACCAGTCGAACTCGGCCTCCTGGTCGTCGAGCCGGAAGCGGACACCGTCGGCGTCCACCCGGATGGATCCGCGCCGGTCGCTGACCTCGAAGACGGGACCCTCCCCGTCGTCGGCCTCCCTCTTCCGGCTCCCCGCCCCGGACGCCGCCCCGGCGTCCTCGGGGGCCGCGCCACCGTCCGGGGCGTCGCCGTCACCGGGGGCCGCGGCGTCCGCGGGCCCCTCCACGGACTCGTCGGCCGCCTCCTCGGCGGGCGCTTCGGCGTCCCGGATCCTCGCGGGCTCCGCCTTCTCCGTCTCCTCCGTCCGCGCGGGGGCAGGGGCCGTCAGGCCGGGGATGTACGCCGGGTCTGTCCCCGCGGCGAACTCGGGCTTCGTGTTCGAATCTATGCGCTGCTCCACGGCGGGCAGTATGGACGACGAAGCTGTACGAGGACCAGTCGCCCGGGCCGTGCCGGGCCCGCCCCAGGGCGTGTCGTGGCATCTGTCGCCCGCATGGTCGGCCCTGACGGGCCGCGGGGGCCTCCGGACACGAACGGCTCCGGACAACGCGAAGCGGGTGGTGCGGGTTCCGCCGAACCCGCACCACCCGTCAGTACCGCTGCTCCGTCAGACACCCGTGCGACGGAGGTTTCGCCTGCGCGAGGACTCAGTAGGCCCCGAAGACGTTGTCGATCGAACCGTACTTGTCCGCGGCGTAGTTGCACGCGGCCGTGATGTTGGCGACCGGGTCGTAGCTGTCCATCGAGGTGCCGGGCACGTGGTAGGCCTGGAAGGTCGGGTCGATGACCTGGAGCAGCCCCTTGGACGGGATGCCCGCAGCGGCGTTCGAGTCCCAGTTGTTGATGGCCTGGGGGTTGCCCGCGGACTCGCGGATGATGTTGCGGTGGATGCCCTCGTAGGTGCCGGGGATGCCGTGCTGCGCCATGACGGCGAGCGACTCCTTGATCCAGCCGTCGAGGTCGTTGGTGTAGGCGGTCGGAGCGGCCTCGGGGGCGGGTGCGCTCTCCGCGGCGAGCGCGGTCGTGCGCTCCGAGCGGTCGGCGCGGTCGGCGCTCTTCTCACGGTCGGACGAGGTGGAGGCCTTGGATTCGGCCTTGTCCGCCTTCTTGCCGTCGGCCTTGGCGCCGATCGTCAGCTTCAGGCCGGGGTGAATCAGGTCCGGATTTCCGCCGACAGCCTTCTGGTTGTCCTCGTACAGGGCCTTCCAGCCACCGCTGACGGAATGCTCACGAGCGATCTTGGCGAGGGTGTCACCCAAGATCACAGAATAGGTGGTGGGCTCGGACTTTTGCGCGGCAATTCCCTTGCCGGTCGCGGGAGTCGACGTCGCCGCCTTTTCGACGGCGGTCGGCTGGGCCGGGGCCGCGAAGGCGCCGGTGGCACCGATCACGGGGAGGGCCAGGGCGGCTCCGCCCGTGCTCACGGCGATGATGCCGCGGGTGAGCGAACTGGTGCTGAAACGACGGTGCTTACCGTTTTCGGGCATGCTGAATTCCTCTCCGTCGCCTGCGAAGTGAGCTGTCGGGTTCGGGCTGGAGATGCCCGGCCGCACAGGAATGCGACTTCACCCCGAGCCGTTCCGGAAACCGGATCGGCACTTACTTGGGTCCCCCGCTCCTGCCGTACGAGAAGTGGTCGGGTAATCGGGCGGCGGCAGGATTCGGCGTTCCGCCCGGAGTGATGGTGACCGTAGGCGAGAAACAGGGAAAGGAACAAGCCTGGTTCGGTGATCACAATTCATTCGCAAGATCATTGCGCCGGAATTCATGTAATCCACCCCACATCGCGCCGCCCGCTTCTCTTGGCACAGAAGGGAACCGGCGGCCCTGCCGCTGCGTCAGGAGCGCAGGAGGTGACCCTGGTCACGGAGTCCGATTCGGGCGTTTTGCTCCAGCGCGAAGGGGCTCAGGTCACACGAAATGGCCTTTTATGGATTACCGGATCAAATTCTAAAAACGTACTAAAACGGGCATAAGGCTCATGGGTGAGGCGGTCACGCATACCCGGAAGGCGGGCGTGGAACCGATCCGCCATGACTCAGAACCCGCACGCCCCGGCCCCTCGGATCACCGTCCTGCCCGTCCAGCCCGGGGATCCGCCCTTCCGCCTCGTGGAGATCGACGGAGAGGTCGTCGGGAGTGCGACCGCGATGACGGACGTGCTGATCCTCGCGGCGACGGTCGGCATCCCGGTGGAGGACCTCGACGACCCGGCCACCGTCCGGTGGGTGGGAGGGGACAAGCTCAGCTGGAAGCCGCACTGAGCGGACCGGTCCGCCGGGACACGCCCCGGGCCGCGAGGCGCGGACCCCGCTGCTGCGGAGCTCACCGCCACGGCCGGGGCGGGAGGCGACACCGCGGACGGCCGGGGCGGGAAAAGGCCGGACAGGGACCGGACAGGCGTGAGCCGGGGCCGGGCGGTGCCCGGCCCCGGCTGTGGTCCCCGGTGTCAGCCCTCGATACGGATGGCGAGGGCGGGGCAGACCGCCGCGGCCTGCTGGACGTCGTCGGCCCGCGACTCCGCCGGCGCGGGGTCGAGCAGGACGGCGATGCCGTCGTCGTCCTGGTCGAACACGTCGTCAGCGGCGACCACGCACTGGCCGGACGCCACGCACTTGTCCTGGTCGAGGATCACTTTCATGGGTACTCCTTGGTCGGTGTCTCTGCGGGGAGGGTGCGGGGCGGTGAGGTCACCAGGCCACCGGCAGTTCGTACACGCCGTAGACGGCCCCGTCGTGCTTGAACGACAGCTCGTCGAGGGCGGCGTCCAGCCGGAGGGTGGGGATGCGCCGGTAGAGGGTGCTGTAGACGACCTGGAGCTCCATGCGGGCCAGCGGCTGGCCGAGGCACTGGTGCACGCCGAACCCGAAGGCCACGTGGCGCCGCGCGTCCCGGTGCAGATCGAGCCGGTCGGGGTCGTCGAAGACCTCGGGGTCGCGGTTGCCGATGTCGTTGGGCACGATGATCCCCTCACCGGCCCTGATCACCTCGCCGCCGATCTCGATGTCCTCCAGGGCCGCGCGCCTGCGTCCGCCGTGGGTGATGTTGAGGTAGCGCAGCAGCTCCTCCACCGCGCCCGCGACGACCTTGGGGTCGTCGGTCCCGCGCAGCCGGTCGAGCTGGTCGGGGTGCTGGAGCAGGGCGAGCGTGCCGAGGGCGATCATGTTGGCGGTGGTCTCGTGTCCGGCGATCAGCAGGAGCACACCCGTCTCGGCCGCGTCCCGGCGGGTCAGCTCGCCCGCCCGGACGCGGGTGCCGAGGCCTGACAGGAGGTCGTCGGCGGGCTGGGCGATCTTGTGGCCCATCAGCTCGTCCAGGTACTCGATCAGGTTGTTGTAGGCCGTGGTGCGGCCCTCGGGGGGCCCGGTGCGGCTGATCAGGACCTTGCTGTTCTCCTGGAAGAAGTCGTGGTCGGTGTAGGGCACCCCGAGGAGTTCGCAGATCACGAGCGAGGGGACGGGGAGGGCGAAGGCCTGCACGAGGTCGGCCTTCGGGGGCCCCGCCAGCATGGCGTCGATCAGGTCGTCCACGATCTTCTGGACGGCCGGACGCATCGCCTCGACCCTCTTGATCGTGAAGGGGGCGGTGACCATGCGCCGCTGACGGGCGTGTTCCGGGTCGTCCATGAGGATGAAGCTGAAGCTCGTCCCCTGGAGCGGAGCCGAGCTCGGATACCCGGGGCGGGTGATGTCGGCGCTGACCCTCGGGTCGGCGAGAAGGGTGCGCTGGTCGGCATAGCGGGTCACCAGCCAGGGGGTCGTCCCGTCCCACAGCCGGACCTTCCTGAGCGGCCCGGCCTCCTGTTCGGCCTTGAGCGCGGGCGGCGGGTCGAAGGGGCAGCCCGCCGCCCGCTCCATCGGGTAGTCGGGGGCCGAGGGCGCGTGCGGCCCTTCCGTGTGCACGGTGCTGGTCATCGCTTTCCTCACTTCTGCGTACGGGTGGCTGACGTGCCGTCGGCCGCGGTCACGGCGTGGACGGTTCGAGGGACGGGACGGGGCCGCCGATCTCCTGGCGGCGCAGCCGCGCCTGCTTGGGCATGCTCCAGCCGAGGACGCCGGTGACCCGGCCGTCGCGCTCGTAGCGGGCGACGAAGCGTCCGGTCTCCGGGCTGCCGTCCACGACGGTCACCCGGGCGTCCGGGGCGAGCAGGCCGTGGGCCTGGATGCGGGCGTCGAACTGGTCGGTCCAGAAGTAGGGCACGGGGACGTAGGGCAGGTCGGCTCCGAGGATGTTGCCGGCGACGGCGAGGGCCTGCTCGGTGGCGTTCGTGCGGTTCTCCAGGCGCACGGTGGCGCCGAGGAGTTCGTGGTGCCAGGCGGCCACGTCCCCGACGGCGTAGATCCCGTCGGCCGCCCGGCAGCGGGAGTCGCAGACCAGTCCGTCACCGATGCGCAGCCCGCTGCCGGCCAGCCAGTCGGTGGCGGGCTCTCCCCCGACGGCGACGGCCACCACGTCGGCGGGCAGCACCTCGTCGGTCTCCAGGCGCACCCCGGTCACCCGGTCCTGCTCGGTGGTGAGCCCGGTGACGGCGCGGCCCAGCCGCAGGCGCACGCCCTGCCCGGTGTGCAGGGCGCCGAGCAGGTCGGACACCACGGGGCCGAACTGGGCGAGCATCGGGCCCGGGCGGGGGCCGGCCAGGGTGACGTCCAGGCCCAGGGAGCGCGCGGTGGCGGCGATCTCGCAGCCGAGCACGCCCTCTCCGACGACGACGAGCCGCCGTGCGGCCAGCAGATCGGTCCGCAGTGCGAGGGCGTCGTCGAGCGTCCTCAGCACGTGGACCCCCTGCGGTCCGGTCAGGCCGGGCAGGGTCCTGGCCCGCAGTCCGGTGGCGACGACGACGGCGTCGGCGCCCAGTTCGCGGCCCGACGCGGTCCGCACCGTGCGGCCGGCGGCGTCGAGCCCGACGGCCGGATCGCCGAGGAGGAGCTCGGCGTCCAGCGCCGCCAGCGCTTCGGGGGTCCGCAGCCGGGTCGTCCCGGGTTCCTTGGCGCCGGCCAGGACCTGCTTGGACAGGGGCGGGCGGTCGTACGGCAGGTGCGGTTCGCCGCCGAGCAGCGTCAGCGTGCCGTCGTAGCCCTTGCGGCGCAGCGCCTCGGCTGTGGCCAGTCCGGCGGCGGACGCGCCGACGACGAGAACGCGGGAGGGGGTCATGGAGCCTCTGTTCTCGGCTCGGGGCAGCACGGGGCGGCCGCCTGAGCACGGGTGGGTGGCGGGGGCGGGAGACGGGCGGGTGGAGCGGGGTGCGGTCAGCGGCGGGGGGTGACGGGCGCAGCCCAGAGCCCGACGACGGCGTCGATCAGTCCGGTGGCGGTGTCGTGCCAGTTCGCGCGGGGCGTGGGGGTGTTCCCTGCGAGCGCGCGTTCACGCTCCGCGCAGGTGTGGATGATCAGGTTGCGGGACATGGCGGCCCGCTCGACGTGGACCTCCGCGGGCAGGTCGGGCAGGCACCGGTTGAGTCCTTCGAGTGCCTGCAGCGTCGGTGGGCAGGCGAGCGACTCCTCGGTCATGATGTCCTGCAGCGCCGGGTCGGTCGTGACCTGGGCGCAGAACCGTGCGAACCAGGTGGGGCTGCCCAGGGTGGCCAGGTGCTCGGTGGTGGGCCGCACCAGGCAGGCCACCCACTCGCCGATGTCCGAGGGGTCCTGGATGCGGGCCAGTCGGCGTTCGCGGGCATCCTCGATCTGCCGGCTGTGCTTCCTGGCGATCGCCCGCACCAGGTCGGCCTTGGTCCCGAAGTGGTAGCCGACCGCGGCGTTGTTGCCCTGCTGCGCGGCCTCGCTGACCCGGCGGTTGGACACCGCGTAGACCCCGTGTTCCGCGAACAGCCGCTCGGCGGCGCTCAGGATCCGTTCCCTGGTTCCGCTGACCTGTTCGGCCCGCACCGTGCGTTCCATCGGCCCGCTCCTCGGTCGGCGTCTCGGAGGTCCAGGCAATCCGGCGATGATCTCTCAGTCAAGCGATTGATTTAAGGATGGCCGAGATGGACACCCGGCCGCCGCCCCGGAGCTCCGCGGGTCCACGGGATCCGCGGCACCGTCCACGAACAACGTGTATACGGCATCGGCCCCGCTCCCGGCGGGTCGTCGCACGTGGTCGGCGGGGGCCGGACGGGGGTGTCCCACGGTCCGGGCGGGCGGGAGGAGTTGGCGCAAAGCCGTCCGCGTCCGGAGCGGCCGCGCGTGGCGGGGAGCCCGAGGGGCTCCGCATAGGGTGTCGCCCATGAAGTCCTACACCATCGGCCAGGCGGCTCGTCTGCTCGGCGTGAGCCCGGACACCGCCCGCCGTTGGGCGGATGCCGGCCGGGTCGCGACCCATCGCGACGAGAGCGGGCGCCGGCTCGTCGACGGCCGTGACCTGGCGGCGTTCTCGGTCGAGGTCGCGCAGGCCGGCTCCGGCGAGGAGGAGACCTCCTACACCTCGGCGCGGAACGCCTTCCCCGGCATCGTCACCGCGGTGAAGCTCGGTGACGTCGCGGCCCAGGTCGAGATCCAGGCGGGACCGCACCGCCTGGTGTCCCTGCTGACCCGGGAGGCCGTGGAGGAGTTGGGGCTGGAGGTCGGCATGCAGGCGACGGCCCGCGTGAAGTCGACCAGCGTGCACATCGACCGCGCCTGACGCCCGTCAGTCCATCAGCCCGGCGGCGACCGTCGCCCCGAGCTCCCAGCAGGCCTCGATGTCGGCCCGGTCCGGCTCGCCGGTGACGGTCACGGCGTCGGCCGTCCGGCGCCATCCGAGGCCCGTCGTGATCGTCTCGATGCCGCGCACGGCTCCGGTGACGTCGTTGCCGCCGTGCACGTAGTACCCGAAGGGGCGCCCCCGCGTCGCGTCCAGACAGGGGTAGTAGACCTGGTCGAAGAAGTGCTTCAGGGCGCCGGACATGTACCCGAGGTTCGCCGGGGTCCCGAGCAGGCAGCCGTCGGCGGCGAGCACGTCGGAGGCCGTGGCGGAGAGCGCGGCCCGCCGCACGACGCGTACGCCCTGGATGTCCTCCGTCGTCGCGCCGGAGACCACCGCCTCGAACATCGCCTGGCAGTGCGGCGAGGGGGTGTGATGCACGATCAGCAGAGTGGCCACAGGACCGAACCCTGCCGCCCCGGCCCCTCGGACGCAAGCCGCGACGCCCGGGCACGGTGTGCGTCCGAGGGGCCGGGGAGGGCGCGCCGTCCGGAGCCCGGGGCGGGCCCGCCGCCCTCAGCCGGTGGCGCGGAAGCCGCGCAGCCGGAGGCTGTTGCCGACGACGAAGACCGAGGAGAAGGCCATGGCGGCCCCCGCGATCATCGGGTTGAGCAGCCCGGCGGCGGCGAGCGGGAGCGCCGCCACGTTGTACGCGAAGGCCCAGAACAGGTTGGAGCGGATCGTGCCGAGCGTCCTGCGGGAGAGCCGGATCGCGTCGGCGGCGACCCGCAGGTCCCCGCGCACCAGGGTCAGGTCGCCGGCCTCGATGGCGGCGTCCGTGCCGGTGCCCATGGACAGGCCGAGGTCCGCCTGGGCGAGCGCGGCGGCGTCGTTGACACCGTCGCCGACCATGGCGACCGTACGTCCTTCGGCCTGGAGCCTCCTGACGACGTCCACCTTGTCCTGCGGCATGACCTCGGCGAGCACCTCGTCGATCCCGACCTGCGCCGCCACGGATGCGGCGACGGCCTGGTTGTCGCCGGTCAGCAGGACGGGCGTCAGTCCGAGGGCGCGGAGCCGGCGGACCGCCTCGGCGCTGGTGTCCTTGACGGCGTCGGCGACCTCCAGGACGGCCCGTGCCTCGCCGTCCCAGGCCACCGCGATCACGGTCCTGCCCTCCCGCTCGGCCGCCTCCCGCGCGGACCGGAGCTCCTCGGGCAACGCGACGGCGCGTTCCTCCAGGAGCTTCACACGGCCGACGAGTACGGCCCGGCCGTCCACGACGCCCCGGACACCGAGGCCGGGGAGGTTGCCGAAGTCCTCGGGGGCGGGCAGCGGGCCGACCGCCGCGGCGGCGCCCTCGGCGACGGCGCGGGCGATCGGGTGTTCGGAGGCGTGTTCCAGGGCTCCCGCGAGGCGCAGTACCTCGGCCTCGTCCGTGGATCCGGTGGTGTGGACCGCGAGCAGCGTCATCCGGCCGGTGGTGACGGTACCGGTCTTGTCGAGGAGGATCGTGTCGGCCCTGCGGGTGTTCTCCAGGACCTCCGGCCCCTTGATCAGGATGCCGAGCTGGGCGCCGCGCCCGGTGCCGACCAGCAGCGCGGTCGGTGTGGCCAGGCCCAGCGCGCAGGGGCAGGCGATGATCAGCACGGCGACGGCCGCGGTGAACGCGGCGGTGATTCCGGCGCCCGACGCGAGCCAGAAGCCGAGGGTCGCGAGCGCCAGCACGATGACGACCGGCACGAAGACCGCGGAGATCCTGTCGGCGAGCCGCTGGGCGGAGGCCTTGCCGCTCTGGGCCTCCTCCACGAGCGCGGCCATCCGGGCCAGCTGGGTGTCGGAACCCACCCTGGTGGCCTCCACGACCAGCCGGCCGCCCGCGTTGAGGGTCGCTCCCGTGACGGGGTCACCGGCGGCGACCTCGACGGGCACCGACTCGCCGGTCAGCATCGAGGCGTCGACGGCGGAGGAGCCCTCCACCACCCTGCCGTCCGTGGCGACCTTCTCCCCGGGGCGGACCAGGAAGCGGTCCCCGACCAGCAGCCGGGCCGTGGGCAGGGTGATCTCACGGCCGTCGCGCAGCACCGTGACCTCCTTGGCGCCCAGCTCCATGAGCGCTCTGAGCGCGGCACCGGCCTTGCGCTTCGAGCGGGCCTCGAAGTAGCGGCCCGCCAGGATGAAGGCGGTGACGCCGGCGGCGGCCTCCAGGTAGATGTTCCCCGCTCCGTCGCCCCGGCTGATCGTGAAGGTGAAGGGATGCGTCATGCCCGGCATCCCCGCCGTGCCGAAAAAGAGCGCCCACACCGACCACAGGAACGCGGCCGACGTGCCGAGCGAGATCAGGGTGTCCATGGTGGCGGCGCCGTGCCGGGCGTTCGTCCAGGCGGCGCGGTGGAAGGGCCAGCCCGCGTAGGTGACGACCGGCGCGGCCAGCGTGAGGGAGAGCCACTGCCAGTACTCGAACTGGAGGACCGGGATCATCGCCATCGCCACGACCGGCGCGGCCAGCAGGACGGCGGTGACGAGCCGCCGGCGCAGCGAGAGCAGCTCGTCGTCGTCCCCGTCGCCGTCGGCCCGGTCGGCGGCCGGGTCTTCGGTCCCGGCGGGCTCGGGGCGGGGCGGGGCCGGTGGTTCGGCGGTGTAGCCGGTGGCCTCGACGGTGGCGATCAGGTCGTCCACCGAGACGTCCTCGGCGTAGGCGACCCTGGCCTTCTCCGTGGCGTAGTTGACGGTGGCCTCGACCCCCTCCATGCGGTTGAGCTTCTTCTCGATCCGGGCCGCGCACGAAGCGCAGGTCATGCCGCCGATGGCGAGCTCGACCCGGGCGGCGCCGGGAGTGGTGGGCGTCATGTGCTGCTCCTCCTCCGAACGAGATCCAGCATACCCCTCATGGGTATCGCCTTCCCTGTCAGGGTATACCCCCCGGTGGTATGTGGGCCAGTCATGTGACCTGTCACCGGCGGGCATGAGGAGGACCCCGTGGGGGGCTGCGCGGAGGGCACCGGAGCGGGAGCGGTCACGGCTCCGCCGTGACGACCGGCGTCCTCACCGGCCCGCCCTCCGCGGCGCGGGGCCGGTCCCGGCTCCGGGGCCGTTCGCCCGGACCGGCCGATCAGGGGGACGGACGGGCCGGAAGGGCCGGCCGGCCCGGTCTCCCTCCGGGATTCCCGCGCCCCTGCCGGCGCGGGGGGTTCGTGACGGGCCCCTGCCGGCGCGAGGGGTCCGGCGGGTCCCTCCGGTGCGGGCGACTACCCTCCGCGGCCGGCCGGGCTCATGGCGTCGGCGGGCCGGGGGCCCTGACCCGTCGCACCACCCCCGGCGGGCACCGGCCTCCGGGGGCAGGCACCCGCCGCGCGCGACGGACGGGCGGCGGGTGCGGGACCGGCCGCCGGAGGCGGACCGCGCCCGTGGGCCGGGCGGGGCGTCCGCGGGCGCCTACCGCACCAGGCAGGGCCGCTTCGCGTCGAACGTCCAGCCGGGGACGAGGTACTGCATCGCGTCGGCGTCGTTCCGCGCGCCGAGCCCCTGCTCCAGGTAGAGCTCGTGGGCGGCCCGCAGGCGGTCCGGATCCAGCGTGACGCCGAGTCCGGGTGCGTCGGGGACGGCGATCTCGCCGCCGGAGATCCGCGGCGGGGCGACGGTGAGCCGTTCCAGGCCCTCCTGCCAGATCCAGTGGGTGTCCAGGGCGTTGTACTCCCCGGGCGCGGCGGCACCGCAGTGCGTGATCATGGCGAGCGAGATGTCGAAGTGGTTGTTGGAGTGGCAGCCCCAGGTCAGGCCCATCGCGTTGCACAGCTGGGCCACGCGCACCGAGCCCTGCATGGTCCAGAAGTGCGGGTCGGCCAGCGGGATGGACACCGACTGCAGGGCCAGGGCGTGGGTCAGCTGCCGCCAGTCGGTGGCGATCATGTTGGTCGCGGTGGGGAGGCCCGTCGCGCGCCGGAACTCGGCGAGTACCTCCCGCCCGGAGTAGCCGTCCTCCGCCCCGCACGGGTCCTCGGCGTACGCGAGGGTGCCCACCAGCGGGGAGCACAGCTCGACGGCCTCGCGCAGCGACCAGGCGCCGTTGGGGTCCAGGGTGATCCGCGCCTCGGGGAAGCGGTCCTTGAGCGCGCGTACGGCCGCGACCTCCTCGGAGCCCGGGAGGACTCCGCCCTTGAGCTTGAAGTCCCGGAAGCCGTAGAGGTCGTGGGCGGCCTCGGCCTGTCGGACGATCGCCCCGGGGCCGAGGGCCTCCTCGTGGCGGATCCGGTACCAGTCGACGTCGGACCCGGGCTCGCGGACGTAGTCCAGCTCCGTGCGGCCGGGGTCACCGACGTAGAAGAGGTAGCCCAGCACCCGTACGGAGTCGCGTTGCAGGCCGTCGCCCAGCAGGGCCGCCACCGGCACGTCGAGGTGCTGGCCCAGCAGGTCGAGGAGGGCGGACTCGACGGCCGTGACGGCGTGCACGGTGGTCCGCAGATCGTAGGTCTGGGTGCCGCGTCCGCCCGGGTCGCGGTCCGCGAACCGGGCACCGATCTCCCGCAGGACGCGCTTGTAGTCGCCCACCCCGGCTCCGGTGACCAGCGGCTCGGCGTCCCGCAGGGTGCGGGTGATCTTCTCGCCACCGGGCACCTCGCCCAGTCCCGTGCGGCCCTCGGAGTCCTTCAGGACGAGGACGTTGCGGGTGAAGAAGGGGCCGTGCGCGCCGGAGAGGTTCAGCTCCATGCTGTCGCGGCCGGCGACGGGGTAGACGGCGAAGTGGGTGATGGTCGGCTGGTTCATGCGGTTCGGGTTTCCTTGGGGTGCGAGGGGGCCGGGTCAGAGGGCGAGGACGTCGAGGGCCCACTCGGCCGCCAGGACACCGCCGAGGCCGAGGACCGCGAGCACGGTCGTGTAGCCGGTGCGGACCTTGATCGCCTGGATGACCGAGAGGTTGAAGTACTCCTTGAACAGCCAGAATCCCGGGTCGTTGACATGGGAGAAGGCGATCGACCCGCACGACACGGCGAGCACCATCATCTCGGGGTGGACGCCGCTCCCCGCGAGGAGCGGCAGGACCACGCCGGAGGCGGTGACCACGGCGACCGTCGCCGAGCCGAGCGCGATGCGCAGGATGGCGGCGATGAGCCAGGCCAGGATGATCGGCGAGATCGACCAGTGTTCCGTGACGTCCTTGATGTAGTCGGAGATCCCGCCCTCGACGAGGACGTTCTTGAACGCCCCGCCCGCGCCGATGACCAGCAGGATCATCGCCATCGCCTGGGCCGCGGAGGTGCACGAGGCACCGACGTCGGCCAGGCTCCGCCCGATCCGGGGTCCGAGCGCCCAGACGGCCAGCAGGAGGGCGAGCAGCAGGGCGATCGGCGCGGAGCCGACGAAGGCGACCGCGTGCAGGAACGGGCCGTCCCCGGACACGGTCATGTCGACCACGGCCGCGCCCGCGATCAGCACCACCGGGAAGAGGGCCACGAACAGCGACCAGCCCATGCCGGGCATCTCCTCCTCGGTGAACTCCCGCTCACTGACCAGGCCCTGCGGGATGGAGGGGTTCATCGCCCGCACGAACGGCAGCCTCGGCCACAGCAGCGCGACGAGAGCACCGGCCGGCACGGCGATGAAGAGGCCGTAGAAGAGGGTGTGGCCGACGGAGGCGTGGAACGTCGCGGCGACGGCGGTGGGGCCGGGGTGCGGCGGGAGGAAGCTGTGCATCGTGGACAGCGAGATCGACATCGGCAGGCCGACCCACAGGAGGTTCGCCCCGGTGACCCGCACGAGCGTGAACGCGATCGGCACGATGATGATGAAGGCGACCTCGTAGAACATGGTGACGCCGATGAGCATCGACGTCACCACCATGGCCAGCTGGACCCCGCGCGGGCCGAAGGCGTCGAGCAGCCGGCCCGCGATCCGCTGGGCCGCTCCGGAGTCGCCCATGATCCGCCCGACCATCGCACCGAGGCCGATGGTGAGCATGGTGTCGCCGATCTGGTCCCCGATGCCCGCAGAGAGGACATCGGGTATCTCGACCGCCGGTATCCCCTGGACCAGAGCGACACCGACGGCGACGAGCAGCAGTGCGGCGAAGCCGTTGAGCTTCGTACGGGTCATCAGGAGCAGCAGCGCCAGCACGCTGATCCCGACTACGACGAGCGGCATGTCAGTTCCCCTTCGAACTGTCGGACGGTCGTACTCCGGGCTGTCGTGCTGTGGTGCCGTCGCGAGCCGGGCCGTCGGACCCACCGGGTCCTCCTCGTGTGCCGGTCGCCGGGGACCTCCTCCTCCGGGCGGGCGGACCGGCCGGGACCGGTGGGCGGGTGCGCGGTGTGACGCGGCGTCACCTGGTGTCACACCGCGATTCGTCATCCTCATATGCAGATGACGAACAAGTATGGGAACGGAGGCTAGGCGGGTGGACGCGACACGGTCAATGGGTTCGACAGCGCGGATCTACGATGGGGGGATGCCGGAGAACAGCGGGGTGCGCGGGGTGAAGTCGGCGTCCCGCACCGTCGCCCTGCTCGAACTCCTCGCCGCCCGGGGCGACCGGCCGGCCCGGCTGGACGAACTCGCCGCGGAGCTCGGCGTTCCGCGCAGCAGCATGTACCAGCTCCTGCGCACCCTCGTCGACTGCGGCTGGGTGCGCACCGACACGACCGGCTCGCTGTACGGCATCGGCATCCGCGCCCTGCACACCGGGACGAGCTACCTGGACAGCGACCCGCACGTGCGCGCGGCCCGCCCCTGTCTCGACGAGGCCTCGGACGCGCTCGGGGAGACGATCCATCTGGCCCGGCTCGACGGCCCGAACGTCGTGTATCTCGCGACGCGTGAGTCCCATGAGTACCTGCGCACCCTCAGCCGGGTGGGCCGCCGTGTCCCCGCGCACGCCGGAGCGCTCGGCAAGGCGCTGCTCGCCGAGCGGCCGGACGACCGGCTCCCGCTCCCGGAGGGCCCGCTGACCCCCTGTACGGAGAACACGCACACCGAGCACGCCACGCTGCTGGCCGACCTCGCCGGGGTGCGTGAGCGCGGCTACTCGATCGACCGCGAGGAGACGGTGACGGGGATCGCGGGCTTCGGCTTCGCCCTGCGCTACGACTCACCGGCCGTCGACGCGATCAGTTGCTCGGTGCCGGTGGCACGGCTGAACGCGGACCACGAGAGGCGGGTCGTGGCGGTCATGCGGGAGATCCGGACGAAGATCGAGAGCATGCTGCCCCCCGCGTCCGGCTCCCCCGACTGGCGCTGATCCGCACCGCGGACCGGGGGCCGGGGGCCGGCACCGCACGGGAACGGACCGGGGGCGCCGCCCGGGGCGAGCAGGGGCGCCGCACCCGGGCCGAGCAGGAACCCGCGAGACAGCGGCACCGCGCCCGGGGCGAGCAGGGCGTGCGGATCAGCGGCGGGGTACGTCGAGGGCGTTCAGCAGCCGGTCGACGTCGTCGTCGCAGCTGTAGGGGGCCAGACCGACGCGTACGCCGCCCTCCTCCCCCAGTCCGAGCCGGCGGGACGCCTCCCAGGCGTAGAAGGATCCGGCCGGGGCGTCCACTCCGCGTGCGGCCAGGTGCCGGGAGACCTCCCCGGAGTCGCGGCCGGCGAGCGTGAACAGGGTGGTCGGGGTCCGCCGCGCCGCGCGGGAGTGGACCGTGACACCGCCCAGTGACGCCAGCCCCTCCTCGATGCGGTCGCGCAGCCGGTCCTCGTGGGAGGTGAGGGCCGTGAAGGTGCGGCCCAGACGTTCCCGACGGGTGCCCGCACCGGGGACGAGCCCGGCGAGGAAGTCCACCGCCGCCGTCGCACCGGCCAGCAACTCGTACGGCAGCGTGCCCAGTTCGAAGCGCTCCGGCACCGCGTCACTGGACGGCAGCAGCTTGTCCGGCCGCAGGCTGTGCAGCAGTTCCGGCCGGCCGGTCAGCACACCGAGATGGGGCCCGAGGAACTTGTACGGCGAGCAGACCAGGGTGTCCGCACCGAGCGCGGTCAGATCGACCGTGGCGTGCGAGGCGTAGTGCACCGCGTCGACGTGGAGCAGGGCTCCGGCGCCGTGCACCAGGTCCGCGAGGGCGGGCACGTCCGGGCAGGTGCCGATGAGGTTGGAGGCGGCGGTGACGGCGACGAGCCGGGTGCGGCCGGACAGCACGGCCTCGATGTGCCCGGCGTCGAGTTCGCCCGTGCCGGGGTCGAAGTCGGCCCACCGGACCGTGGCCCCCACGGCCTCGGCGGCCTGCACCCAGGGCCGTATGTTGGAGTCGTGGTCGAGACGGGACACCACCACCTCGTCCCCCGGCCCCCAGTCCTTGGCCAGGGTCCGCGCCAGGTCGTAGACGAGCTGGGTGGCGCTGCGTCCGAACACCACCGCGCCGGCCTCCGCGCCGAGCAGATCGGCCAGGGCGGACCGCGCCCCGGCCACGATCGCCTCGGCGTTGCGCGCGGCCTCGGTGAGCGTCCCCCGGTTCGCCAGGGGCCGGATGAGGGTCTCGGAGATCGCGTCGACGACCTGCTGGGGCACCTGGGTGCCACCCGGCCCGTCGAAGCGGGCGGTTCCCGCCTTCAGCGCGGGGAAGCAGGCACGGATCGCCTGTACGTCGAGGGTGGGGCCGGTCTCGCTGCTCAAGGGATGCTCCGGGGGTGAGGGCGGACGGCTGAGGCACCGGCGCCGGCCGGCGTCCTCCCGCCGCACGGGCGGCGGCCGGCCGGCCCGGCTCGGGCGCACCCCGGGCCGCACCGGTCGTTCCACGGCCATGATGGCAGCATCCGCCGGAGCGGCGACCGGCGCGGAGCGGTCACCCTGCGGCCGGTGCGCGGGACGGGACGCGGAGCGGTCACCTCCGGCCGGTGCGCGGGGACGGGACGCGGAGCGGCACGGCGTCCGGCCCGGGTCACCGCGTCGCTGCGGGCGGGCCCGGCGGTGCGGGCTCGACGACCGGCGCGGTCCGGGTCGCCGGGGCACCGGGTCGCCGCGTCCCTGCGGGCGGGCCGCCCGGCGACGCGGGGCGATCTCCCGACGGGCGGTCAGGTGGCGCCCAGCAGACCGCCGAGGAGCCCGCCCAGCAGACCTCCCAGCAGGCCGGCGCCGGGCGAGGTGGTGCCCGGCGAGGTGGTGCCCCCGCTCCCCTCCTCCTGGGGGTCGTCCCCTCCCCCGGCCGTGCCCCCGGCGCCGGATCCGTCGCCGGGGGCGGACGGCGAGGGTGCAGCCGTGGGCCCCTCCGCGCCCCCGGCGCTCCCCTCGGCCGGCGGGGCGGAGGGCCGGGGCGCGACCGTGGTCGCGACAGGCCCCGGAACGACGGCGGGGATGCCCGCGGGGTCGGAGGACCCCGGGGAGACCGGCGGGCCGGTGACCCGCGCGGACGGGGGCGGACCTGCCGGAGCGGGCGTGCCGTCGGTCGCCCCGGGGGCGGGTGATGCGGGTGCGGAGGGGATGGCGCGGGCGGTCGGGTCGCCACCACCGCTCCGGGCCTGCTGTTCCTCGGATCCGCGCTCCAGGCCCAGGATCCGCGGCAGTTGCAGGTACGGCGCCCCGGAGTCGCCGCCGACCAGCGCGGCGGTCACGGTGGTGGCGTAGCAGACGCAGCAGAGGGCCGCGACGACTCCGGTACGGCGCCAGGTCCGGCCACGCCGCCCGGTGAGGTCGACGAAGACCGGCAGGGCGGGTGGCGCGGTACGGCCGCCGGCCTCGTCGTCCTCCGCCCCGGAGGCAGCGCGGGCGCGTTCGTCCGCGGCGGGCTCGCCGGCCGTGCCGGGTCCGTGCTCACCGCGTGGCCTCCGGTCCCGGGGACCGTCCGTGCCCTCCGGCACACGGCCGCCCTGCTCGTCCTCCGGCGCACGACGGCCCGCACCCTTCACCGGGAGGCCGCCCTGCTCCTGCGCCGTGCGGTCGTCCGTCGTCCCCGTCGCAGGACCGCCCGCGCCCTTCGGCCGGGCGCCCGCGCCCTTCGCCGGGAAACCGTCCGGCCCCTCCTCCGGCGCACGGCCACCCGGCCCTTCCGGTGCGCGACGGCCCGCACCCTTCAGCGGGAGGCCGTCCGGCTCCTGCGCCGTGCGGTCGTCCGTCTCCGTCGCGGGGCCGTCGCTCCGTATGCCGCTCACCGTCGCGCCGCGTATGCCCATGTGTGTGTCTCCTCCGCACGCCCCGGCCACTGGTCCGCGGGGCTCGTCCCCGGCGAGGTCCCGTGATCCGCTCCATGGGGCACGCCCGCCCCGCCTTCCCCACCGGCATCCCATGATTCGGAAACAGCGGGCCCTTCGGATTGCTCCGGCGGGTGTCGAGCCAAAACTGATCGGTCTGTGGCCGGATCCGTAGCGATACGATCACCTGGGGTCACGGAGAGGGAGGCCGAGGGCTGGAATCCCCGGCGGGGAGGCTCCCGCCGACGGGCGGGTCCGGGGCACGGAACGGGGGCCGCAGGCAGGCGGATACGGTCCTGCCGGGTCTGTTCCAGGCGTACGGAGCGGGGGCCGCAGGCACGCGATCAGGTCCGGCCCGGTCCACTCCGGGGCACGGAACGGGGGCCGCAGACACGCGGATACGGTCCGGACCGCTTGCGGGCGCGCGGAACGGGGGCTGCCGGCCCACGGACCGGATCCGGTCCCCGCGCATGGAGACGGGGCCGTCGGCGTGCGACGGCCCCGTCCCGATCACCGGCGGCGGACACGGGCCCGGGCCCGGTACCGCCGCCTTCCGTACCGGTGCCCGGGAGGTCCCGAGGGTGCCGGGTTCCGGCCCGGCGCCGGGGCTGCGACCGGGGCACCGAGCCCCGGCCGGAGCCCCGGCGGCCGTGACGTCATCCGGCGTACGTCTCGAACTCGGCGACCTTGGGCGTACCGGACGACCCGGTGATCTCGAAGGTGATCTTCTTGAGCGAGGTCGTGGGCACCGTGATGACACCCGCCCCGGTGCCCGAGGTCAGGACGGAGCCGGTGTCGCCGTTGAGGACCCGCCACGACCGGATCACACCCGTGGACCCCGCCGCCTCGCGGATGCCGATCTTCGACACGGAGGTGGCGGTCCCCCACTTGATCGAGATCGAACCGGTCGAGCCGGCCGGCGACCAGTAGGTGCTCATGTCACCGTCCCGCACATTGCCGTAACTGACCCCGCTCGCCTTGCTGGAGCCGTCGGAACCGGCGCCGATGCTGAGGTTGGTGCCTGCGGGCGGGGTGGGACCGGGCGTGGGGTCCGTCGGGTCCGGGGTCGGAGTGGGCGTCTGCGGCGAGCAGTTGCCGTCCGACACCTTCAGCCCCTTGCCGGCACCGGCCGTCGCGCCCACGATCGCCGGGACGCAGCTCGCCTGGTCCAGGGTGTAGGAGTAGGGGATGCCGACGGTGGTGTTGGACTTCGGGTCGGGTCCGGCGGGGTTGTTCTTGCTGCCCGGGGCCGACCACGTCACGTTGTCGAACGTGTTGCCGCCGACCTGCCAGTACCCGGCCGCGTCGGTGTAGAACGTGCCGAGGACGTCCTTGGAGTTCTTGAAGTAGTTGTTGTCGACCTTGGCCCGCGCACCGGCACGGGAGTTGATCCCGGACTCGTTGAGCTTCACGTAGTAGTTGTTGTAGATGTGGGCGATGCCGCCCCGCAGCAGGGGCGTGCGCGAGTCGATGTTCTCGTACAGGTTGTGGTGGTAGGTGATGTAGCCGTTGGAGAGCTCGGTCTCGCTCGATCCGACCAGTCCGCCGCGGCCGGAGTTGCGCAGGGTGCTGTAGGACAGCGTGACGTACTGGGTGTTGTCCTTCAGGTCGAAGAGGCCGTCGTAGCCCTCCGACTCGCCGCCCGAGGCCTCCAGGGTGGTGTGGTCGACCCAGACGTTGCGCACGTCGCTCTCCATGCCGATGGCGTCACCGCCGTTGGACGTGGGCGAGCCGGACTTCTTGACGTTCTTGACGGTGACGTTCTGGATGATGATGTTGCTGGACTCACGGACGTGGATGCCCAGCTGGTCGAAGACGGCACCGCCGCCGACCCCGACGAGCGTGACGTTGCTGATCTGCTTGAGCTCGATCACACCGGCGGCCGTGTTGCAGCTGCTGCCGGACACCTTGGACGTGTTGCCGTGGTTGATCGTGCCCTCCACCTCGATGGTGATCGGGGTGCTGCTGCCGGCCCGGTTGCACAGGGCCGTGTGGATCGCGGTCCCGGTGGTGGCCCGGACCGTCGCACCGCCGGCACCGCCGGTGGTGCCGCCGTTCTGGGTCGCGTAGCCGGTGGCGCTCCCGGTCGCCGCCGCCGACGCCGCCTCGGGCATCGACAGCACCACACCGGTCGCGGCGGCCACGGCCAGCGTGGCCAGAGCGGCGTTGAGTCGCAGCGCGACTGATCGTCGTCCCATGTTGGTTGTCCCCATTCGTGTTCACATGCTGTGTTGCTGCTCCATGCCGCGGTCGCAACGGCGAACCGGCGGTGCCGTCGGCGTGACGCCGTGCAGCACGCGTCGGCGGTGACGCATGGTGATCTCGAGCGGTCGGGACGGCGGTCTCCGCCGGTCCCGGGACGAGCGGGCCGGCCGGCCGCGTCGCGGACAGGTGGCGTGCACCCTCGTCCGTGGGCGGACCGGCTTCCCGTGGGGACTCCTGGGGGCCCGGCGGCGGCTCGTGCACGGCCGTCGCGACGGCCGTCGCGACGGACGCTTCCACCGGACGGAGCCCAGGAGGGGAAAGCGCTTTCTGTCCGCGACGATAGAGGGCCCACCCTCACACTGACAAGGTTCATGACAGATTCAGAATCAGGGGCGGCACCGGGACGCCCGACGGGATCAACTCCACCCGAAGATCGCCCAGTTGGCAGCCCGCAGACACACGGAAACGGCTGCGCGCACGCCCCGGACCCCTCGCCCCGGAAGGGGCCTCAGCGGCCGTCACGTGGCCCGGTCGTCGTGACGACGTCCGTAATATTGACAGGGACAGAACCAGTCGTGATGCTGTGAGAGCGCTCTTTTCATCGATGTACACATCGGTGCGGAGACAGGGGAGATGACGGAAGGTCACCCCCGCCACCGCCCCGGCGTGGTCCTGACCAGCGCCTGCCCGCGCCCCGGCAACCGCTCCCCCGGTTGTCGCGTCGCGGCGCGGAGGCCGACCATGGAGCGGGCTGATGAAGCTTCCCCGTCACCTTTCCGGTATCACCGCGTTCGCCCTCTCCGTCCTGCTCGCCGCCGCGATGTGCCTCGTCTCGGCGGGGCCGGCGCAGGCGGAACGGACCGGTCTGCGGGCCGCGGACCCCAGCGTCATCCGCGTCGGCGGCACCTATGTCTCGGTGCAGTCGACCGGAGGCGGCATCGCCGTGCGCCAGGCGTCGTCGACGGCGGCCCTGGCCTCGGCTCCGGCACGCCAGGTCTGGTCGGACACCCGCGGTCTCGGCGAGGTCTGGGCTCCGGAGATCGTGCGGGACGGCGGCCGCTACTACATCTACTTCTCGGCGGGACGCGGCGCGGCCCACCGGATGTACGTCATCGGCTCGGCGGCAGCCGACAGCGGGTACACCGGCGAGACGAAGCTCGCGCTGGCCGACGACAAGTGGGCCATCGACGGCACGCTGTTCACCTTCAACGGGCAGCGCTGGTTCGTCTGGTCGGGCTGGGCGGGCGACACGAATGTGGAGCAGAACCTCTACATCAGCCGGATGAGCAGCCCGACCGCCCCGTCCGGCGCGCGGTACGTCATCTCGCAGCCCCGCGAGAGCTGGGAACGGGTGGTCGGCAACCCGTTCATCAACGAGGCGCCCGAGGCGGTCAAGGACCCGAACGGGCAGCTGCACATCGTGTACTCCGCCAACGGCAGCTGGAGCGACCAGTACTGCCTGGCGGATCTGCGGCTCCGGGCCGGCGGCGACCCGACGTACGTATGGGACTGGTACAAGTCGAACGGCTGCCTCTTCGGTTCCTCCCGGGCGACGATGATGTCCGGCTGGGACCCCACGCTGTACGTCGACGGCCCCGGGCATCACAGCTTCGTCCTGCTCGACGGCGACATCGGCACGAGCCCGCCGGCCGGCCCGCGGTTCCCCCTGATGTTCCACGCGGTCGCGAAGGGGACCCCGTACTCGTGGGCCGACCGGTACTGGTACACGGGCACGTTCGCCTGGTGGGGCGACATCACCTACCGCAGGGCGAACGTGCCGGGCGCGAACACCAGCACCGGCTGGAGCCTCAAGTTCTTCGAGTGACGGACCCGCCGCCGCCCGCCGGGGAGCGCAGCCGCCGGGCCGGCGCGGAGGGCTTCGCCCTGCCGGGGTGACGGCCGCCGGACGGCACCGCGGCCCGGCGGCGGGCCCGGGTCAGCCGTTTCGTTCGAGCAGACGGCCGGTGGGTGGCGTGAGTACGCCGTCGGCCGCGATCCGCTCACCGCGCAGCCAGGTGGACCGCACCACGCCGCACAGGGTCCTGCCCGCGTACGCGGTGACCTGGTTGCGGTGCTGGAGCCCGGCCGGATCGACGGTGAAGGTCGCCTCGGGATCCAGGACCGCGAAGTCCGCGTCCCGTCCCGCCTCGATCGCCCCCTTGCCCACCAGCCCGGCCAGTTCCGCCGGCCCCGCCGACATCCACCGCGCCACGTCCTCCAGACCGTGTCCCCGACGACGCGCCTCCGTCCACATCGCCGGCAGACCCAGCTGAAGAGAGGAGATACCGCCCCACGCCGACGCGAAATCCGCCGTCTTCAGGTCCGTCGTGCACGGCGAATGATCGGACACGACACAGTCGATCGTGCCCTGGGCCAGCCCCTCCCACAACGCGTCCTGATTCGCCGCCTCACGGATGGGCGGACAGCACTTGAACTCCGTCGCCCCGTCCGGCACCTCCTCCGCACGCAAGGTCAGAAAGTGCGGGCACGACTCCACCGTCACCCGCACCCCCTCCGCCTTCGCCGCGGCGATCATCGGAAGCGCGTCCGAGGACGACAGATGCAGCACATGCACCCGCGCGTCCAACTTGCGGGCCAGCCCGATCAGATGCGCGATCGCCGCGTTCTCCGCATCACGCGGCCGCGACGCCAGGAAGTCGGCGTACTTCCCGCCGCTCCTCTGCGGGGCTTCGGCCAGCTGGTGCGGATCCTCCGCATGCACGATCAACAGACCGCCGAACCCCGCGATCTCCCCCAGAGAGACCGCCAGCTGCTCCTGATCCAGCTCCGGGAACTCCTCCACACCCGACGGCGAGAGAAAGCACTTGAACCCGAACACCCCGGCCTCGAACAGCGGCCGCAGATCCGCGACGTTGTCCGGCAGCGCACCGCCCCAGAAGCCCGTGTCCACATGCGCCTTCGGACGCGCGACCTCCTGCTTCACCCGCAGATGATCCACCGTCGTCGTCGGCGGCACGGAATTCAGCGGCATGTCCAGCAACGTCGTCACACCCCCCGCCGCCGCGGCCCGGGTCGCCGACCAGAACCCCTCCCACTCCGCACGACCCGGATCGTTCACATGCACATGCGTGTCCACCAGACCCGGCAACACCACATCGTCACCGAGGTCCTCCAGACGCGCCCCCGCCGGCACCCCGGCGCCGTGCGGCACCACCGCCTCGATCACACCCCCGGCGACAAGGACAGCCGCGGGCCGCATCCCCTCCGGGGTGACGACACGCGTCGAACGCACTACCAGCTGCACATCGGGCACGGCTGGGCCCTCCTCTTCCGACTCGCTCCTGGTGGGGCCGACGGCCGGCCCCGCTCCTGTTCCCCGGCCCGGCGGCCGGTGTCAGCCGGCCTGCGGCGGCCAGTTGACGATCCGCTTGGGGCGCGGCGGTGCGTAGGTGCGCACCTTCGACGTGGTGAGCCCCAGGCGGACGAGGGACTCGGCGATCGTCACCGCCGCGGTGACGCCGTCGACGACGGGGACCCCGGTGCGTTCGACGACGCGTTCCGTGAGGCCCGACATCCCTCCGCAGCCGAGGCAGATCACCTCCGCCCGGTCGGTCTCCACCGCCCGGGCGGCCTGTTCGACGATGGCGTCGACGGCCGCGCTCTCGTCCCTCTCCAGGTCCAGGACCGCGAGGCCGCTGGCCCGCACCGACGCGCAGCGTGCGCTCAGACCGGCGGCGCGGAGACGCTCCTCGATCAGCGGGACCGTGCGGTCGAGGCTGGTGACGACGGAGTAGGTACGGCCGAGGAACTGGGCGGTGCTCGCGGCCGCCTCGGTGATGTCGACGACCGGGACGTCGAGCAGTTCCTGCAGACCTTCCCGGCCGTGCTCGCCGTAGCCGGCCTGGATCACCGCGTCGAAGGGCCCCGGGTGGGCGCGGACGGCCTCCATCACGGCGACGGCGGCCAGATAGCTCTCGTAGTTGCCCTCGACGGACTCCGCACCGAAGGAGGGGGTGAGCGGGACGATCTCGGTACCGGGCGAGGCGACGGCAGCCGCCTGCTCGCCGATCGCGTCGGTGATCGACTGTGTGGTGTTGACGTTGACGACGAGGATGCGCATGGGCGGCCTTCGGCTCGGTGGTGGGTGCGGCGACGGCGGCACGGTGGCTACGTCCGGCACGGGGCCGGCGGTTCGCGCGGCGCCGCACCGGCGGTTCGTCCGGCGCGGGTCAGGTGGCCGGCCGGGATCCGGGGAGTGTCATTCGGCGGCGACGGCGATGGACTCGCCGTCCACGTCGTGGATCTGTGCACGGCGGTCCGCGATGAGGGCGTACAGCGCGGCGGCGAGGAAGGCGCCGACGAACCAGGAGAATCCGGCCGCGGCGTGGAAGAACGGCACCAGTGCGACGACGACGGCGACGGCCGCGGCGGGTACGAAGGCGGCGACGGCCCGGGGGTTGAAGCCGCGGCTGTAGTGGTACTCGCCCTGCGGGTCCTCGCTGTAGAGATCGGGCACGTTGATCCGGGACCTCCGCAGCAGCCAGTAGTCCGCCATGATCACGCCGAAGAGCGGACCGAGGAGGGCACCGAGCCCGCCGAGGAAGTAGTTGACGACGATCGGGCTGTTGTAGAGGTTCCACGGCAGGATCGCGAGCCCGGTGACCGCGCTCACCACACCCGCCCGGCGGAAGTTCAGCCGGCGCGGGAAGAGGTCGATGAGGGCGTAGATCGGTGCGACGAAGTTGGCCAGGAGGTTCACCGCGACGGTCAGGGCGATGAGCGCGAGCGAAGCCGTCGCCAGGAGGAACATGTTCGGGATGGTGCGGACGATGTCCGTGGGACTGGTGATGACCTGTCCGTCGAGCTTGAACTGCGCCCCGCTGAGGACCACCACGATCACCGCGAAGAAGAGCATGTTCAGCGGGATGCCGATCACGTTGCCGCGGACGATGGAGCTGCGGCTCCGCGCGGACCGGGTGAAGTCGCAGAAGTTGAGGACGAAGGTCCCGTAGATCACCACCCACAGTGCGGCGGCCTGGAGGATCTGCAGCCACATGGCTCCACCGGTGAGCGGGGCGTCCACGGACAGGGAGACCGAGCCGTCCGCACGGACGAACATCCACACGGCGAGGGCGAGCATGGTGAGCAGGGTCGTGGGCGCGGCGAAGGCCATGTACCTCCGGATCATCTGCATCCCGTAGCTCACGATGAGGAGTTGGAGGGCCCACAGGGTGAGGAACGAGATCCAGCCGAGGGTGGACTGGCCGAGCAGGGAGTTGGAGTCCAGACCGCGGAGCCCGGGGAACATCGCGAGGAGGAGGGCGCTGAGGACCGCCGAGGCGAGGTAGGTCTGGATGCCGAACCAGGCGATGGCGACGATCCCGCGGACGGCGGCGGGCGTCTTCGCCCCCCTGATGCCGAACGCGATGCGGCTCATGACCGGGAAGGGCACCCCCGTCTTGTGCCCCATGAAGCCCGACAGGGTCAGCAGCAGGAAGAGCAGGACCGAGGCGAGCGCGAAGGCCGCCAGGATGCCCCACACGTTCAGGCCGAGGGCGAAGAGGCCCAGCGCGAAGGCGTAGTTGCCGAGGCTGTGGACGTCGTTGGCCCAGAGGGTGAACACGTTGTACGCGCCCCAGCGGCGCCCCTGCTTCTTCGTCGGGGCCAGGTCGTAGGTGTACAGGACGGAGCTGGTGGCTCCGTCGCCCCCGTCGGTCCGGGTGTCCCCGGCGGCCGTTCCGGGCGGCAGGCCCTCCACAGCAGTCATCGATCGGCCCTCGATCATTCGCTAGGGGCCGCAACCGGGCCTGTCGACGGCCTACTGCGGAGAAGGCTGCGCACCACGGGCCCCGGCGGCCGGGAGAGTTTCAGAGGTTTCCACAAAGTGGAAGTTGATTTCCGCGAATCAAAACGTAGTTTTCGCCGAAGGGCAGCGTCAAGGGGTTCGGGCGGGCAACTTCGCGACGGTCGCCGCACCCGCGCGCGGCAGCGGTGGCCGGACGGACGGGGGGGACGCCGGAGCACGGGTACGACACCGACGACCGGGTACACCGACACCAGGAAGATCCGCACGACAGTGCCGGCCGGACGGACATCGACGCGACGGAACACCGGTACGGCCCGTTCCGCGCCGCCGGGAGGGAGGGCACGCCGGGCGCACGGAAGGGACGGCCCCGCACCCCGGGGCCGTCGGTCCGGTGGCGGGGGGGGCGGACCGGTCAGAGACCGGCGAGCAGGGCGTCGAGCGGGGCGGGAACGCGGTCCGGTTCGAGGGCCTCGACGAGGACGCGGCCGTAGTGGATCTTGCGTCCCTTCTTCGTGCCCAGGAAGCGCCGCAGCCGCTGGTCCGCGCTGCGGCCCCGCTGCGCGGGCTGGTTCACGAAGGTCCGCAGGGCGCGCAGATCGCCCTCCGCCCGCACGAGTTCCTCCACCCGGGGCACCCCCAGGGCACGGATCAGCTCGTCCTCCAGGTCGGCCGCGCAGACGAAGAACGGCTGCCGGGCCGCACCGGCGCGCTCCAGACCGCGGGTGTAGTAGCCGCGCTCCGCCTCGTCGCACAGCCCCGTGAGGCGCAGTCCGAGGCCGGTCGGTCCGAGGAGGCCGGCGAACCGCCCGACGCTCATCGCGCCGCCCATCGACAGGACGCAGACGCCTTCGGCCGCCAGGTCCCGGCCGCGGCGCGCGGCCAGCGCGTCCACCGCCGCGACGTCGCTCGGCCCTTCGAGCAGCACGACCGCCCGGACGGGCAGGTGCGGGACCAGGTCCCGCACGGGGTCACCGGGACCGCCGGCCGCCCATGCGGTGACGGCCTGCCGGAAGGTCCCCATGTCTGCCATGGACCGAGTCTCCACGTCCCCCGGGCACCGCGGTACCGGTTTTCCGGGTGCCCGCCGGCCGCCCGGCTCCGGTGCGCGGCACGGACCGACGGGCGGGCCGGTGGCCCCGCCCCGGTCCGCCCGGCCGCCGCGGGCGAGGATGGCGGTGCCCGCGGGCCGCGCCGCACGGCCGGCCCCGGTGTGTGACGCAGGCCACGGGAACCCCGCGCCGGCCGCGGAGAGGAACAGGCGTGAGGGATACAGAGAGCCAGATGCGCGCACGGGTGCGCGCGGGGGACCGCGAGGCGTTCGCCCAGCTGTACGACGACTGCTCCCACGCGGTGTACAACTACGCACTGCGGCTGACGGGTGACTGGTCGGCGGCCGAAGAGATCATGTCCGAGACGTTCCTGACCGCCTGGCACACCCGTGCGCGGATCGAGGCGCGGGACGGGTCGCTCCTGCCCTGGCTGCTCGGCATCGCCACCCACAAGGCCGACAACGCCCGGCGGCGCGTGCGCAGATGGCGGGTGTTCCAGGCGCGTCAGCCACCGCCGCGCGTCCAGGAGGACTTCGCGCAGAGCACGGTCGACCGCATCGAGGACGCCCGGCGCCTGGAGGCCGTCCGACGCGCGCTCGGCCGGCTGCGGCGCCAGGAGCGCGAGGTCCTCGTCCTGTGCGTCTGGTCGGGCCTGGACTACCGGCAGGCGGCCGAGGCCCTCGGCGTACCCGTGGGCACCGTGCGTTCGCGCCTCTCGCGCGCCCGGGGGCGGCTCGCCCGCCTCACCGAAGAAGACCTGGAACCCGGCGGTGGCCGCGGAGAGGTTACGAGTGCGGCCGCGAGCGCGGCCCCGACCGAGCGGAAGGAACGCACATGAAGGACAAGGCACCCGGGTCCCCGCGCACCGGCGATCTGGAGGAACTCGCCCGCATCCTGCCGGCCCCCGCGGAGTCCTACCTTCCGCCGGACCGCCGTCGGCACCACAGGGAACGGCTGCTGAACCTCGTGGACAGCGAGCGGACCGGGCAGGCCGGACGGACCGGACGGGCCGGACGGGTCGCAACCTCCCGGCGCCGGGCGTCGCGCTTCGTGGTGCCCGCCGCCGCGCTGGCGCTGGCCTGCGCGGTGGCCGTGGCGATCACCCTGCCGGGCCCCGGGGAGGAGAACCGCTCCGCACCGGGGGACACCGTGACGCACCTGCGGCCCGCCGCCGCCCTGCTGGACCGCATCTCGACCGCGGCGGAGAGGCGCAGCACCCCGGTGGTGCGCGACGACCAGTTCGTCTACACGCGGCAGAAGGTCCGCGGGGCGGACCTGACCAGCGGCACGGCGGTCCTCGGCCCCGTGCAGGACTACGAGAAGTGGCTGTCGCAGAAGCCCGGTCCGGTCCTGAAGCAGGGCCTCGTCCGCGTCGACGGGGAGACCTCGTCCCTCAACGCCGAGCTGGGGGACGACGACGGCACACCGGCGGGCGCGAGCCGTCCCACCTACCGCTGGCTCAGCTCGCTGCCGACCGACCCGGACGACCTGCTCACCTATCTGTACGCGGCGACGCCCCCGGCCGAGGAACGCGAGCGGGACCAGGCGGTGTTCGAGGAGATCGGTTCCCTGCTGGGCGGGGTGATGCCGCCCGAGACGGCCGCGGCCCTCTACCGGGCGGCGGCGCGGATCCCGGGGGTGACGGACGTGCCGCGGATCGAGGACGCGATCGGCCGTGCGGGGGTCGGCATCGTCCGGGAGGACACCCGCTACGGCATCCGTACCGTGTGGGTCTTCGACCGGGACGGCTTCGCCTTCCTGGGGTCCAGCAGCACGCTGACCGCGCGGACCTCCTACGGTGAGCCCGGCACCCTGCTGTCGAGCTCGGCCGAGATCGGGCACGGCGTGGTCGACGAGGCGGGACGGCGCCCCGCCGGCGCGGACGCGACGGGGCCGGGCCGCGAGGGCTGAGCGTCCCCGCCGCGCGTCGTGCCCCCGGGACGGACGAGCCGGGGGCACGGCGCCGGGGGCTCAGAAGGCGTATCTGACGCGCAGCCACGGCGCGTGCGCCGCCAGCAGCCGGCGGACGCGGACCAGGGAGCGCTGCTTGATCTCCCGGGCGTAGCGGACGTTGAGGGCGCCGTTCTCGGAGCGCTTGGTCTCCTGGGCGGCGGGCTGCCACAGCAGTTCCTCGGCCCGGGGGTGCCAGCCCAGGTTGACCTCGTGGAGCCCCTGGTTGTGGGTCAGCATGATGATCTCGGCCGCGGCCTGCTCCTTCACCCGTGCGGGCAGTACGTCGTCGAGGTGGGTGAGCAGATCGGCCCAGTCCCGCTGCCACCCCTGGCGCAGCACGACCGGCGAGAGGTTGAAGTGGACCTCGTACCCGGCGTCGAGGAAGTCGGCCGCCGCCGCGATCCGTTCCGGGACCGGGCTGGTGCGGATGTCCAGCACCCGGGCGTCGTCGGGCGGCATGACGGAGAAGCGCACCCGGGTGCGCCCCTGGGGGTCGAGTGCGAGCAGGTCGGGGTTGACGAACTTGGTCGCGAAGGAGGCCTTGGCGGTCGGCAGACCGCGGAACGCGGCGACGAGGTCGGCGGTGTTGTCGCAGACCAGGGCGTCGACGGAGCAGTCACCGTTCTCGCCGATGTCGTAGACCCAGGCCTGGGGGTCGCACTGGTTGGGCTCCGGCTTGGGGCCCTGCGCCCGGACGTGGCGGCGGATGTGGGCCGTGATCGCCTCGATGTTGGTGAACAGCGTGATGGGGTTCGCGTAGCCCTTGCGGCGGGGGACGTAGCAGTAGGCGCAGGCCATCGCGCACCCGTTGGAGGTGCCGGGGGCGATCCAGTCGGCGGACCTGCCGTTGGGGCGCGTCGCGAGGCTGTGCTTGACCCCGAGCACGAGCGTCTCGGTCTTGACGCGGACCCACCGGTCGATGTTGCCCTCGTTGCCGTGCAGGGCGGGGATGCGCCAGTGGCTGTCGACCTCGGTGACGCGCACGCCGGGCAGCCGGGCCATGATCTGGCGGCCGCGCGGGGAGTCGAGGGCCGCGGGCTCGGCGTAGACCTCGCGGACGTCGAGCAGCCGGCGCGCCTGCGGGCCGTCCCGGAACGCCCCGTGCGGAACGGGCGCCGGGGCGGCGTCCTGCCATCCGAACAGCGCTTCCTGCTCGGGCTCCCCCGAGGCTGATCCTGCCGCCGACCGCTCCACGTGCTGTTCCCTTCCGCTCCCATCCTCTCAGTCCTGCCGGCGGCGCTCCTGCTCCAGGAGTTCGTCCAGGTCGGTGAGCCGGTCCAGGCCCCGTACCGCGCGGGTCATCCGCGCGTTCTTCTCGAACCGGTCGCGGTGCCGGTGCAGCAGGTTCCAGTACCCGGCGGTGAAGGGGCAGGCGTCCTCCCCGACCCGCACGGACGGCTTGTACCGGCAGGAGCCGCAGAAGTCGCTCATGCGGTCGATGTAGGCCCCGCCGGACGTGTAGGGCTTGGTGGTCATGCGGCCCCCGTCGGCGTACTGCGACATGCCCGTCACGTTGGGGACCATGACCCAGTCGTAGCCGTCGACGAAGCTGCGGTGGAACCAGTCGGTGACGGCCCGGGGGTCCCATCCGCGTTGCAGGGCGAGGCTGCCCAGGACCATCAGGCGCGGGATGTGGTGGGTCCAGCCGGTCGTCCTGACCTGGTCCAGGACCTGGGAGAGGCAGTTCGCACCGGTGCCGTCCGAGGACAGTTCCGTGAACCAGTCGGGCAGCGGGGCGTGATGGCGCAGGGTGTTGCTCTCGCGGTACTCCGTGCCGAAGTACCAGTACACGTGCCAGACGAACTCGCGCCACCCGGCGATCTGGCGCACGAACCCCTCGGTGCTGTTGAGCGGCACGTCGCCCGCCCGCCACCGCTCCTCGGCCCGCTCCACGCACTCGGCGGGGTCCAGCAGACCGAGGTTGAGGGACGAGGAGAGCAGGCTGTGGCTCATCGTCGTGTCCCCGGCGAGCATCGCGTCCTCGTACGCGCCGAAGGTGGCGAGCCGGTGGTCCACGAAGCGGCGGAGCCCGGCGAGTGCCTCCCGGCGGGTGGCGGGGAACCGGCGGGGCGCGTCCTCGCCGACGAACTCGACGTCGCCGTCCCGCGACCAGCGGTCGAGGTCGGACCGCACCTCGGCGTCGATGTCGCTCTCCCGGGGCCGGTAGGGCGCCGGTACGCCGAGGTCGGCGGCGCCGCGCGGCGGGGGCTGCCGGTTGTCGTGGTCCAGGTTCCACCGGCCCCCGGCGGGCCCGTCGCCCTCCATCAGCAGGTCGTGCCGCTCGCGGACCCAGCGGTAGAAGTCCTCCTGCCGGAGCCGCCGGGTGCCGCGGCCGTCCGCCCAGATCCGGAACTCGTCGTGGCTGACCAGGAATCCGCGCGCGGGCAGGACGCGTACCGAGGGCAGGGAGCGTACGAGGGCGAGCGCCGCGTGGGACGTGGGGTGGTGCACGGTCACACGGCTCTCGCCGACCGCTTCGCGCAGCCCCTCGCGGTAGGTGTCGGCCTTGACGTACCGCACGCGGTCGCCGAGTTCGGCGGCCCGGTGGCGCATGGCCGAGAGGACCAGGTGCGCCTTGGCGCGGTGGAACCGCCGTCGCCGGAAGACGCTGCGGGCCTCGATCATCAGCAGGGGCGCGTCCCGGTGCGGGCCGCCCCTGGCCGGGTCGACGAACCGGGGGCCGAGCTGATCGCCGAACAGCCAGTGGGGGGTGACGGACTCTTCCTCAGTCATGCCGAGCGCTCCGATGACGGTCTGTTGCGTGGCCGGCGCACCGCGCGGCGCGTCTCTCCGTCGATCCAAGCGCACGAGGGCGCGGGCCGTGCTCCGCACACGCCGGGACCGGGCCGGGCCGCGATCGCCCGGCCGCGACCGGCGCCGTGGCGGGGAGCGCGGGACCGTCAGGCGCCCGTGGCCCGCAGGGCCTCCGCCAGTCCGTCCGTGGCCAGCAGCATGGACGCCGGGGCGGAGCTGTTGAGGCACAGGCTGTGGCCCGGGGGGACGCGGTCCAGCAGTTCCGTGACGGGCAGGCTCCGGTACCCCAGCCGCCCGGTGGCCCCGAGGTAGCGGGGTGAGGTGTAGACCGGGACCACCGCCGTGCCGTCGGGTGCGGACGCGCTGACCGGCTCGCCGTCCGCCGTGATCAGCACCGCGACCTCCGTCCCGGCGAGGGCCGCGAGGACGTCCTGCGCCGGCCCGTAGCCGGTGACGGCCAGCTGGACGGCGCGGTCCACGGCGTCGGCGGGCTCGGGCCATCCCTGCGCCTCGGGTGAGGGCCGGTACTCCTCGTTGTCCTCCCACTCGACGATCTCGCCCCGGGCGTCGGAGCGCCACTGGCCGACCACGGCCCACTCCGGCGGCGGTCCCTCCCCTTTCCACGCCGGATCGCTCAGGTAGAACAGGTGGTCGGGTGCCAGCCTCGCGGCCTCGACGAACTCCTCGGGGGGTGCGGGGTCCACCCGGGGGGCGGCGGGGGTCTCGGCGCCGGGCTCACTCATCTGTTCCTCGTTCGTCGGCGGTGTCGGGGGCTGCCGCCACGGTCGGCGCGAAGTGCGGGTTGGCGACGTACGGTCCGAGCGGCATGCCGTAGGCCATCGGCTGCACACCGCGGATGTAGCGGCGGTCGACGCCTCCGGGGAAGAGCACCTCGTCCTGGTCGGGGAAGGGCGAAGCCAGCCCCAGGGTGGCGTTCACGTCGATGCCGCCGGGGGCCTGGACGTCGTAGCGCCAGCGGTAGCGGCGGTGCAGGGCGTCGGCGCCCATCGGGTTCGCCCGGGCGCTGTCGCGCACGTAGTCGCGGTTCGCCGTCGCGCTCGAGAAGACGGTGTGCGGGACCAGGGCGCTGCCGCCGTAGACGTGGTCGAGGATGTGCACCCGGTCGCCGCCGTACGGCTGGAGCCCGTCGCGGAAGATCTTCTCGGGGCCGTCGGGGCTGAAGCGGTACAGCGGACCGTCGTGGTCGCGCCACATCGCCTCGGGGAACGTGGCGCCCGCCAGCGAGTCCGGGTCCGCGGCGACGGTGGCCGGGTCGACGGGCGGGACCGCGCTGACCGGTCCGGTGGCGGGCCATTCCGTCGGGACGGGCGCGGGGTCCAGCTGTCCCGGGGCGGTCGGCACCGTCACCAGGCGGGAGGAGGCGACGAGTCCGCGGCCGGGCAGGTACCAGTCCCAGGCCGGCCCCTCGGAGTACACCCGGCCGCTCATGTCGGTGACGCCTCCGGCGGAGGGCCCCTCCGGGTTGTACTCGCCGCGCAGTTTCAGCGACGGGATCTCGGCGACGAACACGTGGAACTCCGGGTCGTCCTGTCCGAATCCCCACACGGTGTGCCGGTCGGTGGCGACGGCCACCGGGAACTCCTCGGCCGTCTCCGCGAACCGGCTGTCGAAGCGGCCGTCCGCGGACCAGGCCGTAGCCTGGCCCGCCGGGTCCGCCGCGACGGGCCGGCCGGTCTGGGCGACCGGGGCAGCGGCGGCCGGGCCGGTCTTCGGGCGTTCCGCCGGGGCAGCGGCGGCGGGGCCGGGCTGCGGGCCGGCGGGCGGCGGCGGCTGGACGGGGTTCGGTCCCTGGGTTCCGGCCGGGTCGACGGGCTTGGCCTCGCGCCAGTCGGCGGACGTCGGACTGGTCAGCGTGGCCAGCGAGTCGACCAGGGTGGGGACGGGGGTTCCGGCGTCGTCGGTCCCGGACAGCTCGACCGGGAACGGGCTCCACCAGACGGTCCGGCCGAGGCGCCGGGCGACGAGGTCCGCCACCCCGGCACCGGGCCCGCCGAGCCCGTCGAGCGCCAGGAGGACGGGGGTGTTCAGGTCCTTGGGCCGCAACACGGGGTCTGCGGCCAGCAGTTCGGCGAACTCGGCCGCGCCGATCCGGTGCGGCGTGCCGCCGATGGTCACGTCGATGTGGTCGCTGTCCTCGAAGTCCACCGAGGCGCGCACCAGATGGGGGATCACCCGGTCCGTTCCGGACGGGTCCTGTCCGGCCCACGGCGCGTCGGCGAGTCCGTCCGGCGACCGGAACCTCCCCAGATCGGTGTACGGGGACGCCCCGTCCTTCCAGTCGCGGCCGCCGCCCGCGGCGGACCCCATGCCCGTCAGCGGCGCGGTGCCGTCGAACGCGCCGCGTGCCTCCAGGTCGTAGGCGGCGGCCGCGTCCGGGTCCCCCATGGGCCGGCCTGCGGCGAACCCCCGGGTGAGCAGCGTCAGTGCGTCACCGCGCAGCGAGTCGTTCACCTCGACGGCCGGGTCGAGGTGCAGCACCTTCGCGGTGAGCGCGTCCGCGTCCTGACCGGCCGCGGCCAGTGTCTCGCCGGCCTTGACCCGCGCCCAGAACATCCGTGCCCGCTCGTCGGCACCCACCGCGTCGGGGCCGGAGAGGCCCAGCGCCTCCACGGCCGCCCGGCCGGCCGAGTCGGTGTCCTGGAGCCACCCTGCGGCCGTGCGCAGCCCCGGCAGGTCCACGAAGCCGCTCACGGGCGCGGCGAAGCCGATCTGCCCCTCCCGCACCGCGGCGGCGAGCACCCGGCGGGTGGCGGCGGCGTCGGCGCCGGACGCCCCCTCGGGGTGCGCGGCGACCACCCGGCGCAGCAGCTCCGCCGAGAACGGGCCGGTCGCACCGAGATCGGGATCGGCGTGCCACATGGCGTCGAGCGCCCCGGCGCCGCGGACCAGGTCCGTGTAGTCGGGAGCGTCCTCGACGTCGTGTCCGAGGAGCAGCCGCAGCGCCCGTACCAGCCGCAGCGTCTCGGCCCGGTTCCGGGGCGACGGGTCGGTCCCGAGACCGGCCGTCCCGGCCAGCCGGTCCAGTTCGGCGTCGTCGGGCTCCGGGCGGTTGGTGTCCCACCACCACCGGCGGCCCTGCGCGTCCGTGAACAGCACCCGCACGGGGTCGTCCTGGTGGTGGTGGGCCCCCTGCAGGGCGTAGGACAGCCGCACGGTGCGCCGCGTCGTGTTCGCCAGGTGCTGGCCGAGAGACATCGCGTCGTCCGCGAGGGGGTCGGCGGCGAACGGCACGGGGAAGGAGTGGCCCACCTGTCCGAGGTCCTGTGCCGCGCCGTCCTGCGGAGCGGAGGAGTAGCAGACCACCATGTCGATCCAGTGGTCCCGGGGCAGGCTCGACAGGCTCTTGCGCCGCCGCAGCCACTCCCCCGCCTCCCGGCGGCCCGCCGTCCGGGATCCGCCGCCGGCCAGCGGCATCATCAGGTGGCCCGGCGTGCCGTGGCCCGCCAGGTGGTACGCCTTGTCCTTCGGACCGGGGTCCTGCAGCGGGAGTTTGGCGGAGTAGGTGTCCGTGGCCGGGTTGTAGTGGACGTACTGCGTCATCTCGTCCAGGCGGCTGAAGTTGTCCTCGCGGGACCCGGCGAGTTCGCCGGGCTCGTGGAGGCTGCGGCCGGTCTGCCGCCCGGTGACCGCGCTGACGATGGGCTGGGTCAGGACGTCGCGGTGCCAGGCGGGAGCGCCGTCGTCGGTGTCGGGCGCCAGGCCGGGCCGGACCGGGACCCACGAGCCGTGGGGCAGGCCCTCCCGCCGGATGACGGCGACGGTGCCGGCCCCGGCCGCGTCGGGGTGACGCCGTGCCAGGCCGCTGTGCGCCCAGACCGTGTGGCCGGTGCGCTCCGCCACCTTCCTCGGGAGCTCCAGGTACCGGTCTCCGGCGAAGGGCACCGCGAGCACGATCGGGGTGGTGGCCGGCAGCCCGTGCCGTGCCAGGTCGGCCGCGACCAGCTCGGCGAGGTCGTCGGCGTCGAGCTCCCGAGTGGTCCCGTCGGGGAGCAGCGCCGTCACACCCTCGTGACTTCCGTCGGCGAGGACGGCGTACGGGGTCACGTCCCACGGCCACGGGGAGAAGTCGGACATCCCGGTGGGCAGGAAGGTGCCGTCGGGACCGGGGGCGAGGTGGTCGACGAAGAAGCCGTCCATCTCGGCGGTCTCGGCGCCGGTCCAGTTGAGTCCCGGCACGGTGGCCCCGCCCGCGGAGACGTACCTGGTCCGGTCCGTCGCCAGTACGCCCTCCTCCTCCAGGTGGAACGCGGTCAGCGCGGCGGGGCCGGACGCCCGCCCGGCCGCCGCGGCCCGCTCGACCGTCCGGAAGAAGTCCTTGCGCATCTCCGGGTCGACGAGCACGTGCGGTGCCAGGCGGAGGATCCGCCGGGCCGAGGCGTCGGCGTCGAACGGCCCGGCGCGCAGGGCCGGGTCCTTGCGGCGGAGCGCGTCGAGGATCTCGACGGCCGCCGCGTGCCCCGGTGAGGTGAGGGTGATCGTGGCCTGCCGACCCAGGTCCGCGGAGCTCACCGTCTCGGACGGCCCCAGGGTGGCGCCCTGGGCGGGCACCCGTGCCCGGCCGCGCGAGGTGACCGTGAAGTCCTGCGCGGTCAGCCGGGGCCGTCCCGCGGGCTGGTTCCGCTGAAGGGTGGTCAGCGACTGCTCCAGCAGCTGGACGAACAGCTCGTGGGCGGCCCGTGCGCGCTGTTCGCCCCGCTCGCGGGCGGCCTGCTCCCGCTCCTGTGCGGTCCCGGCCCCGCGCGCGTCGGCTCCGAAGCCGGCGAGGTCGGCCCGGGGCAGCGGTACCCGCGCGCGCCGGTTGCGCAGACCGGCCTGCGCCAGCCGGAACGCCAGCCGCTCCATGTCCTCGCGTGCGCCGGCCGAGGGGCTCGTCCCGCCCTGGTCGAACGTCACGAGGCTCAGCCGGGGAAGCGCGGCGAGCGGCCCGGCCGACGCGGCCGCCGCCGGTGCAGCGAACACCGGCTGTCCGTCGGCCGTGGTCGGCGCGGTCATGTCCAGGTCGGCCGTGTCGAAGGCGGAGAAGTCGAGAGCGGTCATGTCCAGACCGGTCAGGTCCAGGTCGGGGAAGTCCGGGCCGGTCATGTCGAAGTCGCCCGGGTCGAGGGTGTCGAGGTCCATCTGGTCCAGCATCGACAGGTCGAACCCGGGCATGTCCGCGCCGGTCCCGGACTGCGTCGCGGGAGCGGTGGCCGCAGCGGCGCCGTCCTCGGTGTCCGGTGCCGTGGCCGGCGGGGTCCAGCGCTGCGGGAGTCCCAGCCCGGTGCGGAGGGTGTCGGCCAGCTCCGCGGCACCGGCCGGTGCCCCGGTGCCGGCCGGACCGCCCAGCAGGTGGTCCGCGACCCGGCGCACCGCGTCGCGGAAGCCGTCGGCGGCGTAGCGGGAGTCGGTGAGCACCGGGTGCGGCTCCGCCGGGAGCACCAGGGAGACGGCGGCGGCCCAGGCGCGGGTGGTGTCGGCCTCGGCCGTGCCGTCGGGTGCCGCGGACGCGAAGCCGGCGTACTCCTGCGCCCAGAGCCGCCGTGCGGCCCGGGCCGCGGCCAGGTCCATGCTGTCCGACCAGGTGTCGGGGCGTGTCATCCGCACGCGGAGCAGGTCCACCGGCGCCAGTTCGCTCGCGGGCAGCCGGCCGTCGCCGCGCAGCGCCATCTCGGTGCGCTGTCCCTGGGAGAGCGTGATGCCGAGGGCGTCCAGCTCGTCCAGGCCGACGGTCTCGCCCTCGGCGGGACGCGGCGGGGCGGGCGGCAGATCGCCCTCGGTCAGCTGTCCGGCGATCCAGCCGCGCTGGTCCGCGTCCCGCGGGACGACCGGGGAAGCTTCGCCCGCCTCGGCGTCGGCGCTCCTCGCCGCGCCCAGGGCCTCCGGGGCGACGCCCAGGGCCGACAGGCCGCGTTCGGCCGCCTCCAGCCGGGCGCGTGCCTCGGCCACCCGGGCCCAGGCACTCCCGGTCGGCGTCGTGTCGCCACCGTCCCGCTGCGCCGCCGCGGCCTCGGCGGCGGTCCGCTCCAGCGCCGCCAGATCACGCGCGTGGGCGCCCCAGGCGGCGGCGAGATCCGCGTCGCCGTTCCGGGCCGCGGTCTCGGTCCCGGTGGTGCGGTCGGCGGACGGGACGGTGGTGGGCGCGGCGGGCTGCTGCTCCGTCAGGACCGTCCGCTCGGGCTGCGCCGTCTGCGGCAGCGGGCGGTCCGGCCGCGGTGCCGGACGGTGCGGCAGCGCGGAACCGGTGTCCGCTCCGCCCGACCGGGTGCCGGTGTCCGCGAGGGGCCGCGGGGCGGACCCGTCGAGCAGGGCCTGGGCGTGCTCGTCGGGGAACAGCCCCTCCCGCGCGACGTTCTCCCGCAGCTCCTGCTCGGAGAAGGGGTGGACGTGCCAGTACCGGCCCCAGTTGTCCGCGTAGTCCAGGGCCGTGTCGTGACCGTCCACGTCGTCCAGGGCCAGCTGGGCACCGCGCATCACCTCGTGGGCGGTGTGGTGGCCGACCGTGAGCGAGATGGCCAGCATCCCGGCCCTGATGAGACCGAGGTCCAGATCGACGCCCCAGCGCTCCCGCATCCGGGCGGCGTGCAGCATGAAGCGGTACGTGGATCCGGCGGTGCCGGTCGCGACCAGGCCGCCCGAGTCCTCGGAGACGCCCTGGAAGGCCTCGCTCATCGGGATGTCGTACACCGCGGTCGCCGGCATCCAGGTCAGCCCCGCCTCGTTGACCGCGAAGCGCCGCTCCGCCTCGCTCAACGGCGGGTGCGCGGTGTCCGGGTGCGCCGGGGTCAGCACCGAGCGCTGGAGCTCAGCGACCTCGGCCTCCTTCTGGGCGGCGGGCATGTCCGAGGCCGAGATCTCCAGGGCGCGCCGCATGAACTCGGTGTAGGCCTCCAGCTGCCGCCGGCTGGGCCGCTCCGCGGCGATCACCGGGTGCTGCTCCTCCGCGCCGCCGAGCATCTCGGGGACGAGGTCGCTGGAGATCCCCTCGTACAGCAGGGCCACGAGCTCGCGCAGGTTTCCGCTGCGGATCACCCGCTGGAGGGCCTCGCGGGACTTCCCGACGACGCCCGCCTTGGCCTTGCTGGTGTCGCCGAACGTCGCCAGGGCGCGCGGGTACTCGCGGCGGGCCGCCGCCCAGGCCGCGCTCGCCATCTTGCGGTACTCGGCGGTCACCGCCTCGTTCCCGGCCAGGTACTCCCCCAGCCGCTTGTCGAAGGCGACCGACTCCTCGGCGTAGCGGATGCGCGCCAGGACCCACGGCGGCGCGTCGTCGTTCCTGCGCTCGGGGCTGGGCTGCGCGGAACGCCCCGGGGTCCGGGACCTGGCGCGCCTGCTGCCGGCCGCGGACGCGGGGCTGGTGGACCGGAGGAACGCCGGCTCGGCGTCCGTCCCGGTCCCGCGCTCGGGGCGGGTCGTGGGCTCGGGCTCGGGCGCGGGCCGGGTGGTGGGCCCGGGTTCGGCCGTCGGCCGCGCCGTCACGGGCTCGGCGGAGCGGGCCGGCTCCCCGGTCGGCGTGGTGAGGCCGGACGGCGTGGGGGTGACCAGGCGGTGGTCGTCGATGTCGATCGTCACCACACGGCCCTGGGCCGGGGCGGTGCCGCCGCGCACCCGCTTCGCGTCCTTGGTGAGGCCGAAGTCCCGCACGTCCACGCGCGGTCCGCCGGTCCCGGTCTGGAGCGTGCCGAGGACGCGGGTCAGTTCGACGCCGAGCGCCCGGGCGACGGAGTCGGCCCGCGCCCCCGCGCTGGCCTGCGAGCGGTTGCCGTGCCCGGTGACGGTGACGGACGGCATCGGCAGGCCGTGCGCCCGGTTCCACAGCCCCGCGCGGGCCAGCGACAGGGCGAGTCCGGCGATGGTGCCGGCCGCGTCGGCGGGCACGTCGTGCCGCTTCTCGTCGAAGTGGATCGTCCGCTGGTGCAGACGCGGCGCGTGGCCGTGCAGCACCACCGTGGTCAGGGGGTTGGACACGGCGGGTGCCTGCTCGGACAGCAGCGCCGCGTTGGCCTCGTGCGCGGTCTCGCCCGGGCGCCTGCTGTACGCCCGGAAGAACCAGAGGTCCTTGTTCTCCATCACCGGCGCGGCGGCCCGGATCAGTTCCTTGGCGCGGGAGCGCGCCCCGTCCACCTCGCGCAGCGCCAGCGCGTGTTCGGGGCGGTCCTCGTCGAAGTACCAGGGCAGCTGCTCGGCCTGGTGGATGTCGACGAGGGCCCTGGCCACGGAGGCGAACCCCTCGGCGCGGGAGATCTCCGCCGGGTCGGCGCCGTCGCGCCGCAGTCCGGCGAGCCGCCGCTCGGTCCCGGCGGCCAGCGCGGTGAGTTCGTCCTCGCCGTAGCGGTCGAGGTTCTCGTCGATGACGTCGTCGAGTGCCTCCGAGGAGATCTCGCTCCGGGAGTGGGTCTCGTTCTCCAGCGTGATCTGGTGGGTTCCGTCCTCGGCCGCCAGCACCACCTGGGCGAAGTGGTACGGGGCGTGCGGGCCCACCGGGTCGCCGGGCTTGGCGTGGTTGTGGGTGAACAGCTGGGCGCCGCCCTGGTTCGTCGTGCTGACCGACTGGATCAGGTAGCCCTCGCCGACCCCGGCCCAGGCGTACTCGTTGACGCCGATGCGGCGCGCGGCGGCGGCCAGCCGGGTGCGGGCCGGGTTGTCCTGGGGCTCGTAGCTCAGGGCGTTTCCGTAGCGCTCCCCGGGTGTGGGGGCGCCCACCACGCCTCCGGTGAAGCGCCCGTCCCGGGCCGTCCGGCGGGCCGCCCAGCGGGGGCTGACGCCCGTCTGGTCGCCGGTGCCCTCGGCGAGCTCCGTCAGGGCCTGCGCGAGGTGGTGGGTGCCGGTGACCTCCCGGCCGTGCATCCCGTTCACCGGGGCCGTGGCGACGCCGCCCCTGGGTCCCCTGAAGGCGATGTGGGACAGCGGCGCGGGGGTCGCGCCGGCCACCATCTGGGCGAAGTCCCGGGTGAAGGCGTGCTCCGAAGCGCCGGACGCCGTCAGGAACTCCGGCTCGACCCGGAAGAGCGGCTCGCCGTACGAACCGTCCTCCTTGGGCAGCAGCACGCCCACCTGCTCGTCGGCCCGCAGCCGTACCCCGGCCCCGGCGGCGGCCAGGCGCGCCGACGATCGCTCGATCGCCGCACGGGTGGCGTACGCCTGCCGGCTGCGGCCGGTCGTGCCGTCGCCGCCCGCGAGGATCGCCAGCGTGCGGTCCTCGGAGATGTGCAGCGGCGGCCGGTCCGCCATCAGGACGCTCTCCCGGTCCTGGCGCGGAAGGATCAGCGGATCGGTGCCGTCCCCGGTGGCCACCTCGCCGACCGAGCGCGGCAGCGGCGGGGTGAACAGGACGCCGGTGCCGCGCCGGTCGATGACGCCGTAGTCGCGGGTCGTCAGCGGCCGGGGGCGGCGCGCCTCGATCTGGCGTTCCAGGACGAACTGGTCGGCGATCCGGTCGAACTCCGCGTCGCCGTCGCTGCTGGAGGCCCCGTCGTCGCTGTCCGGACCGTATCCGCCGTCGGAGTCCGAGTCGCTGCTGAGGTCGCGCGCGCCGGGCAGGCCGTCGTCCGCCTGCGGATCGGCCGAGGCCCAGCCGGCTCCGGTGTTGCCGCCGTTCAGGTCGAGCATGAGGTGGCGGGTCCCGGCGGTCGGATGGGTGGCCAGCCGGACCGGCGCCTCGGGGTGCCACACGCGGCGGCCGGTCGTCCCGGTGACCAGGGTCGCGACCGTCGAGGCGTACTGCGGGGGGAGCGCCAGGACGATGTCCGCGCCGCGGGGGCGGCCGGAGTCGTAGGAGATGAGCCTGGCCAGCTCCTCCGGACCGTCCGCCAGGAAGGTGCGTCCCGGCAGGGCGATCTCGATGCCGCGGGCGGTCTCCTCGGCGACGACCAGGTAGGGGTTCTGCCACGGGGCGTGCCGCTGGATGACCCGGCCGCGGCCCTGCACGGCGTACGACTCCGTCTCGGGGGCGGGCCCCCGGGATCCGGTGAAGTCGCGTCCGACGGGCGCCCCTTCGCCGTTCCGCATCAGTGTGCCGTCGTCGAGCGCCCCGCGTCCGGTCTCGATCTGCCGGTCGACGAAGTACACGGCGAGGTCCTCGGTGCTCGCGAGGTCGTCCGAGGAGGCGTCGAGCGCCAGCGACCCGAGCAGCCGGAAGTCCGCGGTGTCCGGCCTGGCCCCGTTCCCCATGTGCAGGACCTGGCGGGTGACGCGGACCAGCCCGTCGCGCAACCGCTGCGGGGTCGGGTGGTGGCCCGCCTCCTCCGAGACGAGGTCGTGGAGCGCCTCGGAGGTCTCCCGGAGCCGCTCGGGCGGAACGACGCTCAGCAGAGGGCCGAACAGCAGGTTCAGCCAGCCCTGGTCGGCCCAGGGGCGGGGTTCGTCGTCGTCGGAGTCCGACTCGTCGGACTCCTCCTCCAGGGTGGGCAGGGATTCGCCGGCGGGAAGGGCGGGCGGCACGGAGCCGTCCGGACCGGTCTGCGGGGAGGGGGCGGGGAGCGACACCGGGTCGACCCACGCCGGCTCGCGCAGTTCCGGCGTGGCGCCCGTCCTGGCGTCGGCCCAGCCGGTGCCCTCCGGAGGGGTGTGCGGGGTGATCTCCCCGGTGACCGCGGCCCACAGGTGGAGGTGGCGCGGGCGCAGGCCGCTCTGCGCGAGGCCGTCGGGGGCCTGCTCGCGGAACGGGCCCAGCAGGCTGCCGGGCGCGTGGAGCCGGCCGGGGTTGGCCGCGTCGCGTGCCTCGTCGCGCAGGAAGAGCTGGTGCGCCAGTTCGTGGGCGAACTCCACCGGGTCGGCGTCGGCCCACCAGGCCCGGTGGTTCATCGGCTGGTCGCGGCCGACGAGGTCGACCGTGAGGTGCGGGTCCCCGTCGGACGGCACCGCTTCGACCGTGACGTGCAGCCGGTCGCCGTTGGGCAGGCGGTGCCCCGGCGCGTTGTAGAACGTCTCCACGCCCTGGAGCACCCGTGCCATGACGGCGTCGGTGTCGGTGTCGCCCTCGCGGACGGCGAGCCGCACGGTCAGGTCGGTGACGGTCTCGCCGTCGTGGGTGAACCGGCGTACGTCGAAGGCGGATCGCACGACGGTGCGCGGGCGGTCGTCGAGGCGGGCGCGCGGCGCACCGGAGCCGGTCTCGCGCAGCGGCACGCGCAGGGCGGTGTCGCCGTCGCCCTCGGGGACCAGGTAGAGGGCCGTGGAGTCGGCCACGATCCGGTGGGGCGCGGCGTCCTGGTCGAGGTCGTCCAGGACGGGGGCGAGGGTGTCCATGTTGGCGACGCGGCCGATCCAGCCGCTGTCGCCGCGCAGGAGGGCGCCGGTCTCCGGGTGGACGAAGTCGTGGCCGAACCGCGTCCAGCCGTCCGGCGGGATCTCCAGCCCGTCGGGCAGCCTGATGTGCCCGGTGTCGGCGACCTCGTAGGAGAAGGGCTCCGCGCGGGACTCGGCGGAACGCGTGTACGGGTACCACCGTTCGGGCCGCGGTCCGGTGGCGGCGGGGGCGTCGTCGCCGTCCGTGCGGACCGGGTCCTTGCCCTTGCCCTTGCCGGGGTCGGTCCCGGGAGGCGGGTCGGCCACGGCGGTGCCGGTGGCAGCGGGCACCTCGGTGACGGGCACCGCGGAGGCCGGGTCGACACCGCCGAAGCGCGGGCGCATGAGCGTGACCGGGCGGCCGATCGGCCACTGCTCCACGACCGGGTCGAGACCGTCGTCGCGCGAGCCGCCGGGCAGGCCGCCCGGCTGGGAGCTCCGCTGCGGACCGCGGAGGGAGACGTGCCGCAGCCCTCCCCGGTGGTCGTCGACGGTGAGGGTGACGGTGGAGGAGACCGGGTCGCCGGAGGAGGTCCGGCGGTCGCGCACCGAGACCGGCTCGACGGTGAGGCGGTCGGCGGTGAGGTGAGGCTGCGGTGTGCCCTCCTGGAGGCGTGCGAGCGCCGCGTCGAGTTCCTGCCGGAACGAGGCGGCGACGGCGTCGGCCCGCACCTTCGCGATGTCCCGGCCGACGAGGCGTGCGCTGCGCCGGCCGGTGACCTGGACGTCCGGCAGCGGCAGGCCGTTGGACCGGTTCCAGAGCGCCGTCCTGGCCACCACCGTGGCCAGGTAGCGCAGCGAGGGCGTCGCGCTGTCGGGCGTCTGCTGGACGCCCTTGTCGAAGGTGATCGCCATCGGCTGCGCCTGCTGGCCGCGGATCACCACGGCGGTGAGCGGGTTGGCCTCGGCGGCGGGCGTCTCGGTCAGCAGTTCCGCGTTGGTGTCGTGCGCGGACTCGCCGGGGCGCTGCGAGTACATCCGCATGTACCACTGGTGCTTCCCCGCGATGACCGGTTCGAGCTGCCCGATGCGTGCCGCGGCGGCGCGGGTGGCACCCTCCAGCGTCCGCTCGGCGGCGGCGCGCTCGGGGGAGCCCGCGGGGGCCGCGTGCATCTCCGTCTGCGCCTGCTTGGCCCTGATCAGGGCCAGGGTCAGGTCGCGGTAGCCGCGCAGCTCCACGAGGGCCTTGTCCGTGCTGTCCTGCGGCTGTCCCTCCAGCTCCCGGCCCAGCCGTGCGGCCGTCTCCCGCAGTTCCGCCAGGTCGTGGTTGCGCAGGTTCGCCTGGACCGCCCTGCGGTGCCGGTGGTTGCGCTGGGAGGCGCGTGCGTGGTTCTCCAGCGAGATCTGGTGGCTGCCGTCCTCGCTGGCCAGGACGACGGTCACGAAGTGGTAGCCGAAGTGCGCGCCGCCGGCACCCACCTGTGGTTTGGCGTAGTTGTGCTCCAGGCTGGGCTGGCCGTGCTCGCCGGTGGCCGCGACGGACTGCACGACGTAGCCCTCGCCGATGTCGGCCCACGCGTGCTCGTTGATCCCGATGCGGCCGGCCGCGTAGGAGAGGGCCTCGCGCCGCGGGTCGTCCTCCTCGGCGAGGCTCAGCGCGCTGCCGTAGGCGCGGCCGGGCAGCGGGCCGCCGTCGCCGCCGGTGGGGCGGTCGTCCCCGCGGACCAGGCCGGCCGCCCACTGCGGGTCCGCCGAGTCCGCGGGCAGGTCGCCGTCCGCGAGGTGGCCCAGCGCGTCGGCGAGGTGGTGGGTGCCGGTCACCTCGGCCCCGTCGGAGGCGTTGACCGGCGCGGTGACCGCCGGGCCGCCCCCGGGGCCGCGGAAGACCATGTGCGAGGTGCGGGAGTTCTGGGCGAGCATGTCGGCGAAGTCCCGGCAGATCTCCTCGGTGGAACGGCCGGAGTCGGTCAGGAAGTCGGGGGTCACCAGGAACAGCTGCCTGCTGCCGCCGTCGGGGAGGGGCAGGATGACGCTCAGGTCCCGGTCGACCGTCAGGCGCACCGCGGCGCCCGCGCGCGCCAGCTTGACCGAGGCGTGGGCGACGGCCTCCTCGGTCGCGAAGACCTGCTGCCCGTACATGCCGTTCTCGACGGCGAGCGTGCGGTCCGAGGAGATCCGCAGCACGGGCCGCTCGGTGAGGAGCGTCTCGTGGTAGTCCTGCACGGACATGGCCAGTTCGGGCGCGTCCTCGGTGCCGGTGAGGGCCCGCGGGGTCTGCCAGCTGCCCCGGATCCCGCCGGGCCTGCGGAAGACCACCTCGGTGTCGCGGCCGTTCACGACGCCGTACGCCGTCGTGGTCAGCGGGTCGGCGCGGCGCGCTTCGATGCCCTCCGGGTGGCCGGGGGTGCTGCCGTACATGCCGAGGATGTCCGCGACGTCCCCGTCGCTCTCGCTCTCGCTGTCGCTGTCGTCGGAGTCCGGCCGGGCGGAGGTCCAGACCCGGCCGATGTCGTCGCCCGGGCCGAGCGGCCCCAGCGTGACGTTGTCGGTGCCGCTGCGCCAGTCGGTGGACGGGCGGGGGCCGTGCTCCGAGTACCAGACCCGGGATCCGGTGAGGTCGGCGACGTGCTGGGCGAGGGAGGCGATGTCGCCGTACGGGACGACCAGCACGACGTCGGCGCCGGCGGGGCGCGCCGGGTCCCGCGCGATGATCCGGGCGAGCTCCGCGGGGTCGTCCAGGGTGAGCGTGCCGCGCGGCGTGTTCAGCTGGACGGAGTCGGCGTCCGCCTGGGCGAGGACCGTGTAGGCGGCCGGCCACGGCGCGGGCCACCTGCTGAGCCGGCCGTCCGTGCTCTCCACGGCGTACGAGTCCAGGGGCGGCACCTCGGTCCCGGTGCCGGTCCAGTTCCGTCCGGTGGAGGGTCCGGACCTGAACCGGGTGCCCCGGCCGAGGGCCGCGTCGTGGCTGGTCAGGTAGGCGGAGAGGGCGGCCTCGTCGCGCAGTTGCGCCGGTGACGCGCTGAGGGCGACGGATCCGAGGAGCAGCAGGTGCCGCTCGTTCACCGCGGTGCCCGGGGGGAGTCCCAGCACCCGTGCCGCCAGATCGCGGAGCGGGTCGCCCCCGGCCACGGAGGAGGTCTGGAGGTGGTTCCGGGCGAGCTCGCGCAGGGACAGGGCCGTGCCGACGAGCATCTCGGGTGCGTACTCGTCCCGGGCCGCGGGGCCGAAGAGGGCGTCGAGCCAGTCCTGGTGGGTGGTCTGCGGGCCGGCGTCCTCGTCGTCGCTGTCGTCGCTGTCCTCGGCGTCGTCGCTCTCGCCGCTGTCGGGACCGGTGGTGTCGTCGGTGAACCGGAACTGCGCCAGCGCGTCGGCGTCGGGCTCGTCGGTGAAACGGAACCGTGCGAGCGCCTCGGCCTCCCGGTCGGCGCCGGACAGCGTGCTCAGCTCGAACGCCTCCTCCTCGGCCTTGACCGGCGGCTGCGAGGTCTTCGGCTCGGGGGCAGGGGTGCGGGGAAGCAGGGCGACGAAGTCGCCGCCGCGGCGGCGCAGCCGGAGCTCGGGGCTGTCGGAGCTGGGGCCCGGATAGGTGTGGAAGGTGCCGTTCTCCTCGATCAGGGTGACGGCGGTGCCGGTGGCCGCGGCGGCCCACTCGGCGACGGCACGGTCGGCGCCGGGTCCCCACGGAGCGGTGGTGAGATGGCGGCGCAGATGGCCCTCCCGGGCCTCGGGGCTCGGACTCGGCCTTCCCGCACGGGTGTTCATCGGCGGCGGGGAGAAGAGGGAGTCGCGCGCGCCGGGGTCGCCGGGCAGGCCGTTCAGGCGCATCAGCTGGGCGGGCGGCGCGCCGGCGCGCCGCCGCAGCCGCGACGCCTCGTGGCGGTCCGTCCCGGGCAGGGCCGCCGCCTGGTTCAGGGCGGTGGAGAGCGCGCCGAAGAAGCCGTTGCCGCGTCCGGAGGGGGTGCCCTGGGTGTAGGTGGCGCCGTCGGGGGCGGTGAGGACGCCGTTCCGGTCCAGCCGGAAGCGCGGACCGGTGGCGTCCGCCGGGGGCAGCCAGGGCGCGGTCTCGTGGTTGCGGTGCGGGGACGGCTTTCCCGACGTGTCCGTGTCCGGGGCCGGCCCGCTCGCCGGCGCGGGCAGCGGCGCGGTGACGGGTGCCGCGGTGCCGGCCGGGAGGGCTGCGTGGAAGAAGCCGCCCTCGGCGAAGAGGACGGGGTCGGCCGCCGGGTCGACGGCCGCCGGGTCGGCGCCGTGCGGGAGGAAGAGCTGGTCGCGGCCCTCACCGGTGACGACCGTGAGCGGGGTGCCGAGGACCCGTGCGGCCAGGGCGGGCAGCAGGTCGGCGCCGCCGTGGTCGCCGGCCCGGCGCTCGGGCGGGGCCGGTTCGCCGTCGGTGTCCGGGCGCGGTTCGCTCGCGAACGGGCGGGAGAGTGCCGCTCCGGCCAGGGCGATCCGCTGCTCCGGGGTCGGCCAGACGGTCACCGGGAGTCGTCCGAAGGCGTCGAACTCGGCCTGCTGGGCCGCCGTCAGGCGGATGCCGGCGCCGTCGATCTCGGCCTGGGTGAAGGTGTCGGCGATGTCGAGGGCGAGGGAGTCGAGGAGGTCCTCGTTGCCGTCCTGCCCCAGCGCCCACGCCAGGCGGTCGCGGGCGGCCGCGACCGCCTCGGCGGTGACCGCCGGGCCGCCGGGGTCCGCCGCGAACCGGTCGGCCAGGTCGGTGCCGAGCAGGTGGGGCAGCCGGCCCCGGTCCTGGGCCGCGGCGAGCAGCGCGTGGAAGAACGAGGCGCCGTCGTGCGGCACGGCGTGCACCTCGCGCACCGTGGCGCCGTCCGGGGAGGTGAGGGTGCGCGGGGCGGTGTCGGTGGCGTCGGTGACGGTGTACGGCGCGGGCGCCTCGGAGGGCCAGTCGGGAGCGGTGTACTCCTGCGGGGCGTCCTTCACCGGGACCGCGGCCGAGCCCTGGTGGTGGGCGGTGAGGCGGGAGGCGGCGAGCTGGAGCCGGTGGTGGTCCGTGGCGGCGCTGTCGGTGCGCTGCTCCCAGCGGTTCACCTCGTCGCGGGCGGCCTGCCAGGCGGTGACGGCCGGGGAGGGCGTCACCGCCGTGCCGGAGCCGTCGGGGCCCAGGGCGGTGCGCTCGTCGTCGCTCAGGCCGAGCCAGGTCTCCCGGGACCGCGCCCGTGCGTCGTAGTAGCCCTTCTCGGCCGTGGCGAGGTCGGCCGCGGCCTTGGCCTGGTCGTCCCAGGCCGCGAGGACGTCGTCGGTGAGCGTGGAGTCGTCCAGGAGGCCGTAGTCACGCGCGATGTCCTCGCGGAGCCAGACCAGTGCGGTGGTCTCGGCCTCGGCCGCGCGGGGACCGCGCTCGGCCTTTCCGAGCGCGTACATCGGCCGGCTGTCGGTGACCCGGTGGTGGACCTCGGAGACCGACAGCCAGCTCACCGGGACCGCGAAGAGCATGCTCCGGTCGGTGACGACCTTGACGTGGGTGCCGAGGGTGGTGTCCGCGGTGCCCCGGAGCGTGGTGCCGTCGTTCGTGCCGGCGATCGGGACGGTGGCGCCGGGGTTGGTGACACCCGCGTTGCTGTTGCCCGCCAGCGGCGCGGTGCCCGCCGCGCCCTCGACGTTGTCGGTGATGCCGGCGTCCAGCGCGTCCGAGGTCTTCGACCGCTGCATGGCCTCCATGCGCGGCTTGTTCTCCACGGCGAGCAGCCGGGCGCCCTTGCGGTGCATGCGCGCGTAGAGGCGGGAGTCGGCGGTGTGCGACTGGCCGAAGAGGTGCGTGGAGGCCTGGGTGGGCAGCGAGGTGCCGTTCGCGCCGAGCGCCTCGCGGAAGCCGGACGTCAGGCCGACCTGTGTGGTGGCCTCCTGCTGGGCCTGGGCGGGGGCGGTGCCGAGGCCGGTGAGCGGGGTGAGGCGGGCGGTGCGGACCCGTCCGTGGAGGACCGCGCCGGTGTGGCGCGATCCGAGGTCGCCGTCGCCGAGGCCGTCGGCGCGGGCGGTCGCCAGGGTCAGGGCGTCCTGCACGTTGGCGGCGCCGCGGATGTCCACGGCGAGGATGCCGGAACCGATCTGGTCGTCGAAGGGCAGGATGTCCGGATCGGGGCTGCCGGTGGTGTTCCCGCCGGACGTGCGCCAGGCCGCGATGCCGTCCGGCCGGGACTGCTCGGCCGTCAGCATCCGCACCGCGCGCTCGGGGGCCTTGACGTCCTGCTCGGTGAGCGCGCCGTCGGAGCCGGGGCCGTCCGGGGTGAGCAGGCTCGCCGGGAGGACCTCGTGGAGGGTGCCGACGGGTACCGCGGTGACCGAGGGGGTGAGCCGGTCACCGGTCGCGTCCGTCATGGTGACGGTGAGGGTGTAGCTGGTGACGATCTCGGCGTGCGCCTGGGTGGTGGCGATGTTCGGCATCGCGGTGGTGCCGGAGGTCTGGGTCCGGCCGCTCGACCGCTGCTTGGCCGCGGTGCCCTGGAGCGAGGGGTTGGCGACCAGGATGCCGCTGTCCGCCGCGCGTTCACCGGCGCTGAGCGTCAGGTCGGCGCCGCGGTCCTGCGAGGTGCCGTCGGCGTCGTCGCGTGCGGTGGTGCGGTAGTCCTCCAGCTCGTAGCCGGTGCGCAGCCTCTCCACGGTGGTGGTGACCGGGGTGAGCGTGAACTTCATCTGCCCGGGGCTGCCGCCGACCGGCAGGTGGAACGGGCTGGTCCAGGTCCGGTAGCGGACCGGGAGGGTCATCCCGTCGGTCGTCAGCTCGTGCAGGTGGGCGGCGAGGAAGTCCGGGGAGAGCCTCTGGAGGACCTGTTCGCGGTCGTGGGAGGGCACTCCGGCCCGCTCCAGCTGCCGCATCAGCTGCCGCGCCGCCTGGCCGGCGTCGAGCTGGCCGCTGGGGTGGCTGGGGAACCGGCGGCTGCGGAGGTAGGGGGGCAGCCGGTACCCGCCGCCGAGATTGCGCGGGGTGGTGGTGCTCAGGCCGTCCGGGGCGAGCCCCGCCTCGATGACGTCCTGCATCGGGAGGTGGAACATCACCGCGTCGCGGATGCGCTGGAGCGCGGCGGCGGCACGGCGGGGGGCGAGGCTGTTGCCGAGCCCCTCGGAGACCCGTCCGGCCAGGGAGCTGATGCGGGCGCCCGCCCGGGTGCCGATCGTGCCCATCGCGGCCGTCCAGCGGTCGCGTACCGCGACGGTCTCGGCGGTGTCGGCGACCACCAGGTACATCCGCCCGGAGAAGCTGACGGTGGTGTTGCGTCCCCGGGTGACGGTCTGCGCGACGCTGCGGCCCTTGCCCCAGGCGTACTGCATGGCGGTCGAGTAGGAGCCGACGACCGCCGAACTCCCGGGGGCCTGCTGCAACGGCATGTCGGCGCCCTGGAGGCCGAGGGTGGTGCGCGAGACGGTGCTCGCGCTGCCGTTGATGCGGTGCTCGTTGCCGACGGTGACTTCGAGGCTGGCCGCCTTCGGATCGCTCTTGACCCGGAAGTTGCTCAGCTCGCCGCGGATCGCCGCCTTGAGGTAGTGCGTGCGGAAGGGCCCCGCACCGTTGAGACCGGTGATGCGCGAACCGAACGGGCCCAGGTACTGGCCGAGTTGTCCGGCCACGCTGAGGTTCGCCATCGCCCGGCGCAGCGCGGTGCGCACCGGGGCGCCGGGCGCGCTGACGTGCCAGGAGGTGCCGGAGGCGCGGTCGGCGGTGTCCTGGGTGAGCTGCTGGCGCTGCGGGCCGCCCTCGGTGCTGAGCACCACGTGCGGGGAGCTCAGCAGCTTCTCGGTGAGCCGGCGGTCGGCTGACCCGGTCCGCGGCAGCGGACGGACGCCGTCGAGGAGCTGGTCCGCCTCGGTCGAGGAGAGCTGGCGCGGCGGGGGTGCGGTCACCGGGGCCGCCCCGGTCGCCGGCGGGTCGACGGGGGCGTGGCGCTCGGAGCCGTGCGCGGCCGGGACGGCGAGCTCGACCCGGCCCACCGTCTCGTTGCCCCGGCTGAACAGGGGGCGTTCCGCGACCTTGCTGACGAAGACGCCCGCGCCCAGCAGGCCCACCGAGGCGAGCCGCGCCCAGCCGCGCGGGCGGCGGTGGCCCTCGAAGGTGGCCCCGAGCTCCACCTGGTAGCTGTAGAGGTCGCTGCCGTTCTGGAACATCAGGTGGTCGTGGGTGACCGCGACCGTGCTCCGGGTGGCCTTCTGGTCGGTCCGGGCGTGCCGGGCCCCGATCGTGACGCTCCCGGTCTGGCGGGGCAGTCCGACGTCGGACACCTTGTCGTGGTCGCGCGGTGAGATGCCGAGCTCCACACCGCCGGAGAGGGTGATGGCGGCCTGCTGCCCCTGGCCGGACACCTCGGTGCCGACCACCGCGTTGCGCAGCGAGCGTTCGTTCATGGTGGTCTCGAACCGCCGGTCGGTCAGGCGGGCCCGGAGGATGAGCGTGTGGTGGCCGCGGCGCACCTTGCCGTCCTCGGTCAGGGTGACCGGGACCCCGGTGGTGGTCAGGTCGTCCAGGCTCTGGGCCAGGCTGGGCCGGTTGAGCGCCTCGCGGACCTGGCGGTCGTTGTGCAGCGCGGTCCGCATCCGCCCGTCGCCGTACCAGAACTTGGCCAGTCGCGGGTGCCGCAGCATGAGCGGGGGGACGAACAGCGACGGGTACGACTGGTGCAGCGTGTCCAGCACGCTGTCGGCGAAGGCCCGCATGGGGTCCTGCGGGGTGGCCGGGGTGGCCTGCGGCTGCGGCTGGCTCTGGTCCTGGTTCTGGCTCTGGGTCTGGTCCTGGGTCTGGTTCTGATCCTGGGTCTGGGTCTGATCCTGGGTCTGGGTCTGGGTCTGGGGCTGCGGAGGAGTCTGGTCCTGCGGCTGCGGCTGCGGCTGCGGCTGCGGCTGCGGCTGGACCTGCGGGCGGTGGGGACGGAAGCCCTCGGCGCGCACCTGACCGCTCAGGTGGACCGGGTCCTCGCGGGTGAGGTACCAGGGCACCGGCGGCTCGGCGTCCGGGTGCGGACCGGTCCGGCCGGGCGTGCGGCTGTCCCAGCCGGCGAGGCGGCGGGCGTCCTGGGTGGCGATCCAGTCCAGGCTGACCACCCGGACCGGACGGGCCGCCGACGGCGGTTCGCCGGGCTTGCGCACCATCAGCGTGCGCTCCACCCGGTAGAGCGCGACCGGCTGGTTGCGGACCCGGGCGGTGGTCTTGCGGGCGGCGTCGGCGCCGAGGTAGTGGCCGCGCCCGGTGGAGAGGTCCACCCGGGCCAGCGGCCCGCCCTGGATGCGTACGTCGGTGTCCACGCCGGCGAGCTGGTAGTTGGGCCCGGCGGTGACCTGGAAACCCAGGCGGGTGTCCCGTACGTGGCCGCGCTCGTTCTGGTAGGTGGTCTGCGTGATTTCGCGCAGCTCCGACTTGACGGACTCGACGACGAGCGTGGCCCGGTTCGGTACGGACCGCTCCACGATCAGGTGGCCGAGCGGGTGCTGTCCGCTGCCCCGGGTCAGCTCGGGGCCGGTGACCGGTCCCACGAACCGGCCGAACAGCGCGAGGAGGCGCCCCGGCCGGACGTAGGAGACCAGGGTCCGGTGGGCCGAACTGCCGGGCCGGGCACCGGACAGGGCGAGGGCCGTGTCCTCCGGCGGGTCCACCAGGTGCAGCCCGGTGGTGTCGGTCATCCGCGGTTCGGTCCCGTCCGGGAAGGTGAGCGTCGCGGGTGCCTGGCGGGGGCCCGTACGGGGCACGGTGAGGTCGTCCGGAAGGCGCCAGCTGAGCCCGTCGCGCATCGCGAACTCCGCGCTGTGCACCTGGGTGCGCTGCCAGTTCGGCTTGGCGGCGGGCACGACGCTCCGCCCGGCGGGGGCGCCGGGCCCGGTGTCCGGCCGGGGGGTGACCGGTGCCTCCGTGACACGGTCCACCCGCACGCGGTAGTGCACGTCGTCCAGGTGGAGGTGCGAGCCCTCCCAGTTGCGCCACTCGGTCTGGTTGAACGCCTGGGTGCCCTGGGTGTAGTCGGTCCTGCGGGTCCAGCCGAGCGAGAAGCCCAGCTTCAGCAGCCAGTTGAGCGGCGGGCCCATGCTGATCCCGCCCGCGATCCGCCGGCCGAAGCCGACGCTGCGTCCGCCGCCCGTGCCCGCCTGACCGCGGCGCATGGTGTCCAGCCGCACGGTCGCGCCGCCCACCTCGGAGAAGCGTTCCCAGCGGTGGTACGGGATCGCCTCGACGGTCATCTCGTGGCCGATGCCGGACTTCTCGCGTCCCACGAAGCGCGCGCCGCGCGGGGCGGTGAAGGCACCGGGCTGATGGGTCAGCAGCCGCAGGAGATCGGCCTCGTCGAACTGGCTGCGCAGCTTGGCCGGCAGCTTGCCGAGGATCTCCTCCGCCACCTGCTCGGGCGAGCGCAGGGTGGTCCGGCCGACGCCGGTGAAGAGGCCGGTCCGGTGGCTCCGCGTGGTGCCGTCGGTCCGCCCGCCGGGCGTGCCGTCGTCCGGGTCGGAGTCCGGGCTGATCAGGATCGTGGGCAGCCGGCTGCCGTCCTCGAAGGTGACGGTGGACGGCACCGGGCCGGGCGGCCGGGCGTCCGGACCGGTCAGCAGCCGTGCCGGGCGGTGCCGTTCGAGCTGCGTCTCCAGCGGGACGGGGTCACCCCGGTCGGGGGTCTCGGTGCCGGCGCCGTCGAGATCGGTGATCCCGCCCATGCTGCGCAGCCACTCCCCGAGGGGGTCGGAGCCGGGCGGGTCCTCGGTGGTGGTCGAGGTGTCCGGGTCCTGGGTGGTCGTCGTGCCGTCCGGGTCGCCGGTGGTCTTCGGGTCCGTGGTGGTCTTCGGGTCCGGGGTGGTGGACGTACCGCCCGGGTCGCCGGTGGTCTCGGGGTTCTGCGTGATGTCGACGTCCGGCACGGGGGTGAGCGGGGCGGAGGCCGGGACCAGGGCGTCGAAGTGGTCGGAGCCGTTGTACGCCAGGTGGAGGGTGCCGCCCGGGCCGCCCGGGTTGAGCGTGTTGACGAAGGTGTTCCCCGGCGACTGCGGGTCGGGCTGGACGAGCCGCAGGTCGAGGTCGAGGGTGTGCGCCAGCGCCTCGGGGAGCAGGTCGGCGAACGGGGACGCCCACAGCGCGGACAGCTCGGCGGCCGAGGCGACGAGCCCCCTGGCACCGAGCCGCCGGGCGTCGGCCGGGGTGGGCACCACGGAGGCGAGCTGCGGGTAGTCGCTGTCACGGAGGATCTGCTGCCAGGCGGCGGCGTCGCCCTGGGTGACGACCGCCCGGGCCGTCCGGTTCCAGCGCTGGTTGATCCGTTGGAGCTGGGCGGAGTCGGTCACCCCGGCGGTGGCGCGCATCCGCAGGTCGTCCACCACGGCGAACACCGGGTCCGGGATCGCCATGTCCACGGCGTCGCCCAGCTCGGTCCCGGTGATCCGGTTGCTGAGCATGCGGCGCAGGCCGGCCACGTTCTGCGCGGCCCAGGCCGGCGGTATCGGGTGGCTGCGCGCGCTGTCGAGCAGCGACCGGAAGAGGCAGTTGCCACCACCGGGCGTGTCCAGCCGCCGGAAGGCCGATCCGTCCGCGTGCACGGTGTCCGTGGGGCCCGGAGCGGTCTTGCTGAGGAGGTCGACGTCCTCGGCGGTGCTCACCGGGCGGCTGTGGACGGGGGCCAGGTCGGGCCTGCGCCGGGCGAGTTCGGCGGTGTCCTCGGGGCTCAGGCCCAGCTCGGACAGCGGCAGCGGACTGCTGGAGAGCGACCAGGTGACCTGTGCGGTGGGTGCGTAGGCGAGGCCGCGTACGTCCTCCTGCGAGACCAGGGTGGTCGGCGGGAGCGCGGGCGGCGGCGGGGGCAGCAGGGCGTCGAGCGTGGTGTCGGGGCCGGCCTGGGAGCGCAGGTCGGCCGCGGCCCGCAGGAAGTCGCGGTACTGCTCGGCCGTCGGGCCGGCCGCCGGATCGCCCGCGGTGTCGGGGGTGGCACCGGTGTGGGCGGTGACCATCCGGCGCAGCAGGTCCGGGGTCATCCGGCCGTCGCCGTAGCGGGCCGCGGTGGACGGGCTGTGCCAGCGCAGGCCGTCCACGAACGCGAGCCCCGCGAGGAGCTCCTGGTTCTCCGGCTGCTGTTCGGCGTCCGGGCCGAGGGCGTCGCGCAGGGTGCGGACCTGCTGGAGGGCCCGGGTCAGGGTGAAGGCGTCAGCGGGGTCCGGGCCGGTGTGGAGGCCCATGTCGCGGGCCAGGTCCTCCAGCCGGGTGCCGCTGGGCTCGGGGGTGAACACGCGCCACTGTCCTGGCCCGTCCGCGCTCTCGGTGAGCACCGCGCGGACGTCGCCGTTGCCGTCCCTGGCGGTACCGACCTCGGTGGTCGGCGCGTGGACCCGGCGCCCGGTGCGGTTGGCGACGTGCTGGGCGACCGGCAGTCCGGCGATCTCGGGCTGCCGTCCGGTCTCGCAGGAGAAGAGCACCAGCGGCCGGTCCTGACTGCCGCCGTCGGACCAGGTCTTGAGCACCTCGCCGAGCTGCACACCGCTGACCTTCACGGTGGGCCGCGCCGCGTCCTCGGTCCCGAGCGTGACGGTGCGGGAGGTGCCGTGCCCCGCGAAGTAGTCGGCGCCGCGCTCGGTGCCGGAGCCGGGGAGCGCGGTCGGCGGTCCGGTGAACACCGTCCGCCGGACGGGCGGGTCACCGGCGGTCGCCGGGGCCTCGGAGGTCGTGCGCACCCCGCGGAAGGTGTCCGCTCCGAGCAGCGCCCGGCGCCCCTCGGCCCGGGCCGTGCCGTCCTCGGCCGGGCCCTGGGAAATGGTCAGCGTCTGGATCGCGACGCCGGGTCGCGGCTTGGCGACCGTGTCGGGAACCAGGCGCCGCAGCTGGGCGACGGGCACCGTGTGGCCGTCCAGCGTGGTGACGGCCTGCTCCCCGTCGGGACGGGTCCGGCCGTCACGGCCACCGGAGGTGGAGCCGTCGACGACGGGGCGCACCACGATCCGGCCCGGCGGCGGGGGCGCCACCGGCGTCGGCGCGGGACCGTTCTCCGGCGTGGTGGACGGGGGCGGCGGCGGGGAGCCCTCGCTGCCCGGTCCTCGTCCGCCCCCGACGCCGGGAGTCCGTCCGCCCGTCGTGCCCCGTCCGTCGCCGTCCCCGTCCCTGTGGCCGTCCCCGTCGCGGGAACCGTCGTTCTGCCCGGACTCCAGGTGCAGGTCCGTGGCCGTCTCGGTCCAGGGCCGGGACAGGGTGCTGAGCTTGGACGGGCCGGGTGCCGAGGTGGTGGAGGGGTCCGGACGGGAGGTGTCGCCGCGTGCCGGGGCCGGCTTCTCCGGGTTCGCCGTCGAGGACGGGTCCGCCGAGACCTGGTCCGTGGAGGAGGTGGTGACCGGATTGCTGCCGGTGGGCACCCCGCCCTGGGTCGCGGGGCGCGGTCCCGGGCCGAGGGCGTCGGCCAGCGGCATCAGCACGTCCGCGCCGGGGAACGCCGTGTCGGCGGTGCCGTCCGCCGTCGCACCGGGTACCGGTCCGGCGAGCGGCCGGACCCGGACCGGCCCGTCGGGCCCTTCGCGGGTCAGCTCGACCGCCGCGCGCACCGGGCGCCCCGTACCGTCCGGCGCCACCGCAGGTCCCAGCACGACGGCCCGGTCGGTCCCCGCGCCGTCGAGCAGCGCGACCGCCTCGGGCGACCCCTCCCCCGGCGGCGGCACCTCCGACACCACGATCGTCAGCGGCTGCGCCTGCGTGGACTCGGGACCGCTGTTGCGGACGGGGGCGGTCTTCACGTCGGCCGGGACGTCGGTACCGGTGGTGTCGGAGGTGGTGTCACCGGTGACGGTGCCGGTGGACGAGCCGACGGTGCTGATCTTCGGCGGCGAGGTGGAGAGGTCCGCGGACGGGCCGGTGCCGGGGTTCTCCGCAGGGTCCTGCGCGCCGTCGTTCCCCTTCGGGAGGCCGGTGTCCTGTGCGCCGTCGTTCCCCGTCGGAAGGCCGGTGTCCTGCGTGCCGTCGTTCCCCGTCGCGGGGCCCGTGTCCGGAGTCGTGGTGGTGTCGGAGGCGGGTCCGCCCTGGCCGGACGCGTCCGGCGACGCCGTCGAACGGTCCCCCGGTCCCGTGCTGTCCGGAGTACGCGTGCCCGGGGGCGTGTTCGTGGTGGCGGCGGACGGCCCGGAGGTCGTGGGAGTGCCCCCGGGCCGGGCTGCGCCGCCCGTGCCGGAGGCGGCGGGGCCGCCCGTGGCGACGGGAGCGCCCGGCTGCCGGCCGTCCCCGGTCGCGGGGTCGTTCTGCCGGGCCGACGGATCCGGCGGGTTCAGGACGTCGTCGCCCTGCAGGTCCGTCCGGGACGTGACGGCCGGGATGTCCGACGACGAGGTGTCCGGGTCCGGCGAGGTGAGCCCCGGGTCCTGGGGCGTGGTCGCTCCGCCGTCCTCCGGAGACGTGAGCCCGGTGTCCTCGGGCGAGGTCGCCCCGGTGTCCTGCGGAGAGGTGGCACCCGGGTTCTGCGGGGCGGTGGTTCCGGGGTTCTGCGGGGCCGTCGTACCGGGATTCTGCGGGGCGGTGCTGCCCGGGTTCTGCGGGGCCGTGGCACCGGGGTTCTGCGGGGCGGTGCTGCCCGGGTTCACCGGCGCCGTGGCACCGGGGTTCACCGGCGCTGTCACACCCGGGTTCACCGGTGCCGTGACGCCCGGGTTCTGCGGGGCCGTCGTGGTGGAGTCGCCCGGTGCGTCCTGGACCACGGTGTCCGACGAGGGGTCGGGGAGCGTGCCCAGCGGGCCGTCTCCGACGGATCCGGGCGGGGGCGTGACGGAGGTGTCACCGCGGAGGTCGGGGGCGACGGTGATCGGGGGGTCCACCGTGACCGGCGTGCCGAAGCCGCCGAGGGCGCGGCGCACGTCGTCGCTGTCGATCTGAGCGGCCGGGCCGTTCCCCGCCGGCACCACCCGCACCTCGGGCACCTGCGACAGGTTGCCCTGCAGACCGTCGCGGACCCCGATCTCGGTGCTGCCGGGCGGCGGGGTGCCGCGCAGCGCCGCGAGGTCGTTCAGGGCCTGCGTACGGATCTCGGGCGAGCCGTTGTGGACCTGCTGCCACAGCTCGTTCTCGGCCGCGGTGACGGGCAGTGTGCCCGGGGTGTAGGGCGGCGGGATGCCCGGGGAGTACGGCGGCGGGGACTGTTCCGGGAAGGTCGAGTTCTCCGGGCTGTAGGGCGGGGGCGCCGGACGGCCGGTGCCGTCACCCTGACCGGTGGTCTGCTGGACGACCGGGGGTGCGGTGGTCCGGGGGCCGTCGCCGCCCGTGGTGTCCCTGTCCGTGGGCCCGCCGGAGCGGTCGGAGCGGTCTTCGGAGCCGGAGGAACCGTCGGTGTCGGTGCCGCCGGGGCTGCTTCCGCCGGACACGGTCGGCGGCCGGCTGCCCATCTTGTCGATGACGTGCCGCAGTTCGGCACCGCTGTTCAGGGCGGTGCCGGTGAGGGTGGACTCGACCTGGCTGCTGAGGCCGGCGCCGACGAACGTGGACCAGCTGGTGGACCAGTCGCCGTCGAAGGCGCCCTTGATCAGGATCTCGGCGAGGGCCTCGCCCGAACCGGCGGCGAGGAAGTCGGCCGTCCCCTTCAGCCCGTAGTGCCCCGCCAGCGCTCCCGGCCGGTCGGAGTTGTTGCGCAGGGTCTGGTTGTTGCGCCACAGGTTGAGGTTGTTCCGGAAGGAGAGCGGGTCGTTCCGGAAGGTCACCGGCGGGTTGTTCGAGCGGCTGGGACCGTTCCCGTACGGAGTGGGGTCGGGGCGGCCCGGGTTGGGGCTCGGCTCCGGCTTGGGGGACGGACCGGGATTCGGCTTGGGGGTCGGGCCGTTGCCCTTGAAGTCGATGTCCAGGTTGCTCTTCGGCTTCGGCGGCGGCTTGAAGTCGAGGTCGGGCCCCTTCTTCAGGAAGTTGTTGTCGAAGCTCTTGACGATGTTCTTGGCGAACTTGTCGAAGACGCTGGTCAGGAAGCCGGCCGCGGCACCGAACGCGGCGGACTTCAGGATGTCGTTCCAGTCGAAGCCGTCGGGGCGGCGGCCGTCCGGGGCGAAGTTCATCATCGCCAGCCGCACCGCGAAGGTGGTGAACGCCTCGGCGAACGCCTCCGTCAGGGAGGGCGCCAGGTGCAGTCGCTGGAGCAGGTGGCTGAGCGTGGTCAGGACGAAGAACCGGCTGCGCAGCTTGGCCATCATGATCTGGCTGGCCGAGGCGCCACCGGTGAAGAAGGACATCGCGAGGTAGATGGCGATCTCGATGAGCAGCCGGATGATCTCGGCGATGACCTGCCACTTGGACTCCATGATGTCCATGGAGGTCTTCCGCCGGCCCTGGGCGATCTTGTCGAGCTGGTCGGAGAAGTCCTTGAGGTAGTTCTTCCCGCCGTCGTCGATGAGCGTGCCCATGGCGGCCGCGTACGACTTGGAGAGGTCGTCCGGCATGGACTCGCTGATGTCGTGGATCGACTTGTCGATCATCGAGGAGAGCCGGTCCAGCTTGCGGCCCAGGCCGGAGTACGGCGTACGGCTCTCGTAGGCGAGGTCCTCGTCGGCATCGATGAGCTTCTCCCCGGTGAGGATGAAGATCATCGCGTTGACCTCTGGCGATACCTGGATACTCATCGGAGCCCGCCCCGGGGCTCGTCGGGGCACGACGGAGCGGCCGCTCCCGGCGTGGTGCGGGAGCGGCCTGCGGCGCGGAGGTCAGCGGCGCCCATGCCCGCCGACACCGTCGCCGATGCCGTCGGTGTCGATGCGGTTGGTGCCCTTCTCGACCTGCTCGATGTTGTGGTCGCGGGTGTCCTTCATCATCCGGACCTGACCGAGCGTGGCGTCGGTGATGCTCACCAGGGCGTCGCGGATCGACAGCATGGTGTCCTTGGTGGTCTGCCGCTCCTTCTGTTCCTGCGGCTTGGCCTTCTCCGCGAACTCACCTTCGGTGCCCGGCCAGTTCACGGTCGGCGCCAGCCCGTCGAGGAACTCCTCGGTCATGCTCCTGGTGAGGGTGCCGATCTCCTCCAGCTGCTTCGTGAGTGCCTCGATGCGCTGCGGATCCGCGTAGTAGCGCTGTCCCATCCTCAGTCCCCTCCCTCTTCGCCGAGTGCGTCCCGCCAGGCAGGTGTGGCGGGGGTGTCACGCGTCGCGTCCTCGTCGTCGCGCAGCACCTCGGGGCCGAAGATGCGCTCCCAGTCCAGCTCGAAGCCCTTCAGCTCGGGCACGTCGCTGCTGGGCTCGGCGAAGGGCGCCATCGCCTTCATCACGTGCCGATTCATCTTCAGGCGCGCTGCTCCGGCCGCCTCCAGGACGCTGGCGGCCAGCTCCTGCGGAGACATGTCGCGGTGCTTGTTCTCCAGGAACTCGATCCCGGCGAGCTCGCCCTGGGGCCCGGAGGTGGCGCGCACCGCGCGGTCGGAGGAGAGCGCCGAGAACGACGCGTTGCGCAGTTCGCGCTCCGTGCGCGCGACCGCCTCCTGGGCGGCCTGGAGCTCGGCCATGGCCTTCTCCAGGCGCTTCTCCATCGGTTCCGTCACGCCCGCTCCCCTCTGTCCCGTCGGTCTGGGCCGCTTCGCCCGTCCGGACGTCCCGGCCGGTGCGTCCGGTCCGGCACCCGGTCGGTCGCCGACTGTGTCGATCTTGCCTGGTGGAGGCACCGATACGGAAGTCGGATCCGGGTGTCGTTCGTCTCCGCCCCGCGCACGGGGCGGATCCGGACGTCCGTCATCGTCCGATGACGGACGGTGTGCCGCCCTCCTCGGTGCCCCACACGTCCGCGTCCTCCTCCAGGAAGTCGGCCGACGTGGTGGTCCGGCGGCTCGGTTCGGTCTCCTCCTCGGAGGTGTCGTTGCCTCCGGTGGTCGCCACCCGGGGCGCGGGGGCCAGGAAGGTGTCGCTGTCCTCCTGCCGGTTCCACGGGCTGCGGCGCCGGCGGTTGCGGCGCTGGCTCTCCTCCGCCGCGTCGACCAGGACCGAGCGCACGCGCTCGCCGTTGCCCTTCTCCCCTCCGCCGGCGCCCATGCCGCCCATGCCGCCGCCCATCGGCATGCCGGGGCTGCCCGGTGTGCCGGGAGCGCCCGGAGATCCGGGCGGGGCCTGGGAACCGGGCGGGGTGGCCGTGCCGTCGGTGGAGCTGTCCCCGAGGGGATCGACCACGCCGTTGCTGCCCGGCCCGAGGGAGCCGTTGTCGGAGAGGCCCCCGCCGAGTGCGCTGGTGGCGGTCTGGTTCGTGTCGAGGTTCAGGTCGGAGAGCGGCACGTCCGTGGTGGTGCCGCCGCCCCCGCCGCCGCCGAGGTCGCCGATGCCGTTGGAGGTGTTCAGATCGCCGAGGTTGCCGAGTCCGTTGGAGCGGGTGAGGTCGTCGAGGATGCTCGACGTGTCCCTGCCGCCCGTGTTGAGATCGTGCAGGTCGATCGTCTCGGTCCGGCCCTGCGGGTCGGTGACGGTCGCGATGCCGGTCTCCGGGTCGATGATCTGCTTGCTGCCGTCCGGGAAGCTGTTCGTCAGCTGACCGTTGTCCAGGCGCGTGGTGGAGCCGTCCGGGTTGGTCACCGTCGCCCCGTGGGTGAGGTCGGTGGTCACACTGGAGCCGTCGGGGCTCGTCAGGGTGAACGAGCCGGTGTCCGGGTCGAAGACGCCCTTGCTGCCGTCCGAGAAGGTGGTGGCGAAGTCGTCGTTCACCAGCGAGGTGTGCCCGCCCGTCGGGGTCTCCAGACCGGACGCGTCGGCGTTGAGGTTGCCGAGATCGCCGAGGTCGTCCAGCCTGCCCAGGTCCCCGGGCGACTCGGTGTTCAGATCGCCGATGCGCTGGAGGTCCGCGAGGCCGTTCCCGTCGTTGCCGCCGTTCAGGCCCCCGAGGTTACCGAGGTTCTGGGTCGTGGTCCTGCCGTCGGGGTCGGTGGTGACGGCCTGGCCGGTCGAGGGGTCGACGACCTGGGTGCTGCCGTCGGGGAACGTGGTGGTCAGCTTGCCGTCGTCGCCGAGCGAGGTGACCGAACCGTCCGGGTTGGTCAGCTGCGTGCCGTCGCCCAGGTTCTGGGTGGTGACGCTGCCGTCCGGCAGGGTGGTCGTGACCGTGCCGCTGTCCGGGTCGAAGGTGCTGCTGCTGCCGTCGGGGAAGCGGGTGGTCAGGTCGTCGCCGTCGAACCGGCTGCTGCCGCCGGTGGGCGTGTCCAGCGAGGCGCTGTTCCCGCCGTTCAGGTTCCCGAGGTTGCCGAGGTCCTGGGTGGTGGTCCGGCCGTCGGGGTCGGTGGTGACGGCCTGGCCGGTCGAGGGGTCGACGACCTGGGTGCTGCCGTCGGGGAACGTGGTGGTCAGCTTGCCGTCGTCGCCCAGCGAGGTGACTGAACCGTCCGGGTTGGTCACCCGGGTGCCGTCGCCCAGGTTCTGGGTGGTGATGCTGCCGTCCGGATGGGTGGTCGTGACCGTGCCGCTGTCCGGGTCGAAGGTGCTGCTGCTGCCGTCGGGGAAGTCCGTGGTGAGCCCGTTGCCGTCGAGCCGGCTGTTGCCGCCGGTGGGCGTGTCGAGCGACGCGCCGTTCCTGTCGTTCAGGCCTCCGAGGTTGCCGAGGTCCTGGGTGATGGCCTGGTTGGCGTCGTTGAGGGACTTGTTCGATCCGGCCGGGCCGTTGTTGAGCGATCCGAGGTTCCCGAGGTTCTGCGCGACCGTGGCCGGGCCCTGCTGGTTGTCCTCGCCGCCGCCGAGGTTCAGGTTGCCGGGGCTCTCGGTGACCGGCTTCTCGTTGAGCAGGCTGTCCAGGTTCCCGAGGTCCTGCGTGGTGACCGCGTTGGGGTCGTTGAGCCCGCCGAGGCTCTCCGTGACGGCCTTCTGCTGGGCCTCCGCCTCGCGCTTGGCCTCTTCCTGTTCCTGCTTCTGCTCCTCGCGGAGATTCTCCGCGTACTGCTTGTCCTCGTCGCGCTGCTGGTTCTGCTCGTTGCGGAGCTCGTCCTGGAGGCGCTTGGCCTCCTCCTGCTCCTGCTTCTGCTCCTCGCGCAGCTCGTCCTGGTACTGCTTGTCCTCTTCGCGCTGCTTGTTCTGCTCCTCGCGCAGCTCGTCCTGGAGGCGCTTGTCCTCCTCGCGCTGCAGGCGCTGCTCCTCACGCAGCTCGTCCTGGTACTTCTTGTCCTCCTCGCGCTGCTTGTTCTGCTCCTCGCGCAGCTCGTCCTGGTACCTCTTGTTCTCCTCGTTCTCCTTCTTGATCTCCTCCTTCTCCTCCTCCAGCTTCTTCTCCTCGTACTCCTCCGAGGCCGTGCTGGTGGACTTCGGCTTGGGCACGTTGTCGGAGAAGTCCTCGCCCAGCTCCAGGAAGTGGTTGTTCAGGGCGGACTGCACCGTGGCGGCCGGCTTGCCCAGGTACTCGTCGACGCCCTGGGTCCAGATCTTGGCGGCCTTGTCACCGACCTTCGCCCAGTTGGCGATGTCGTTCAGGTCGCCGTACTCCGGGTGCGTCTGGGTGAAGCCCGCCTGCGGGCTGTGGGTGACGGTGGTGGAGTAGCGGCTGGTGTACGACTTGATGTCCGTCTTGGCGACGTTGTTCGCGTCCACCCACTGGGCCAGTTCGTCCAGGACGTAGCGCAGCACCTGGTGCGGGTCGTAGTACGAGGAGTTGGCCCAGTCCAGCCACGCCTCCAGGAGCTTGGTGGCGGAGTCCTCCAGATAGCCGCGGCCCAGCGAGAGCGCACGCGAGTACACGGTGCCGCCGGTACCGGCCTCGTCCCCGGTGCCGGCCGAGGAGTCGAAGGTCTCGACGTAGTTGTCGTAGTTCTCCCGGACCTTCTTCAGCAGGCTGCGGAAGACCTCGGCGGCCTCGCCCTTCCAGCTCGCGTCCTCGCGGCTGAAACGGTCCTCCCAGTCCTTCAGCACCACCGCGTGGTCCCGGAAGAACTTCGCCGCGAAGTCGAAGGACTCCCCGGTGGTGTCGAAGGACTTGAGGTCCACCACGTCGGCCCCGGGCACGCCCAGGTTGCTGAAGCGCGCGTCCGCCGTGCTGCCCCGCAGCAGCTCCATGAGCGCCGCCCGCGGCCCGTTCATGTAGCGGGCGAGCGCGACCGTGCTCATCTTGTCCTTGTTGTAGTCCGTGAACTCGTTGCCTTCACGGACCTGGGCGTCGTTGACGTTGTCGGAGCCCGGGCCGGCGAAGATGATCTCGTCGCCGGCCTTCACACGCCCCTCGAAGACGATCCTCGCCTGCTTGATCGACGACTTCTTGCCGCTGTCGAAGAACCAGATGTCGTAGTCCTCGCCCGTGTTCGTCAGGAAGCCCGAATCCTTGACGAGCAGGCCGAGGCTGCGCTCCTTGATGTCCATGCGGAAGAGCTTGCCGCCGTGGTCGGAACGGAGCGTGTCGAAGACGGTGGTGCGGTCCGGTACCGGGTAGCCGGTGATGTGGGTGACCAGAGAGGCCCAGGTGTCGCTCGACGGATCAGCAGCTCCGTCGAACTTGTCCAGGTTCTCCTGGGAGTTTGGATCGTACCGATCGGCCACCGGGCACCCTTTCTGGTCAGTTGTCGTACGTGTCGGCGCACGGCGTCTTCGTGCGGTCGCGGGGAGGGACGTCTGTCACACGGATCGGCCCGGCGGCGGGAGCGCCGACGGGCACGGGCGTGACGGTCTCAGGTGCTTTCCTCGCCCGTCGAACCGCTGGTGAGCGTGTCGACTTCCTCGAACGTCTGCAGCAGCGTCTGCGCGTCGATCGCGTCGAGGTTCTTGTCCTTGGTCTTGTTGGCCTCTTCGATGGTGTCCGTGAGCGCTTCCTTGAGCTCCTTGAAGAGGTCCATCTGGTCGCCCAGGAGCTTGTCGATGGCCTCGGCCGCCGTGCGGACGCCCTCGATCAGCTTCGGCCCCGACACCAGGGGGTCGGTGACCATCTTGCCGATGCGCAGGAGCTGCTTGTCCTGAGCGAGGTTGTCGGGCGTGGTGTGCCCGTCGACGAGGTCCCCGAGCGGCCGGATGTGTTCACCGTCGCCGTCGTCCCGGTGCTTCTTCGCAGCCGTGTACACCGGCTGCACCTCGTTGTCCCGGAAGTTCTCCATCTGCTTGAGGTCGAAATGCTTGACGTCGGCCTTCTCACCGGCCATGGGACGTCCTCCTGCGGTTCGCTGCCGGACGGGTCTCGTTCCGGCCGGAAAACGAAAGGGCCCCGGCCCGGCCCGAAGGCGAGGAGGTCAGCCGGAGGATCAAGGCCTGGGCCCTGGACGAGGTCTCGCTGTATCCCGACGAGTGGGAGGAGGAGTTCGACGGCTTCTCG
>NZ_JBEXRT010000014.1:0-158187 GCF_040613235.1 Streptomyces sp. NPDC006296 | reverse complement strand
GCCCGCACCCATGCCGGTGAGGTGAGGGTGCGGGTGTCGGTCGTGGCGGCGGCCCAGCCGTGGCAGACACCGGGACAGGTGCAGGGCCCGGCGGTTTTCATGACCGGCCGGCCACCGCACACGTTGTTGGCGCAGGCCGCGCAGTTCCCGAACGGGAGCTTCCCGGCCCGCAGCGGGAGCGTCGGCACCGTGCGGGCGGCGAGTGCGAGGGCGGTGGCGAGTAGTGGCGGGGTCGCGGCTACTCGCCGGATGGCGGTGGGTTGGGTCATGCTGGGTGTCTCCAGTTCTGTGAAAGGTGCTGGCAGACGGCGGCGGCCCCGGACTTTGGCGAGACGGGGGCCGCCGTCGGCGTAGCTACAGGTCGTCGTCCTCGGGCATCGGGCCGCAGTAGCCGAGGGGGCTGGACGCGATGTGGGCGCGTTCCAGGGCGTCGGTCAGTGCGGTGGCGAGGCGTTCGGCCTCGCGCAGGGCGGCCACGGCGGTGGTGGTGTGCTGGGTGGGGGTGCCGTGGTCGGCGGTGAGGTGTCCGGCCTGGTGGAGGTCGGCGAGCGCGAGGGCGATGTGATCGAGGGCCTGGGGCAGGCGGTGGGCGAGCGTGGCGAACGAGCCGATCGCGTTGTAGATGGTGCCGGGGTAGGCGAGGGCGGGCACGGGACGGCCGGGCAGGGTGGCGTGGTTGAAGGTCCGCAGCGCGTCGGCGGCCTTGGCCGGGTGGCGGGCGGGGTTGCTGGTGGGCGTGGTCATCGGGAGTGGTCCTCTCGGATCAGCAGTCGCTGTCGGACTCGCCGCAGGGCATCGGGGAGAGGCCGTGGGCGTGGGTGTGGGCTTCTTCCGGTGGGGTGAGCCATCTGGATTCGGGCTCGTGGAGGGGTGCGGGCAGGTGGCCCGCATCCCCCTCTACCCGCCTTACCTCGCAGGTCAGAGCCCGTTACCTGCCCCGCTACCGGGGTAAAGGGACCCCACTACTTCCGGGCCCTGGCCGAACATGCCGGCAGAGGCCCGGAGAGGGTGCTCCGGTGGGGGTTGGTAGTGGGGTCCCCCTCTACCCGTGGGCGAGGAGGATCTCTGCGGGGACGGCCGCTTCGATGTCGCGGCGCTGGTATCCGGCGGCGTTCGTGCCGGAGATCTTGACTTGCTTGCTGGTGCGCTTGACGCCGGCCGCTTCGAGTTCGGAGGCGAGGCGTTCGGCGTTGAAGTCGCCGTAGACGTCCTCATCCAGGTTCACGAGACCGGCGAGCAGGTCGGTGGTGAACATCCGCGGGGAGTGCCGCATCACTTCCAGCGCGTCCGAGAGGATCGGCGGGAGCTTGACCCCGGACGCGTCGGCAGCGGCCGTCACGTCTCCGGCGGCGTCGCCGGTGAGCTGTCCGGCTTCCTGCCGCAGCGTCCGGCCCTTCTGGCACAGCGTGGCGAACCCGGTGCCGTCGAGGTAGTCGGCCCGCACGGTGACGTAGGAGGCGGGCCCGGTGACGAGCACGCCGGTGCCGACGTGGTCCTCGGACAGGACCGAAGCGTCAGCGCCTTGGGCGGCCTTGCCCTTGCCCAGCACCATGTCACTGCTGGCCCGGTCGACGACCTGGGTCGAGTACCGCAGGGTGATGATCTCGCGGAGCTTGGTGGGCACACTGTCGGCGTCGGGGCGCTGGGAGGCGAAGTTGGACACGAACCCGGCGGCCGGGCCCCTGCGGGCGATGCGGCACAGGTCGTTGATGACCTGTTCGCGGTCCTCGCGCTCCATCGCGGTGAAGTACTCCTGCAGCTCGTCGATGGTCACGAAGATGACCGGCAGGTTGTACCGCTGGACGATCTCCGGGGTGAGCTTCCCCTCGGGGCAGATGGAGGTGGGCAGCTCCCGCAGGATCGCGAAGCGGCGTTCCATCTCCACCAGCAGCTCAGCCAACATGGCCTTGAGCGCTTCGATCGCGTCGTCCTCGGCGCCCATGACCAGGCGGTGGGCTACGGCCCGCATGGGCATCCAGTCCGCGCCGCCCTTGCCGTCGGCAACGTAGTGCCGCACGTAGGCATCCAGCAGCCCGGCCGCCGTCATCAGGCGCTGCGTGAACGTCTTGCCCCGCCGGGGGAGGCCGCCGAAGAACATCGACTGCCACATGACCGGCACCTCGATGCGGTTACCCCGGGCGTCCTGCCCGAACGGGATCGGGTCCCAGATCGAGAACCGCTCGGCGGTCGCGAACGGGGACGGGTTCGGCTTGCCCAGGTAGGGGTCATCGTCGGCGACCCACATGGACACCCGTCCGGCGTTGCCGCCCTTAGAGGCGCGGACGCGGGACATGATGACCTGGATCTCATCGACCCCCAGTTCCTGCGCGATGACTTCCCGCTTGGCCAGCACGTCGGAGGCGGTCTTGCCGCCACCCCTCGGCAGGTCGAAGATCACCGCCCAGCCACGGCCGTCACGGACCGGACCCATCGAGCAAGACACCCGAGGGGCGTCCTTCTCGTCGTCCCCGGCACGGCCGCTTTTCAGGAGGCCGGCCGCCCGCAAAGCGTCGTTGAGCTGCTGCGCAGACATGTCCACCCGCAGCGGCGGGGCGCCCTGGTCCAGGAGGTGGGTTTCCTTGCCCCGCCCCAGGTAGGCGAGCGGAGTGACAACCGCACCGGCGATACCGGCTTGCAGTACCGGATCGGCCAGCGCGATGCCGACGGCAGCGGCGGCCACACCTGCTGCGGCGGCGCCGAAGCGCCACCGGCGGGTCCGGGTACGGATGCCGTGCGCGATCTGGAGCCGGGCGGCCAGCTCGATGTCTTCGGGCCTGGCCTTGGACTGGGCGCGGAGCGCCTTGACGACCGCGCTGTGGTCCTGCGCGGACAGCGTCGGCCACAGTCCCATGCTCGCCCGGAAGAAGCCGCGGGCGGCCAGAAGCACCGTCTTGAACAGGTACTTCGGGACCCGGAACCCGTGGTACTGGGTGTGCCACCACGTCAGCCTCCCGAACGCCGCAGCATTCGACTTGATCGAGGCGGCGGAACGGGCCCACGCGGGCAGGACCGGGGCGTCGGGAACGCTCAGCCAGTCCGCCAACGGGTTGTCCGGACGATCGACCGCTTCGAGACCCGCCCCTTCCGTGGTCTCGGGGGCCGGTTCGGGGGTGGGGGTGTTCTTCACGAGGGTGAGGGGCGGGCGGGTGCCGACCGTGTCGGCGGCAGTCTCCGTCATGCTGGTTACTCCTGCTGCTCGGTTGGGTGGTCAGGGGCACGGGGCGGCCGGTGGTCTTGGCGGATTGCGGCCGCCCCGTGGCGGGGCTAGGACTGCTCGGCGCGGTGGTAGGCGCGCTCGGCACGACGGAGGGTCTTCTCCGCCTCCCGCAGCGCGTCCCGTGCGGCGGACCGCTCCGCACCCCACTTGCTGGCACGGACGGTCGCCTTGGCGGCGGCCACCGCGTCGCGGGCCGCGTCGGCCTGCCGCTCCAGGGCGGCCAGCTCCTTCGCGCCGCGCTCGGCCGCGATGGCGTCGATCTCGTGCATGCGGCGGGTGACCCTCGGGTCGAGGTTGTCCCCGAGTGCCTGGTGGGCGCCCTTGAGGAACAGGCGGCGGCGCTCACGGGACTCGGCTCGGGTGTAGCTGTGCACGGCGGTGCCTCCCTCGGTGGTGCGGGCCGGGCTGTCCGGTCCTCCGCCCGCCCGGTACGAGACCGGACGGACAGGGGCACGTCAGGCGGGCCGCAACTCGCTGGTGTGGCACAGGACGGGGCCGATCAGAGGACTGATCCGGTGCACGGTCCACCGGCCGCCGGTGAGCGGGCCGGGCGGGACCTCGTCCACGATCCGGCCGGTCCTGCCGACCGCGCGCGGGTCGTCCTGACAGGCGACGATCCGCACCTTGGTACCTGCTGCGAACGGCATGAACGGTCCCTTCGGGTCAGCGGCGGCTGGACTTGCGGAGCGAGGACGCGGCGGCCTTCCCGTCCGTACCGCCAGCCGACTTCACGACGGTGACGACACCCCAGGACAGCGCGACGACGAGGAAGGCGAGCAGGGCGAGGTTCGCGGCGATCGCGGTCAAAACCCCGACGAGCAGCGGGCCGAAGTACACGCCGGCCGCGACCGCCCCGGCACCGACACCGGAGCCCAGCGCGATGCGCTGCACCGTGCGGTCCGGCGGCGCCTGGTGGATGTGCTGGACGATCTGCTGCGGCACCTGCTGCGGCGCGGGCAGGTGGGCCGCGTCGGTGTAGGCGTAGGTGCCGTCGGGGAGCTGGACGACGGTGACCGCCCTCGGGGCAGGAAGGTGCGGGTCCATGGTTCTCCTTCAGTTCAGGCGGCGGCGGTGAACGAGTCCGAACAGGGCACGCACATGCCGAGGGAGCGCGGGATGCAGTACCCGGCGTCACGCCGGCAGGCGGGGCAGGTGCGGCGGGCCCGCATCGCCGCTTCCAGGGCGGCGCGGCGTCCCGGGGTCATGGGCCGGACCGGCTTGGCCCGGTCGACGCGGTAGAGGTAGGCGACCAGCGGGCCCCGACGGCGCCGGGGCCGCTCCAGCTGCGCGGCCACTTCCTGACCGCCGGGCCGCAGCCCGACCGCCCGGAGCTGACGGCGGGTCGCCAGCCCGGCGGGGGCGAGCCGCCACCGGTAGACGGGCAGCGCGCCCATCAGGCGGCCACGCGCTTCCATGCGGCCCGCAGCCGGACCTCGGACGCGGAGTGCCCGGCGCTACGGAAGCGTGACGCCATCTCCCGGTAGGACAGGGCAGGTGTCTCGCTGTGGCGGACCTGGTCCACGAGCGCGTCCAAGGCGTCGTCGGAGAGGGCGCCGGCCGACTCCAGCGCGAACGCCGAAACTGGCTCGGTGGGCCCCCAGACAGGCAGCTCCCACCGGGATGCGACACCTGCTGTGACGCGGCTCGTCACGCTGGTCAGGGCCCGTCCGGTGCCCTCGCCCTCGCGCACCGTCTCCAGCGTCGACCAGGCCCGGGACAGGGCGTCGGCGGTCTTGGCTTGGACGTGTGCGACGCGGGCACCGGCCTGCGTCACAGCCGTCAACCGCGTCTCCTCCGTGGACGCCTCCGCCCGCAGCCGGGCACGCGCCACCGCGGCTTCATCACGCGCTTCCTGCTGAATCCCCTGGATCGCGTCCAGGGCTTCACCGGTGAGCGCGGTCCGCTCCCACAGCCCGTGCACCAGCCACAGGGACTTGGCCGCGATGGGGAGCCATGCGACGGCCAGCCACGCACCCGTCGACTCCTCGGCGGTGAGCGCGTGAGCGACCAGCACACCGGTCGCGACCAGACCGAACGTCCAGCCAACAAGGGTGACCGGGGTGGAGTGGTCGCCCTGCGCGGCCAGGCGGCGTTCGTAGGCGAGGGTGGCGAGCCACCCGCCGTCGATCCCCAGACCGACGACCAGCGCGACCGGCCACGGCATCGCCGTGCCCAGCCACATCATCACCACGGCCAGCGTGAGGACCATGGACACGGCCGTCATGCCGACGGCGGGAAGAACCGTCTTGGCGTTCACGCGGCACCGCCGGTGTGCTCGGTGCCGGCGCGGTTGGTCAGGTCCCGGCGGGCGGCCAGCACCCGGTTACGGGCCCGGCGCATACGCCGCTCGTCCAGCTCGTTCGCCGGGCGGTCGATGGTCATGATCTGCGCGTCCAGCAGGGCGACCTCCGCCCGGATGAGCGGCATCTCCCGATCGATCGCCTCCAGCTCGGCGCCGGTCGGCTCGAAGTCGAGCGACGCGGTCGTAACAAGGGCCTGAAGTGCAATGATGGACTTCATGAGTCGTTCTCTCCCTGGTAGGTGGTGCGGCTCAACAGAGCGGCCCCGGGGTGCATCCCGGGGCCGCTCTCTTCATGTGGGGCCACCCAGGTGGGTGGCAGTGCCCCGGGCCCGATCCGATCGGGCCCTCACGGCGTGAATGCCGGGGCTGATGACGCTTGTCAGTCGGTGGTGTAGGTGTCGCCGGTCTTGGGGTCGGTCCACGTCTGACCGCTGCTGAGGGTGACGGTGCTCTCGACCTGATCCGCCACCTCTTCGGGCGTGGACGCGATGTCGTAGGAACCGCTGTCGTTCTGCGCGAATCCGAAGATCACGGGAGTCCTTCCGATGAGAGCCACCCCAGTTGGGTGGCAGTGCCTCGGGCCGGATTTGATCCGGCGCCCTCGCGGCGTGAATACCGAGGCTGACGTACGTGTCTCCTTCGCGGCATGGCCACGTGGTAGGCGCATGGAGACGTGACCTTGCGGTCTAAGCCATCCGGTTAATGACAAGGCGCCGGTGCACCTCGGCCCGCTCTGTCCCGGGCCCCTTGGCATAGCGATGTACGTGACACCCCGTACAGCTTGTCTGGAGGAGTGCCTGGGCAAGAGTCTGCAACGGGTCGCTTGGCTCGTCAAGCGTTCTCGTCTAACTTGTACGGAGGAGTTGGAGTAGAGGGGTTGGAGATGCCCGTGCGACGCGGAATGACCAAGGCCCAAGAGATCGCGGCTGATCTGCGCAGGCAGATCGAATCGGGGGATCTTGAGGCCGGGGCGGTGTTGCCCAGTGAGTCAAAGCTGATGAGCCAGTACGGCTACAGCCGCGAGACCGTGCGCGCCGGCGTGCGGGCGCTCGTAGAGGAAGGGCTGGTGGTCACGGGTTGGGGGCAAGGCAAGTACGTCCGTGAGGACTACCCGCCAGTCGTCTGGAACTGGACCACGCTGGAGAGCCGGAGCCGCCACGAGAACGCCGTGGAGGGGCAGACCGCTGGTGACCAATGGGCAAGTGCCGTCACCCAGGAGGGAAAGGCGCCCCGGCAGGACATCAGCGTGTCCATCGTCGAGCCCCCGGCCCATGTGCGAGACGCGCTCGCCCTGCCGGATGGGGGACTGGCCGTAGCCCGCAAGCGCGTCCGGTACGTCGACAACCGCCCTTACGCCCTGGCTGACTCGTACTTCCCTCAGGAACTCGTGAACGGGACGCTGCTGATGGAGCCGCGCGATGTGGCCGCACCGGGGGGCGTGCTCGCCTCGATCGGCCTCATCCAGACCAAGTACCGAGATGAAATCGCGGTCCGCATGCCCACGCGGCAAGAAGCCGAATTGCTTGCGCTGCCTGCCGCGACCCCGGTAGCTGAACACACTCGTACGGGCTATGACGACGACGGCAAGCCGTTGCGGTGCATGGTCACTATCCTCCCCGGAGACAGGCACAAGATCCTCTATGAAGTCGACACCAACTGAGTACCTTCGCCCCGCAAGGGCGGAGGACGTACCGGCCCTAATGTCACTGCGAACCGAAGCCGAGAGGTGGCTCGGCACCAAGGGCACTGACCAGTGGAGCGACCCGGAGACCGGCGGCAAGGCGATCACGAAGTGGCGGGCATCGATCGACGAGGGGCGAGCCTGGGTCGTAGTCGCCGGTGATGGTGAAGTCCTGGCAACCGTCAGCCGCGGCCCGGTAGACCGTGACTTCTGGACCGACGACGACCACCCCGAATCAGCCTTGTACCTCTACAAGCTAATCGTCGGTAGGCAGGCGGCCGGGCGCCATCTCGGGGCGCGCCTGATCGACTGGACATCGAACCTGGCCGCCTTGGAGGGGCGCGACTGGGTGCGTATCGACACGTGGCGCACGAACGGTGGGCTGCATGCCTACTACGAGCGGCTTGGCTTCAAGCACGTCCGCACGGAGAGTCCGGCACATCGCCGCTCGGGTTGGCTCGCCCAACGACCCGTCACCGAGCTGAGCTTGCCTGCCCTACCGCTGCAAGTGGGACCAGACGCGAAAAGCTCCAACTCGGGGGTCCTTGGCCAACCTCCGGCCAAGAATTGAGCACGCGGGGCCGCCCGGGGCCGTACGGCCGGGTCACAGGTGACACGCAGACCGGCCTTGAACCCGTCATGGCGCCGACGCAGTAGAACTTTCCCTACTTCATCAAGGCGGCTCGCTCCGCTCGCCGCGCGCTCCCCGGCTCACCGCCGGGGCCTGACGCTCTTGCCTTCGGCCCGCTCTGGCCCCGGCTACGCCGGTCGCGCGGCTGGAGCGAGCACCATGGTGGGGAAGAAACCCGCTGTGGCTGGGGCGGTCGGCTCCACGGCTTTAGCCACCTCCCCGGTTCGGGTCCCGCGTCGACCAAGACCAGGGGGCCACTCGTTCAAATTCCGGGCAGGATCACAGCCTGCCCGAGTTGCCGGCCAGCGTACGGCCCCCTGATCATGCTCGACCCCAAACCGCGCAGGACACCGGCCAAACCCGCTCCGCCGACCTGTAGCACTGGTTAACGCTCCGTGTCGCTATCACTCGGAGATAGTTGCATTAGTCGGTAAGTGGTCTTTCTCTCCCCGACAGTCTCATCCAACACGGTCGTTCCAAGAATAAGAACGTCATAGACGTCCTGCATAGTCGCATGTGAAGCCTGAGGCCATGCGGCCTCATCAATTGCCCCCCTGTAATCGATGGCAGGATCCATCGATTCGTCCTTGAATCCGAACGTGCGACGCTGCGTGTCGATCTTGTAGAGCCTCATACGACGCCGAACTTCCTCGACTTGTTCCTCAGGAACAAGCCTTTTAAGCGTTTTCGCGAACTCCTCCAACTTTCCAGCAGGAAGCTCACGAGCGATATAGGGCATCCTAGTACCAGCCCCGGCGATTGTGACATCACCACCAGTCTCGGCGAACTTCTCCACCATGAAGCGGAAGCTCTTTGCAGCCCGCGGCTTAATTTCTGCCAATTTCACAGAAAGCTCAGAATATTCGAGCTTAAGATCCAAGAGGTCCAAGAGCTTAGAGGTCGTCTGAGCAAATAGGGAATCACCTAGGAGATCGTCTAGCTCATTCGAGGCCATCTCCAGCACGAAACTGGAAGCGGCGGTCTCAAGAAGCGAAATTGCCGTCTGAGCTGCGACTTCGCCCGGAATTCTCCCACGAGGAGACGGATTTTCGTCCGTTAGGGAGTAGCCAACATTGTCGTAGACAGACTGAGTTGCCATGAGCAGGCAGCCAATACCCCTAGCGGGTGCCTCGCTTCGGGCGAAACGCGGGAGCGAGACGTGAAGCCGGAGTCGGGTTCGGCTCTCCTGTTGCGCCTTCCTTGCGATGACCTCCTTAGGTTCAGCCAAGGGAAGCGTATGGGTAGCGATATCAAGCTCGAAATCAGGCTCTGGAAGCCAGTCCTCTGGAATATCACCAACCCTAATCGGCTTGACAACGTCGCCACGCCCAACATCATGCGGCAATGAAGCCTTAAAAATAAAGCCCTCGGGATTTTCAATTGCCGATCTAAGCGGGATGCCACCAGAGCGGACCATATCGAGTCTCGCTCGCGAGATCGGAATGTAGAGCCATTCGTCCTCTGCCGCACCCTCTTCCGCCCAGACGGCAAGATAAACCTGGTCAGTCAGCGAGATGCAACTGAAGACTCGTGGACCGTCGTAATAGACATACGACTCCTGCATCTTCAACTCACCAAGAACAGTGTCTCTCGGCATCCAGTTCACGGCACAACCTCAAATCCCTCCCACGCCGAATCGTCCGCAGTGCGCCACCACGTGTGGTGAGTGCATTTCGGACGCCGCGGCGTGTGCTTCATCCTTCCTGCCCCTGTTATGTCACCTGTGGCGATCTTCTTCTTCCTGAGCGGTCCGACAGCAGACCTGGTCTTGCGAGCGTCAGCCACGTCGCCGAAAACGCTCAGTCCAGCCGCTTCGCAGTCATCGGGCCAGAATCTCGAACGCACCCGCCCTACGCCAAGCAACTCGTGGTGGTTCATGAAGTCATCTTGCGTCGGCGGGTCGGTGTCGACCAACCGGTAAAAAGTACCCGTCGCCGCATCCGCATCGCTCGGAGGACATGCGTCCGGGAAGCTGTCAGGCCACGTTTCCAAGATCCCCCCTGGAACGTCGTATGTGATTATTACCCACCCCTATGACAGTGACCCTCAAACGATCTTGACCGACGAGCTGATCACTGTGGTCATTCTGTCGAACATCTACCCATCGTGCCTAGACAACGAACTAACCTCCCAAGCGGCACGGGGCCGGCGAACGGACAGCAGGTGCGCTGATCGCCCCAACGTTCGCGCTCAACGCCTGGTCTGCAGGCTTGCCCGAGCGGGTCGGTGGAGACTCGCCCGCCCCTCGTGAGCACCGCAGCGAACCAGCGCTGATCCCGTGCCATACGTGTGCCAGAACCATCGGTCAGCAGCGGTCACCTGAAGCCACAGCAGCGGCCGCCAGACGGGCACCGCAGCGTCACTACTGCAGGTCAGGGCGCATCGGTCTCAAGTCCGCCTGCCGATTCCCAAGCTCAGGGTGTGGGAGACCTGCAGGTTGCTCTGCGGCGCGGATCCACAACACGATTCGGCGGGGGTGCGGTTGTGTCTGTGGGCCATATGCGGGCCACCGGTGACGCTCAAGGTGGCACGCGAGTCATAGGTGCAGGTCAGCGCAGCTTGGATTGCTTCCGCGGCGCGGTCTTGAAAACCGTCGTGGCGCGAGTCACCGTGGGTTCAAATCCCACACCCACCGCCAGGCGAGAGGCCCCTGATCGTGAATAACGGTCGGGGGCCTACGTCGTGTGCATGGCCCGCTGGAGACCGTGATTCACCGTGAGTCCCCGGCCTGTCGGGCACGGCTAGGGCACGAGACTCTCGTTACGCCCTGATCAGTCTGGGGCGGGCTTCAGGGCGTCCGTATTGCAGGATGCGCGGCAGGACTTCACGCATACGCGCCAAGTCCTCCGCCGGGGCACGAAGCAGCGCCTCGACGACAGGGTCGGTCAGCCCGAGGTCGTCCAGTGAGCCAGGATCCAAGGTCACCCGCAGCACGGCGTCGTCCAGATGTACTTCGGTTACGCAGCCGTAGGCAGTGCCCTGGTCGGGTGTGACGAGGCAGTGCGTGTCCATGCCCAGGGACACGTCCTGTGCGTCGGGCTCGTCGAGGTCGCACATGAACATCAGCGAGAATCCGTCCTCGTCGTCCGACTCCGCCACACCTGCCATCAGACAGTCGTCCACTTCTGGATCACCGAGTCCGCACGCAATCAGTGCCGTGAACCTGTATGTCATGCAGGTGTTCTAGCACTGAGGTCTGACGGTCGATGGGGTGGCCGGATCGCCTGGCCACGCTCCTTTGCACCGCCTGCCCCAGCTCCCGTCCCGTCCGCGAGACGTTCTCGGTGGTGCCTGTCGTGCAGGTCTTCGCCGTGACGGGCGGTCGAGGGGATGTGTCCGGTGTCCTGGCGGAGGTCACGGCAGGACTGGGGAGTCGGTGTGGTGGTGGGGGTGTCCGAGGGCGCCCAGGACTGTGGGCATGTGTTGTCTGCGGGTGACGACGAGTACCTCCTCGCCGTGGTCCTCGCACTCCAGGACGAGGGCGCGGCCGCCGTAGTGGGGGCGGCCGGCGGGGTCCGTCGTGTAGGGCGGGCGGACGCGTACCGGGGTCAGCGTGCCGGGGGTCTCGCGGCGGAGGGTGGTGCCGGTGGGGTCGGGGGTGGAGGCCAGGTAGCCGGGGCCGACCACGAGGAAACCGCCGCCGCCGTCCGCGTACGGGGTGGCGCCCAGGACCCGGCCTCCGATGACCTGTTCCTCGGTGGGGACGGCGGGGGTCAGGGCGAGGGTGTCGTCACCGCGGTGACGCCGCTTCAGGACGACGGCCGCCCCCAGGCAGGCGATCAGCACCACGGGGGTGCCCACGGAGACGAGCCGCAACGCGCTTCCGGCGGTGTCGGTGAACCAGGGCGCGGTCACCCCGAGCAGGGTGAGGCAGAGCCCTCCCGCGACCGTCACCGACGCCTGCCAGGAGTACGCCCGGAGGGTGTGGGGCGTGCGCCGCGACAGCCGGTACCCGCCCCAGAGGAAGGCGGCGCCGTAGAAGGCGAGGCCGAGGCCCAGCGAGCAGAAGAGCCTGTATTCGTCCGTCGGGTCCGCGAGGGTGGGGCGGCGGGTCGTCGGGAAGTCGACGTACCGGATCAGGCCCCGCCAGGAGGTGACCTCGACCGTGGTTCCCGGCTTCGCGAGCGGGGCTTCGCGCGGGCTGCCGTGCAGGTGGGTGCGGTGGGCGGTCCCGTCCGGCTCGGTGACGTACAGCCGGTACGTCGGTGTCTTGTGGCCCTTCACCTCGTCGGTCCGGTCGATGCGGACCGTGACGGTCCGCAGGCAGTTCGCGTCGCGGGGATCGCGGGGATCGCGGGAGTCGCCGGCGTCCCGGGTGCCGGACGTGCAGGCGGGCGCCGACCTGAAGGCGCTCTCCTCGGCGAGTGCGCCGCGCATGCCGACCAGCAGCAGCCAGCCGGCCACCAGCACGCACACGGCGCCGAACACCCCGGCGGCACGTGTCCCCGGGCCGTTCCCCGGACGGCTCCCCGGGTGGTTCTTCGGGCGGTTCCCTGGACGGTCGCTCGGTCGGTTCCTCGGGCGGGACGGGTCCGTTCCGGTGGGCGTCACCGGTGCATTGTGCGACGGGGAGCGGGGGCACGGTCAGGGGGCATCCGAGCATGACGGCGGGCTCCTCGTTGCCGGGAACGGGCAATGAGGAGCCCGCCGTCAGAGGCCGAGGAGCCCGTCGGCACAGGTCGAGGAGCCGGCAGGTGTGACGGGGAGCGCGCCGTCAGAGGTGGCGCCGCGGGGTGGTCAGGCGCGCGGCCGAGGCGATCGCCGCGCGGGCCTCCTGTTCGGTCAGTCCGGTGCGGACGGCCGCGTCGGTGAGGGCGTCCGCGAGGGCGTCGCCGAAGCCGTGCTCGTAGGCGCGGCAGGCCGCCCAGAACAGGCGGGTGTTGCGCTGGCCCTCGTGCGCGGCGCGCACGAACCGGACCAGGCCCTGCCCCTGCCGGACGGAGGGCGCCCGCACGGAGGGTGCCTGGCCGGAGGGTGTGCGGTCGGCGGGGCGGCGGGGGTGCGGCCGTGGGGTGAGCAGGCGCAGCAGGGCGCGGGGGCAGGGGGCCGGGGGCAGGTGTGCGGTGCCGGGGGCGAGCCGGTACAGGCCGTGGGTCGTGACGGAGCCGGGGCCGACGAGGTAGCCGCCGGCTCCGCGTACGTCGATGCCGGGGGCGAGCCGGCCCGCGGAGTTGGGCACGTCGATCCCCTGCGGGCCGGTCAGCCAGAGGTGCCGTCCGCCGCTGGGGGTGAGGACCGTGACGGTGGGCGGGAGGGTGAAGAGGTGCCGGAGGGCGAGCTGTCGCAGGGCGGCCACCGAGTCGTGGCCGTGGCTGGTGTCGATGTCGAGGTCGATGCCGATCAGGCGGTGCGGCGCGCGGCCGCAGGCGATGCCGTACCCGGTGGCCCGGGGTGCCGCCGCGAAGAGCGCCCGGACGGTCGCCGGGTCGGTGCTGGCGTCGTGGACCCCGTGTCCCGGCAGTCCGCAGGCGCCCCGGCAGCGCACGGGCCGGTCCTCGTCCCGGTGCGGTGAGCGCAGGGCGGGGAGCTTGGTGGCGGACAGCGGGAAGACGGGGAGCCCGCGCTCCGCGGCGGAGAGCGCGTGAGCCAGGGCCAGGGTGGCGGTCTGCCGGTCGGTGGTGGCCATGGATTCATTTTCGTACAAGCGTTCGAAGAAAGGAAGGGGGGGCGGGGCTGCTCGCGGTGCAACGCCTGCCCCCCCGGGGGGTTTATCGGGGGGTTCTCATACGTGCGGGGGAATCGCGTGTCCTGGGCGGTTCGCCGGGGATGCGGTGGGCAGTTCTGCTCCGCGACGTCGTGACCCGCACCGGGGGGACCGGCCGGCCGGCCCGGACCACCCGTATCGAGAAGCCCTACCAAGCCGCATCTTCGGTTCCTGGAGGAAATTGACATGGCACGTATCCGGACCGCTCGAGCCCTCGCCGCCGTGGCCGCCCTGCCGCTCGCCGCGGCTCTGTTCACCGGGGTCGCGGCCGCCGACAACGGGGCGCTCGCGAGCGGCGGGTCGAACGCGGGAGTGGCGACCATCGGATCCGGTGGCGTCGGAGGGGACAACTCCGGGAACTCGTCGACGTCGCAGCAGCAGGCCGTCGGTGACGGCGCCTCGAACCACAGCAACGCGGCGCAGGTGACCGGCTCGTACTTCACGTGGATCGACCAGTCCACGCACATCGTCGCGGTGAACTTCTCGCCGCTCTGGTGACCCGGCCGGGGCGGGTCCGTGCGGCGGTGGCCACCGGCCACGGCGTGCGGGCCCGCTCCCGCGCGGTGCGGGGGCGGGCCGTCGCCTCGGGGTGACCACCCTGAGCTGTGCGGGACCGCCGCTCCACCTTCAGGAGGTGCAGGGCGCCCGACCCGTACAACCTGAGGCGGACGCGGCTTCGGGACCTGGGGCCGATCCCCTCGTCCGCGCCCGCTCCTAGCGTGGAGGTATGACCACGCCAGTCTGCACCGGAGCCTCCAGGGCGGCCGCTGCCTCCGCCGGACACCGCCGCTATCCGTCGTTCTCGTCGTACGTGCGGGCCCGGGGCCCCGTGCTGCTGCGCACCGCGCGGTCCCTCACCGCGAACCCGAGTGACGCCGAGGACCTGCTGCAGACCGCGCTCACCAAGACCTATGTCGCCTGGGAGCGGATCGAGGACCACCGGGCGCTGGACGGCTACGTCCGCCGCGCCCTCGTGAACACCCGGACCTCGCAGTGGCGCAAGCGCAAGGTCGACGAGTTCGCCTGCGAGGAGCTGCCCGAGAAGGAGGCCGCCCCCGCCCCGGACCCGGCCGAGCGGCAGTCGCTGCACGACGCGATGTGGCGTGCCGTGCTCAAGCTGCCGGACCGCCAGCGGGCCATGGTCGTCCTGAGGTACTACGAGGACCTCAGCGAGGCGCAGACGGCCGAGGTGATGGGCGTGTCCGTCGGTACGGTCAAGAGCGCCGTGTCCCGCGCGCTCGGGAAGCTCCGTGAGGACCCGGAGCTCAGCCTCGTCCGCTGACCCGACCGGATCCCTGCCGGTCGGACGGCCGGATCCCTGCCGTGCGGACGGCCGGAGTCCCGCCGCGCAGCCGGCCGGATCGCCCTCACACGGACGGCCGGAGTCCCACCGCGCAGGCGACCGGATCATCACCGTACAAACGGCCGGACCCCCGTCCGGCGCAGTCGGCGCGCCTGCCGTCCGGATGCGGGAAGTCAACGACCACGGCCCCCTGTGCGGCGACCGGGGCGGCCCGTGCCGGAATCCCGGGCCAGGGTCAGGGGGCCGGAATCCCGGGCCGGACGGGGTGGTGCGCCGGATGGGCGTCCCCGGGCCCGTGGTGCGTGCGAGATCCCTCCGCCCGTGCCCGTCCCGGACCTCTTTCTGCCGGACGACACCGATTCGTACGCCCGGAAGTAGTGACATACCGCTTGGTATGTGAGCAGAATCAGCGCACTCTTACCGCCGCGTAGCGCCCACCGGGAGGACGCCGTGCTGAGCACCATGCAGGACGTACCGCTGACTGTGACCCGCATCCTGACCCATGGGATGACCATCCACGGGACGTCGCAGGTGACGACCTGGACCGGCGAGCCGGAGCCGCACCGGCGCAGTTTCGCCGACATCGGCCGGCGCGCCTCGCAGCTGGCGCACGCGCTGCGCGACGAGCTGGGCGTCGACGGCGACCAGCGGGTGGCCACCCTCATGTGGAACAACGCCGAGCACGTCGAGGCGTATCTGGCGATCCCCTCGATGGGCGCCGTGCTGCACACCCTCAACCTGCGGCTGCCCGCCGAGCAGCTGGCGTGGATCGTCAACCACGCGGACGACCGGGTCGTGCTCGTCAACGGGTCGCTGCTGCCGCTGCTCGCACCGCTGCTGCCCCGGCTGTCCTCCATCGAGCACGTGGTCGTGTCGGGCCCCGGCGACCGTTCCGTGCTCGACGGCGCCGCGCCCCGGGTGCACGACTACGAGGAGCTGATCGCCGGCCGCCCCACCGCCTACGCCTGGCCCGAGCTGGACGAACGCCAGGCAGCGGCCATGTGCTACACCTCCGGCACCACGGGAGACCCCAAGGGCGTCGTCTACTCCCACCGCTCCGTCTATCTGCACTCCATGCAGGTCAACATGGCCGAGTCGATGGGGCTGACCGACAAGGACACCACGCTGGTCGTCGTGCCCCAGTTCCATGTGAACGCGTGGGGGCTGCCGCACGCGACGTTCATGACCGGCGTCAACATGCTGATGCCCGACCGCTTCCTGCAGCCGGCCCCGCTCGCCGAGATGATCGAGCGGGAGCGGCCGACGCACGCCGCGGCCGTACCCACCATCTGGCAGGGGCTGCTGGCCGAGGTCACCGCCAAGCCCCGCGACCTCTCCTCGATGGCGAGCGTCACCATCGGCGGCGCCGCCTGTCCGCCGTCCCTGATGGAGGCGTACGACAAGCTCGGTGTGCGCCTCTGCCACGCCTGGGGCATGACGGAGACCTCGCCGCTCGGCACGATGTCCAACCCGCCCGCCGGGCTGACCGAGGAGCAGGAGTGGCCCTACCGCATCACCCAGGGCCGGTTCCCGGCCGGTGTGGAGGCGCGCCTGGTCGGCCCCGGGGGCGAACACCTGCCGTGGGACGGCGCGTCCGCCGGTGAGCTGGAGGTACGCGGCCCCTGGATCGCCGGTGCGTACTACGGCGGGGCGGACGGCGAGGACCTGCGGCCCGAGGACAAGTTCAGCGAGGACGGCTGGCTGAAGACCGGGGACGTCGGCGTGATCAGCGCGGACGGGTACCTCACGCTCACCGACCGGGCCAAGGACGTCATCAAGTCCGGTGGCGAGTGGATCTCCAGCGTCGATCTGGAGAACGCGCTCATGGCGCACCCGGACGTGGCCGAGGCCGCGGTCGTCGCCGTGCCCGACGAGAAGTGGGGCGAGCGCCCCCTGGCGACGGTCGTCCTCAAGGAGGGCGCCACCGCCGACTACGCGGCGCTGAAGACCTTCCTGGCCCAGTCCGTGGCCAAGTGGCAGCTGCCCGAGCGCTGGACGATCATCCCGGCGGTGCCGAAGACGAGCGTCGGCAAGTTCGACAAGAAGGTGATCCGCAGGCAGTACGCCGAGGGGGAGCTGGACATCACGCAGCTCTGAGCGGGACGGCCCGAGGCCTCGACGCACGCCGGGGGCGGTACGGATCCTTCCGTGCCGCCCCCGGCGTGCGCGCGGGCACCGGGTCGCACGATCCGGCGTCATGCGCGCGGTCCGCGCCGTGCGCGTCCGGCGTCAGTTGGTCCCAATCTTCGCCAGCAGGTCCACGATCCGGGCCTGCACCTCGTCGCTCGTCGAGCGTTCGGCGAGGAAGAGCACCGTCTCACCGGAGGCGAGCCGCGGCAGGTCCCCCTCCTCCATGCCGGCCGAGGTGTAGACCACCAGCGGTGTGTGGTTCAGGGCGCCGTTCGCACGGAGCCAGTCGATGATCCCGGCACGCCGACGGCGCACCTGCATCAGGTCCATCACCACCAGGTTCGGCCGCATCCGGGTGGCGAGATCGACCGCCTCGCCGTCCCCGGATGCCCGGCCGACCTGCATGCCGCGGCGCTCCAGGGTGTCCGTGAGCGCCAGCGCGATCTCCTCGTGCTCCTCGATGACCAGAACCCTCGGCGGGTGCTGTTCACTGTCGCGCGGGGCGAGCGCCTTGAGCAGCACGGCCGGGTCGGCGCCGTACGCCGCCTCCCTGGTCGCCTGCCCCAGACCGGCCGTCACCAGCACCGGGACCTGCGCCGCCACGGCCGCCTGACGCAGCGACTGCAGCGCCGTGCGGGTGATCGGACCGGTCAGTGGATCGACGAACAGTGCGGCCGGGAACGCCGCTATCTGCGCGTCGACCTCCTCGCGGGAGTGCACGATCACCGGACGGTAGCCGCGGTCGCTGAGGGCCTGCTGGGTGGACACGTCCGGGGCGGGCCACACGAGCAGCCGGCGCGGGTTGTCCAGCGGCTCCGGGGGCAGCTCGTCGTCGACGGGCTGCGGCTGCGGGCGGTTGGCGACCTCGACGGCGCCACCGGGACCGTCGAGCGGCTCCGGCCCCTCGGCGCCCTCGTCGGGGGCCCCTATCGCGTAGGAACGCCCCTCGGACGCGGGAGCGGACATCAGCCTGCCGTTCCCCGAACCCTGCACCGTGTCTCCCTGCGCGCCACCCGGCTGCGGCGGCACGGGGGCCGGGACCGGCTGCGGGGGTGCGGGGGCCATGGCGGGCGGGGCCTGGCGTTCGGCCTCCGGCGGAGCGGCGAGCTTACGGCGCCGCCCGGCACCGCCGAGCGTCTGGTTCTGCTGGTGCGCGAGGTGCTGGGCGAAGGGCACCCCCTGCCCCAGCGTCCGCACGCTGAACGCACGGCCCTGGGTCGAATCCGCCGACGGCGGCATGGGCGCCTCCGCGGGCAGCGGCTGGTGCCGCGCGTCGGGGACGGGCCCGGCGGCCTCGCCGTCGGCCGGATGCGGCTCCGGCGCGGGAGCCGCTGCGGCCACGGCTCCGGCGCCGTTGCCGGTGGTGTGCGCGGTGCTGCCGGGACCCGCCCAGGGCCCGTCCTCGGCCGGATTCACGTCGGCCTCGCGTCCGGGCGCGGCCGGAACGGGCGCCGGGCCACCGCCCTGCGGCCAGTCGGGCTGCGGGGGGACGGCCGGCAGCGGCTGCCCGGGAACGGGGTGGCCGGGCCGCGCCTGTGGCTCCGGCGCCTCCGCGGGCCGTGCCCTGCGGCGGCCGGACGGCACCGGGTGCGGCTGAGGCGGCGTGTGGTCCGCGTCCGGGGCGTTCCGCGCGGCGTCGTGGCGCTCGGGCAGCGGTCCGTCCCCCGACGACGCCTGCGGAGCGGGCGCGGGCCGCGCCGGACCCGCGGCGGGCGCCTGTGGGGCGGACATCTGCGGGGTGGGCGGCTGCGGGGCGGACATCTGCGGGGTGGGCGGCTGCGGGGCGGACATCTGCGGGCCGGGGGCCTGCGGGGCGGGCGCGGCGGGGGGCACCGGCTGCGGTGCCGGTGAGGAGGGGGCGGCGGACGGCGGCGCCACGACCGGCGAGCCCGGAGCGGCCGGCGGGATCCGGTCCGCGGCGGCGGGCGGCAGCGCGAACGCGGTACGGGGCCCCGAGGGCTCGGCAGCGGTGGCGCGCTCCTGCGCGGCGGCGAGCGCCCGGCGGGCCCGTCGCCCTCCGGACTGCTGCGGGGCCTGCTGGTCCTGCCGCGGCTCCTGCCCCGGGGCGTCGGCCGAGGCACGGGCGGGCAGCGCGGGCTGGGCGCCCTGACGCCCGGTCCGGCCGGAGCCGTTCTGCGGCACCCCCTGGGGCGGCACCGTCGGCCCGAGCTGCGGGCGGCCGGTGTGCCCCTGCGCACCCTCGGCCGCCGTGACCACGGATCCCCGGGAGGGCGAGGAGGGCGCCGCGGGAAGGGCCAGTGCCTGCCGGGGCTGCTCGGCCGGGGCCGGCGCACCCGTCTCCGCCGGACTGGGCCGGCCGCGCCGACGGCCGGACCCCTCGCCCGGCCGGGGCGGAGTCATGTCCTGTTCCCGCTGCTGCTCCTGCGGGTCCGCGGGCCCACGGCGGGCCCTGCGCCGGCCGGTCGGCTCGGCGGCAGCCGTGTCACCGGACTCCGGCGCCGCGGCCCCTCCGTCGACGGGACCGTCCAGGAACGCGTCGGTCGACGCCCTGCGCGCCCGGCGCCGGCCGCCCTGCGTGGCCTCGGGGGCGGGCTCCGGCACGACGGGTTCCTCGGGCACCGGAACCGGCGGGGCCGCGATCGTCCCGGCACCCGTGCCGAGCGGCACCTCCAGGACGTACGCGCTGCCGCTCATCCCCGGCATCTCGTGCGTCTGGAGCACACCGCCGTGCGCCCGGACGATGCCGCGCACGATCGGTACGTGCACCGGGTCGCCCCCGGCGAACGGCCCGCGCACCTCGATGCGTACGACGTCACCGCGCTGCGCCGCGGCCACCACGACGGTGGAGTCGACGTAGCCGCCGCCCGGTACCGGGCGGGCCTTGCCGGTCGAGTCGACACCGGCCACGTCGGCGACCAGGTGGGCGAGGGCCGTGACCAGCCGGCCGGCGTCGACCTCGGCCTCGATCGGCGGCGCGTGCACCGCGAACTGGGCGCGCCCGGGACCGATCAGCTCGACCGCGCCGTCGATCCCCGCGGTCACCACGGCGTCGAGCAGCACCGTCTGCTTGAGGAGTTCCTCGGCGCCGGTGTCCAGGCGCTGGTAGCTCAGCACGTTGTCGACGAGCGTCGTCATGCGCGCGTAACCGGCGGCGAGGTGGTGCAGGATCTGGTTGGCCTCGGGCCAGAGCTGACCGGCCGGGTCCGCGGCGAGGGCGGACAGTTCGCCCCGCAGCTCCTCCAGCGGCCCGCGCAGCGACTCGCCCAGCACGGCCGTCAGCTGGGTGTGCCGGTCGCCGAGACCCGCGAGCTGCTCGGTCCGCTCCTCCAGCTCGGCGGCGTACCGCTCGGTCCGGTCGGCGGTCTCGGCGGCGTGCTGCTCGGTGAGCGCCTCGACCTCGGCGCGGTGCTTCTCGGTGAGCTCGGCGATCTCGGCCGCGTGCCGTTCGGTGAGACCGGAGACCTCCTCGGTCTGCTGCTGGGTCAGCTCCTCGTACGGCCGGCGGTCGGTGAAGGTCATCACGGCGCCGACCAGCTGGTCGCCGTCCCGCACCGGAGCGGTCGTCAGGTCCACCGGCACCTGGGCACCGCTCTTGGACCAGAGCACCTGGCCGCGCACCCGGTGCTTGCGGCCGGACCGCAGGGTGTCGGCGAGCGGCGACTCCTCGTACGGGAACGGGCCGCCCTCCGCGCGCGAGTGCAGGATCAGCGGGTGCAGTTCCTGGCCGCCGAGGTCGCTGGCACGGAAGCCGAGGATCTGGGCGGCGGCGGGGTTGACCAGCACGACCCTGCCGTCGGTGTCCGTACCGACGACGCCTTCGGAGGCGGCCCGCAGGATCATCTCGGTCTGGCGCTGCGAACGGGCCAGTTCGACCTCGGTGTCGACGGTGCCGGAGAGGTCCCGGACGACGAGCATCAGCAGCTCGTCCCCGGTGTAGCTGGAGTGGATGTCGTTGTACCCGGCCTGGCCGCTGTCCAGCGAGGCGCTGGTGACCTCGACGGGGTAGGCGGTGCCGTCCGTACGGCGCGCGGTCATCCGCGTCGGCTTGGTCCTGCCCAGCTCGTCGGCGGTGTCCGGCCGCCGCATCGAGCCCGGGATCAGCCGGGAGTCGAACTCCGGCAGCAGATCGAGCAGTCCACGCCCCACGAGCGCGGTGCCCGGGGTCTCGAACATTTCGAGGGCGATGGTGTTGGCGTTGACGACCGTGCCGTTGCAGTTGACGAGCAGGAGCCCGTCCGGGAGAGCGTCGAGTATGGCTGCGAGGCGAGCAGCGCCTCGGGATGGCCTGCTGCTCACGACGCTTCCTCCCTGATTACCGCACCTTGCCGACAGCGGGCCCGATCCTGCCCCTCGGGCCTCAGGCTGTCACTGAAGGAGTCTAAAGGCAGGAGCGCACGACGGGCGGCGGATGAGGGGGAGCTCTCACCAAGGTTCTGTGCACACGGTGTACGCCGGTGGTCCGGGCCGGGACTGCGAGCGCCCCCTCTGACGTGCTCCGATGCCGTCGGACCGAGGGCGGGTGAACGCCCCGGCCGGCCCCGGACCGCGCGCCGCGGGCCCTCCGGGGGCGGCCCGCGCACGCTCCGGCGGACGCCGCCCGCCCCGGCCGAAGTCCCGGCTCACGCCCCGCCGGACGGTGGTCAGCGGGCGGTGGGGAGCACCGGCACCAGGTTGTTCCAGCGCGAGATCTCGCAGCCGTTGGCCCGGCTGAAGCGCGCGTCGATGGTCTCGCCCTGCCAGGTGCCCTGCACCCGGGCGGCGGCGGGCCCGCCGGCCTGCAGGGTGCACATGGCGTTGCGGTCCGTCGCCACGAACGGGTTGTCCCCCTCCTCCGCCGCCTCGTCCAGCAGGTCGCAGGCACGCTGCGCGGCGGGGTGGCTGCCGCCCGCGGGACCGCACTCCAGCTCGAAGACCCCGTCGGCCGCCGGGTTGCCGGACTCCGAGACCGTCACGGTCAGCCGGGTCTCCATGTCCTGAGCCGTCGCACGGTCCCCCTGGAGCACGGGGAGCGGCGGCAGCGGTACGAGAGGGGCGAACGCGGTGGCGGCGGGCGCCGCGGCGGACAGCGCGGCGAGGGACGCGACAGCGGTGAGGGCGATACGGCGCAGCATGCGGGGCTCCTGTTGTTCTGGCGCGCCCGGGAGCGCGCCGGCCTGCCCGTGCGCGCGCCGGATGATCACGCACGCCGGGCACCTGGGGGGTGACGGACGGAGGGCGGAGCCCTCGTTGCTCTCTCTAACGCTGCTCACGCCTACACGTTGCGCAACTCATGGGGGGCCGACCGCCGGAAGACCCGCCCCGGAACACCCGACCGGACGCGGCGGACGGGGGGAGGGACGGGGCGAAGGGGGAGGAGAGGGGGATCTGCGAGGGGTGCGTGCCGGGGGAGAACCGGAGTGATCTCGGCCGGAGCCTGCGGGGCGGACACCCGCCGAAGGGCTTTGCCACGCTGCCCACCTGCCTAGTACCGTGAGCGGCGATTGGTGACAGCGCGCTCGTCTGTGTCATCATCTGCACGCACCACCCGCGCTTGCGCGGGGTGTGCTGGAGGCGTCGCCTAGTCCGGTCTATGGCGCCGCACTGCTAATGCGGTTTGGGTCTTAAAGCCCATCGAGGGTTCAAATCCCTCCGCCTCCGCAGGAAACCGAAGCCCCGTGCCCCAGGCACGGGGCTTCGGTCGTCCCCGGGCCCGGAGAGCGGTCCGGGAGGTTGCTCCAGAAGGGTGTTTCCGCAGGTCGGGTCCGGTGTGGCTAATGGATTTCGCGTCACGGCGCAGGTCATGTAATGTTGTTCTCGCAACGCCGACCGGGGAGAAAAACCCGGGGAGCGGGACCGAGGCTCAGGCCAAGGACACGCACTCGTAGCTTAACGGATAGAGCATCTGACTACGGATCAGAAGGTTGCAGGTTCGAATCCTGCCGAGTGCACAGCAGGCCAGAGGCCCTCAGGAGAAATCCTGAGGGCCTCTCGCGTTGCCCGTACAGCAGCGAAGTACAGCAACCGTGTCAGCCGGTACCGCCCATCGCGTCGGACAGCTGGCTGATCGCGGCGCGCACCTCTTCCTCACTCGCCTCGGCGTAGACCTCCATCGTCATGGCGATCTGCGAGTGCCGAAGAATCCGCTGAGCGATCTTCGGGTGCACCTTGAGGGCGACCAGGAGCGAACTGCAGGTGTGCCGGGTGTTCCGCAGAGGGATCACCCGGAGGCCGGCACGGCGAGCCCGGAGCGCGAACATCCGGGTGAGGTTCCCCGGCTCGATCGGAGTGCTGTACTTGGTCGTGAAGACCAGGCCGTGAGCGTCCTGCCAGAGTTCGCCCGCACGGCACAGTTGTGCGTCAGCAAGTTCCCCTCAAGCGACTCGGTATCGCTCGATACGACAAGGCCAAGTGGCGCGATGGCGACGAAGTGGCGTTCACTGCGGACCGTGTGGCGAGCGGACGTGCCTACCGCCGGAACGAGCAGACGCAGACTGTCAGCCGCGTGGAGGCTCCCCCTGCCGTATCGGCAGCTCACGGCCTGCCCGAAGGAGCTGAGGTGTACGCGCGGGCGCGGCTTGTGAAGGAAGGCGAGCAGCCCACCTACACCTTGACGAGCTATTACCGGCCCGAACACGTCGAGGGAACCCGCATCGTCGACCCGGCACCCGGGCCTGCCGGCCGGGGCGGAGGGTTCCGCGTGCTCTACGACGCCGGGTACGAGATCGACCACATGAGAGAGCGAATCTTCGCTCGGGCCGCCACCCCGGACGAGTCGAGGCTTCTCCAGCTGCCGCCCGGAGAGCCCGTTTTTGAACTGCACCGGACGACGTTCACAGCTGATGGCACGGTGGTGGAGTTCGCTATCGGGGTGCATGCGGCATCACGTTTTGCCTGGGAGTACGACTTCCAGGTGCCTGATTCCGCGAGGGACAAGGAAGGCTCGTAGTGATCTCTGCACAGGACTGGGCAGACGCTCGGCGCATTTGGGACTACCACCAGATGGGCCACGCTCTTCAGCCCTGCTCCGTTGCCATCGGGCTCGGCAGCCATGATCTGGGAGTGGCGGACACCTCGGCAGACCTGTATCAGCAGGGGTGGGTGCCGCTCCTGCTCTTTACCGGAGCCACGAGCCCCACGACCCGGGAGCGGATGCCTCGCGGAGAAGCAGTCCACTACCGGGAGCGGGCAATCGAATTGGGTGTGCCCAGCTCCGCGGTTCTTGTGGAGCCGAAGGCGCGCAACACGGGTGAGAACATCCGCTTCTCGCGAGAAGTGCTGGAGGGGAGGGGCGTCGAGGTGGCTTCTGTCCTGCTGATCAGCAAGCCGTACGAGGAGCGGCGTGCATACGCCACCGCCCGCAAGCTGTGGCCCGAGGTCGAGATCGTCAGCGCTTCGACACCGATGACTCTGGACGAGTACGTCGACTCCATCGGTGACGCACACCTGGTGATCGACATGCTTACAGGCGCACTACAGCGTCTGATGATCTATCCGGATCAGGGATTCATGATCCGCCAGCCCGTACCTGCCGATGTAGCCGAGGCGTATCAGCGACTCCGCCAAGCCGGTTTCACCAGCCGCCTCCTGCCGAACGACTCGCATCCTGCTTGACCGACGCTGAGAGCTGTTACAGGTTTCTCTACCTCATCAAGCACCCGGCTGCGCTCCGCTCCGCCGGGCGGGCTTCCCGGCTCCGCTCGGGGCGCCGCTCCTGCCTTCGGCCCGCTCCGCCCCGGCTGCGCCGACGCCCGCCCACAGTGGATAGGCCCGGAGGTCATGAGGCGAGCACGCGACGACTTCGGCCCACGGTCACAGACGATGCCTCCGGCGGGGGATCGGCCGGCACCGGGTGGGAGGCGGCGCCGTTCCCGGCCGCGGGCACATCGTGGCGAGCGTTGGGGGCTCCCATCCCGTCCACCATCGACCCAGGCAGAGCCGAGCAGACGCGGCCCGTGGCGTCCAGGTCGTTCGTCCAGTGGGGCGCTCCACCTGGACGCCATGAACCACGCCCGCTCCACGGTGTGTGGGTCGACGGCGGACGGGATGGGAGCTGGGGAGAGTGGTGGGCTGATCTGGCGACTCAGACTTCCGGCCCACCCTTCCGTTTATCGCTATTCTGGCCGAAGAAGTATCCAAGCACTATCAAGAAACTGTTAGTCAAAATCTCTGTGACCTGAACATTCAGGAACATGGCGACCGTAATGACGGTTGCCAACCCGACCAGGAGTAGCGATCCTACTAGCGTAGCAACGGACTCGCGAGCAAGTAGCTGGGCGCGAACATTCCACTTGCGCTCGGATATATGCTGCTTGAGTAGTGCATCACTCTTGTCCCATTCGCTTTGCTCGGCGATGTTTCTTCGACTGTCGCTCGCGTGAGCCTCTGCAGTTTTTTCGAGCGCATCCAGTTCGGCTTCAATCTTCTCTCTATTCCCGGACTCTGGGATCAGGTCTACAGCCTCGCGCAGTGAACTGATCTGCCTTTTGCTGCTAACCTCGTAGAGGCGTGACGCGATTAGCTCTTTCCTGCGATGGAGTTGGGCGCGCGCTCGCATCCGGAATTCCGGATTTACCGAATCTGATTGAATGTATTCGAGCTCGGAATTAATGATGCTGAGGTAGTGCTGGAGTTCATTCAGGTCTTCACTTTTGGCTATTTTTCGGAGTGGCACGTTAGTGCGCACTTCATCAATGAACTCCTTATATTTTGCGGCCGTTTTTTCGTCAAGGAATCTGACCTTTTCGTACCCGGGATGTTCCTCGAAAACTCCCATGCGCCCCCCTATGTTTCACATTGAGAGCAGCATCGTAGACGTTGAAGGCAGAAGTAGGTGACGTAACGGGGAGTTCTGGGCAGCCAGCGGTACAGCAGCGAAGTACCGCAACCACATCAACCAGCCACGGACTGCAACACCCGACAGTGCCTGGATGATGACCTTTCTGCCCCACCCTGACCGATCCGGCTAGAGCTACGGATCAGAAGGTTGCAGGTTCGAATCCTGCCGAGTGCACAGCATGTGAGAGGCCCCCAGGAGAAATCCTGGGGGCCTCTTTCGTGTGTCGTGGCGAGGGGGTAACGCCCCTGTCGTGCGGATGAGTTGAGACTGGCCCGCCCACCGCGTCCCGTGGGGCGGGCCGGCCCGTTGTGCGGCTCCGGCCGGTTCGTCGGCCGGGGCCTCGTGCGGGGGCCCGGCCCCTGGGGCTCCGTGGTGGAGATCGGGCCGGGCCGGGGTCAGGCGGATGTGGGGGTGGCCGGGGAGGTGTCGGGGCGGCGTGGGGTGAGGCGGCGGTTGCGGGTGAGAAGGCCGAAGGCCGGGTGGGCGACGCTCCAGGCGGCGCCCTTGCAGATCAGTTCCTTGTAGACGGCGGCGGCCCGCCCCGTGAGGGCCGCCCGTACGGCGCGGTCGTCGGCGGTCACGTACTGGATCAGGCCGTTCCGGCGGCCCAGCGAGATGCACTGGTTGAAGTAGCGGATCGGCATGTCGGGGAGCTTCGTGCCGGTCAGGCGGGCCGCGAGGGCGTCGGCGCCCTGCCAGGCCGCGGGTGTGCCCGAGGCGCAGGACATCCGCAGGGGCTTGTCGCCGGGGCCCATGGCCATGGCCGCGTCGCCGATGGCGTACACGTCCGGGTGCGAGACCGAGCGCATGGTTCCGTCGACCACGATCTGGCCCGTGCCGGTGACCTCCAGGGTGGTGGCCTTCGCGAGCGGGTGGACCGCGAAGCCGGTGGTCCACACGGTGACCGCGGCCGGGACCCGTCGGCCGTCGGCGGTGGTGACGTGGTCGGCCGCCACGGCGGTGACGGCGGTGTGCTCGTGCACCGTGATGCCGAGTCCGGCGCAGACCTTCCGTACGTGCCCGCGGCCCTTGGGCGAGAGCCAGTCGCCGAGCGCACCGCGGGCGGCCAGGGAGACGTCGAGGTCGGGGCGGGCCTCGGCGATCTCGGTCGCGGCCTCCAGGCCGGTGAGGCCGCCGCCCACGACGACGACGGGTGCTCCGGCCCGCAGCCCGGCCAGCCGCTCGCGCAGCCGCAGTGCTCCGGGGCGGCCGGTGATGTCGTGGGCGTGTTCGGCGGTGCCGGGGATCCCGTGGGTGTTCCAGCCGCTGCCGAGGGCGTAGACGAGGCTGTCCCAGGCCAGCTCGCGCGTCCCGTCCGGGTCGGTGACGGTCACGGTCCTGCCGTCCACGTCGATGCCGGTGACCTCGGCGAACGTCAGCCGGACGCCGGTGCCGGCGAACATCTCGCGGAAGGGCCGTGGCCGGAGGTCCTGTCCTGCCGCCAGCTGGTGCATCCGGACGCGCTCGACGAAGTCCGGCTCGGCGTTGACGAGGGTGATGGCCACGTCCGCGCCGTGCAGGCGCCGTGCGAGGCGGCCGGCGGCGATGGCTCCGGTGTAGCCGGCTCCGAGGACGACGATGCGGTGCTTCATGTCCCTGCTCCTGTCTCTCACGCGGGTTCCCCCCTTGAACCGGGCAGCCCGCCGTTTCCTGACAGGACCGCCGTGTGAAGCACCTCACACGGCGGTCCGGGGCGGTCGTCCCGCGGTGGTCAGAACATGACGAGCAGGGGTTCTCCGTGGTCGGAGGCGGCCCAGTGCCGGGTCGCGCGGGCGAGCTTGTCCGGGTTGGCCTGGCTGCGGAACGCGGCGATGCCGTCGGTTCCGATCTCCATGCACATGACGCCGATGACCCGGCCGTCGAGGACCACCACGAGGGCCGGAGTGTTGTTGGCGGTGGTGACGAAGACCCCGGGGGAGCCGCCCACAAGGGCGCGCTTGGCCCGGCCGGGCTTGAACAGGCCCCGTATGAAGGTCGCGACCGCGAGGGCGCCCTCGAAGGCCTTCGTGCGTGCCGGGACCTTTCCGCCGCCGTCCCCGAGCGCGATGGCGTCGCCGGTGAGGAGCCGGACGAGCGGTTCGGTCCGCCCGCTGGTGGCGGCCGCAAGGAACTCGTCGACGATCCGCCGGGCGGCTGCCCCGTCGACCTCGGTGCGCGTCCTGCCCTCCGCGACGTGCTTCTTGGCGCGGTGGAAGATCTGCTGGCTGGCGGCCTCGGTGATGTCGAGGATCTCCGCGATCCGCCGGTGCGGGTGGCCGAAAGCCTCGCGCAGCACGTAGACCACCCGCTCGTTGGGGGTCAGGCGTTCCATGAGGGCGAGGACCGCGTACGAGACTGATTCGCGCTGTTCGGCGGTGTCGGCGGGGCCGAGCATCGGGTCGCCGGCGAGCAGCGGCTCGGGCAGCCACTGGCCCACATAGGTCTCGCGCCGTGCGCGGGCCGAGGTGAGCTGGTTGAGGCACAGGTGGGTGAGGACCTTCGTCAGCCAGGCCTCGGGGACCTCGATGCGTTCGGTGTCCGCGGCCTGCCAGCGCAGGAACGTGTCCTGCACGGCGTCCTCGGCGTCGCTCGCGGAGCCGAGGAGGCGGTAGGCGATGGCTTCCAGGCGGGGCATGGCGGCCTTGAACCGGTCCATGTCGTTCACGGTCAGAGCCATGCCCCGGATCCTAAGGGCTGTCCCGGGGACGGCCGGGCGTTCTCACGGTGGTCGTCCCTGTCCGGTGCCCGAACCGCTCGGCGGGCGACGGGTTCGTGTCCTCCCGGCGGCCGGAGCACCGGGGCGGGAGCGGTCGTGGGGGCCGGTTCGTTAGGGTCTGCGCGGGCCTCGTCGCAGCAGGGTGCGGCCCGGCGGATGCGAGCCGGGAGGTGTGGCATGAGCGGCTGGCGGTGCACCGGGCTGCGCTGGCCCGACGGTGCGCCCGTCCTCGGCTGGGTGCGCGGTGACGGGGCGGGACCGGGGCGGACGAGTGTCCTGGCCTACGGGAAGGAGCTCGGGTTCCGTGCCGGGGGTGAGCGGCACTGCACCGGGGCGCGCGGCAACCCGTGCCCGGTCCGGGCCGTGGTGCCGGTACGCAGCACGGGTGCGCGGTGCCCGGAGTGCGCGCGGCTGGACCGGGCGCACTCGGTGGCCGCCGACACGATCGCCGACGATCCGCGGACGTACCGCGTCTACCTGGCCTGGTTCGGGCCCGGCATGGTCAAGGTCGGGATCACCGGGGAGGCGCGGGGTGCCGCGCGGCTGCGGGAGCAGGGGGCCGTGGTGTTCAGCTGGCTGGGGCGTGGGCCGCTGATGGCGGCGCGGCGTACGGAGGAGCTGCTCCGCTCGGCGCTCGGGGTGCCCGACCGGATCCCGTACGCGCGCAAACGGGCGGTGCGGGGGGAGTTGCCGGCGGAGGCGGAGCGGGCCGCCGAGATCGAGGGGCTGTACCGGCGGGCCGGGGCCCTGGAGGGTGCCGGCTGGCCGGAGGCGCTCGAACGGCTTCCGTTCGAGGCGGTCGACCACGCCGGGGTGTTCGGCCTCGGCGGTGCGGGAGCCGCGGCGCGGGTGGTGACCGGGCTGGCGGACGGCGGTGTGGTGGCCGGGCGGCTGGTGGCGGCGGCCGGGCCCGACCTCCATCTGGCGACCGCGGACGAGGGGATCGTCGTGCTGGACACCCGGCTCGTCACCGGCTGGGACCTGACGGGAGCCGACGCCCGGGCGGGGATGAGCGTGCCGGTGGTGGCGCTCGGGGGCGGTGGTGTGCAGGACGGGCTGTTCTGAGATCGTCGCCGGGACCGACGTGTGCGCGGCGCATGGGGCAGGGCAGGGACCGGCACCGACGTGTGCGCGGCGCGTGGGGCAGGGTCCGGAACGGACACGTGCGCGGCGCGTGGGACAGGGCAGGTATCGGAGTCGACGCGTGCGCGGCGCACGAGACAGGGGTGGGGCGGATGGACGGCGAGGACCGTGACCGTGAGGACGTGGCCCGGTTCCGGCAGCGGCTCGGGCTGCCGGGGCTCATCGACGTGCACACGCACTTCATGCCGGAGCGGGTGCTCAGCAAGGTGTGGGCGTATTTCGACGCGGCCGGCCCGCTGACCGGCCTGGAGTGGCCGATCACCTACCGGCGGGACGAGGACGAGCGCCTGGCGCTGCTCCGCTCGTTCGGCGTGCTCCGGTTCACGTCGATGCTCTACCCGCACAAGCCCGGCATGGCGGCCTGGCTCAACGGGTGGGCGGCGGACTTCGCGGCCCGGGTGCCGGACTGCCTGCACACGGCGACGTTCTTCCCGGAGGAGAGCGCGCGGACCTATGTGCGCGAGGCGGTCGAGGCCGGGGCGCGCGTCTGCAAGTCGCACCTCCAGGTCGGGGGTTACGACCCGAACGATCCGCTGCTGGATCCCGTGTGGGGGTTGCTGGCGGAGGCCGGCATCCCGGTGGTGACGCACTGCGGGTCCGGACCGGCTCCCGGCGCGTACACCGGCCCCGGGCCGGTCGGCCGGCTGCTGTCCCGCCACCCCCGGCTGAGGCTGGTGGTCGCGCACATGGGGATGCCGGAGTACGCGGAGTTCCTGGCCCTGGCGGAGGCGTACCCCGGTGTGCGGCTCGACACGACCATGGCGTTCACGGACTTCACCGAGGACTTCGCGCCGTTCCCGGTGGAGGAGACCAAGCGCCTCGCGGACCTGGGGGACCGGATCCTGCTCGGCACGGACTTCCCGAACATCCCGTACCCGTACGTCCATCAGCTGCACGCCCTGGAGCGGCTGGGCCTGGGCGACGCGTGGCTGCGGGCGGTGTGCCACGACAACGCGCGCGAACTGTTCGGCTGAGGGGCCTTCGCCCCCGGCGCGGGCGGCCCGGGGTGCGTTTCTCAGGAAATTCACAGGGAGGCGAAAGCTCTCTCTCACGGCCGTCTCACAGGCTTGAGCCATGACCACGACCTCGCCCCAGGGGCGTACAGAACTGCTCAGGCCCGACCGCAGCCCCGTCCGGGTGCTGGTGGTGGACGACGAGGCTCCGCTCGCCGAGCTGCTCTCCATGGCCCTGCGCTACGAGGGGTGGGAGGTGCGCAACGCCGGCGACGGCGCGGGGGCCGTCCGGACCGCGCGCGACTTCCGGCCCGACGCGGTGATCCTCGACGTGATGCTCCCCGACATGGACGGGCTCGCGGTGCTGAGCCGGCTGCGGCGCGAGCTCTCCGACGTGCCCGTGCTGTTCCTGACCGCGCGGGACTCGGTGGAGGACCGGATCGCCGGGCTCACGGCGGGCGGCGACGACTACGTCACCAAGCCGTTCAGCCTGGAGGAGGTCGTGGCCCGGCTGCGCGGGCTGATCCGCCGCTCCGGGACGGCCTCGGTGCACAGCGAGTCGACGCTCGTCGTCGGTGACCTGGTCCTGGACGAGGACAGCCACGAGGTGAGCCGGGGCGACGACTCGATCCACCTGACCGCCACCGAGTTCGAGCTGCTGCGCTTCCTGATGCGCAATCCGCGCCGGGTGCTCAGCAAGGCGCAGATCCTCGACCGGGTCTGGAACTACGACTTCGGCGGCCAGGCCAACGTCGTCGAGCTGTACATCTCCTACCTGCGCAAGAAGATCGACGCGGGGCGCACCCCGATGATCCACACCCGGCGCGGGGCGGGATACCTGATCAAGCCCGGTGCGTAGCGCGGTGGGCGGCCCGGTGGGCGGTTCGGGGAACGAGCCGGTGGGCAGGCAGCGGAACGGCCCCACGGGCGGCCCGGGGAACGGCCCGGTGGACAGCGTGCGGAACGGGCCGGCGAGCGGCTCCGGCAGTCCCGTGAACGGCCGGAAGGGCCGTCGTCCCTGGACGCTCCGGACCCGGCTCGTCGTGTACGCCGTGACGCTGATCGCGGTCGTCGCGGCGGTGATCGGTTCGGTCACCGCGATCGCCTTCCACAGCTATATGTACGGGAAGCTCGACGGGCAGTTGCAGGACATCTCCCGCATGGCCGAGTCGCGCCCGCCGGGCAGCGGCAAGATCACGCCCCGCGTCCCGGAGAGGAAGGAGCCGCTGGACTTCATCGGCATGGGCGGGGGACAGCCCTTCAATACGTTCGGGGCGGTCGTCACCGACGGTTCCCTCACCGATTCCAAGGTCGTCAAGCGGTCCGGCAGTCCGGGGGTCCCGCAGACCACCGAGGCGTTGACGGACGCGCAGGCGGCCGCACTCGAAGCGGCCGGGGCGGCCCCGGGCGGCGAACCCCGTGACGTCGACCTCCCGGGGCTGGGCAGCTACCGCGTGGAAGCCGTCCCGTACGGCGGGACCACGTACGTCCTGGTCGGAATCCCCACGGCCGAGGTGGACAAGGCCGTCACCACGCTGATCCTCGTCGAGGTCTGTGTGACCGGGGCCGGGCTCGTCGCCGCGGGGATCGCCGGTGCGGCCATGGTCGGTGTGGCGCTGCGCCCGCTGCGCAGGGTGGCGGCGACCGCGACCCGGGTGTCCGAACTCCCGCTGCACAGCGGTGAGGTGACCCTGTTCGAGCGGGTCCCGGACGCCGAGGCCGACCCGCGCACCGAGGTCGGCCAGGTCGGCGCGGCCCTCAACCGGATGCTGGGGCACGTCGGTTCGGCCCTGGACGCGCGGCAGAAGAGCGAGACACGGGTGCGCCAGTTCGTCGCGGACGCCAGCCACGAGCTGCGTACACCGCTCGCCTCGATCCGCGGTTACGCCGAACTGACCCGGCGCGGGCGGGAGACGGCCGGTCCCGACACCCGTCACGCCCTCGGACGCATCGAGTCCGAGGCCGAGCGGATGACGGGCATGGTCGAGGACCTGCTGCTGCTGGCGCGTCTCGACGCGGGACGGCCGCTCTCCTACGAGAGCACCGATCTGTCGCCGCTCGTCATCGACGCGGTGAGCGACGCCCGCGTGGCGGACCGTGTGCCGGGCGGGCCGCCGGGCGCCGCCCACCGGTGGCGCCTGGAACTTCCGGAGGTCCCCGCGACGGTGCACGCCGACCCGGCGAGGATCCAGCAGGTCCTCGTCAACCTGCTGGCGAACGCCCGGACGCACACCCCGCCCGGGACCACCGTCACCGTGTGCGTGCGGCAGGCAAGCAGGGAGATCCCCCGGGTGACCCTGGAGGTCCGGGACGACGGCCCCGGCATCCCGGCCGAGCTGCAGCCGCGGGTCTTCGAACGGTTCGCGCGCGGCGACGCCTCCCGGTCCCGGCACGCCGGTTCGACGGGGCTCGGCCTCGCCATCGTGCAGGCCGTCGCGGCCGCGCACGGCGGACTGGCCGAGGTGCGGTCGGTACCGGGCGACACGGTGTTCGCCGTGCACCTGCCGGCCGACGCGGTCCACGAGCGGACGGCGGACGGTGCCGCCCGCGTCGACGCACCCGCGCCGCCCCGGACCGAGGGCTCCGCCGCGGGTACCCCGTCCGCCCCGTAGGCCGTCGGGCCCGCCGCCAACTCGCCGACCGGCTACCCCGTCACCCCGTCGCACCGGAGGCGCCGGGGCCCGCTCCGGACCACCTGCCGCAGGCGCACCCCCGCACCCCCGCGGACCGACCGCGCCCGGCCGGCGGAGCCCCCGCGCCCGGGGCCCTGTCCCCGCGCCGTGCCGGACCGGCCCGGCGGCGGGCCCGGGGAGCAGCACCGGTGGACCGCGGGAGCAGGGCCGACAGGTCTGCGGAACCACACCGTCGGGCCCCGGGGGGAACCACACGGACGGGCCTGCGCACCACGCCGACGGGCCCGCGGAACCACACCCGCCGTGTACTCAGCCGTGTACTCACAGGCGGACCACAGGCGCAGCACACGGGTGGGACAGCGCGGTTGGCGAGTGTCGGTGTCATGCGAACCGACACCCCTTGGAGCACCCTGCCGGCCCGGGAGCACCTCCCGGCCGCAGCGGTCGGCGCTGCCGGCGCTCCCGTACCCGTACTTGACGTGGTGATCCCCGTGTACAACGAGGAGAAGGACCTCGAAACGTGTGTGCTGCGCCTGCACGACCATCTGGCGCGGACGTTCCCCTACGGTTTCCGGATCACCGTGGCGGACAACGCGAGCACCGACCGCACGCCCCAGGTGGCGGCAGGTCTCGCGGACCTCATCCCCGAGGTGCGGTCCTACCGGCTGGAGGAGAAGGGCCGGGGGCGGGCCCTCCGGACCGTCTGGGCCTGCTCGGACTCCCCGGTCCTCGCCTACATGGACGTCGACCTCTCGACCGACCTCAACGCGCTGCTGCCGCTGGTCGCCCCGCTGATCTCCGGCCACTCCGACCTGGCCATCGGCTCGCGTCTGGCCCGCAGTTCGCGGGTGGTGCGGGGCTCGAAGCGGGAGTTCATCTCGCGGGCCTACAACCTGATCCTGCGTTCCTCGCTGGCCGCCGGGTTCAGCGACGCCCAGTGCGGCTTCAAGGCCATACGGCGCGAGGTCGCGCAGCGTCTGCTGCCGATGGTCGAGGACACCGGGTGGTTCTTCGACACCGAGATGCTGGTCCTCGCCGAGCGGGCCGGGCTGCGCATCCACGAGGTGCCGGTCGACTGGGTCGACGACCCGGACTCGACCGTGCACATCGTGAGGACGGCGACCGAGGACCTCAAGGGCGTCTGGCGGGTGGGCCGGGCCCTCGCCACCGGAGCGCTCCCGCTGGACCGGCTGGCCCGGCCCTTCGGGGACGACCCGCGTGACCGGGCGGTCCCCGGGGTGCCGCGCGGACTCGCCCGGCAGCTGGTCGGCTTCTGTGTCGTCGGCGCGCTCTCCACCCTGGCCTACCTCGCGCTGTACTCGCTCTTCCGGCTGGGCGTCGGCCCGCAGTTCGCCAACGCCGCGGCCCTCCTGGTGTCCGCGGTGGCCAATACCGCGGCGAACCGGAGGCTCACCTTCGGGGTACGCGGCCGGGGTGGCGCGGTGCGTCACCAGGCGCAGGGCCTCGTCGTCTTCGCGATCGGGCTCGCCCTCACCAGCGGTTCGCTCGCCGCCCTGGGCACGGCGGCCGGCTCGGCGTCGCACGGTACGGAGCTGGCCGTGCTGATCGCGGCCAACCTCGCGGCGACGGTGCTGCGGTTCCTGCTCTTCCGCGCCTGGGTCTTCCCCGACCGGCGCACCGACCACGAGGACGCCCGCACGGGTGCCGCACACGGACCGAGGGATGCCCGATGACCGCCGCCACGCACGCCGACCGTCCCCCGGTCCCGTCCGGCACCCCGGGTCCGCCCGCGCACGCCGCGGCCCGGCGGGAGTCCCTGCCCCGGCGGATCCGCCGGGGCAGGCCCGAGGACCCGCGCTGGGCCAGGCCCGCCTTCCTGGGGATGCTGCTGGTCATCGCGCTCGCCTACCTGTGGAACCTGAGCGCCTCCGGATACGCCAACTCCTTCTACTCCGCGGCCGTGCAGGCCGGCAGCCAGAGCTGGAAGGCCTTCTTCTTCGGTTCGCTCGACTCCGCGAACGCGATCACCGTCGACAAGCCCCCGGCCACCCTCTGGCCGATGGCCCTCTCGGTGCGGATCTTCGGTCTGAACTCCTGGGCGATCCTCGCGCCCCAGGTGCTGATGGGCGTCGCCACGGCCGGCGTCCTGTACGCGGCGGTGCGCCGCCGGTTCAGCGCGGCCGCCGGGCTGATCACCACCGCCGTCTTCGCGCTGACGCCGGTGGCCGCGCTGATGTTCCGCTTCAACAACCCGGACGCGCTGCTCGCCCTCCTGATGACCGTCACCGTCTACTGCGTGCTCCGCGCCTGCGAGGGCGGCCGGACGAAGTGGCTGGTGTGGGCGGGCGTCGCGGTGGGGCTGGCCTTCCTGTCGAAGACCCTGCAGGCCTTCCTGATCCTTCCGCCGCTGGCCGTGCAGTACGCGGTGTTCGCGCCGGTCTCCGTGCGCAGGCGGTTCGGGCAGCTCGCCCTGGCGGCGCTGGCGATGGTCGTGTCCGGCGGCTGGTGGGTGGCGGTCGTCGAGCTGTGGCCCGCCTCCTCGCGGCCGTACATCGGCGGCTCGCAGAACAACTCCTTCCTGGAACTCACCTTCGGCTACAACGGACTCGGCCGGATCAGCGGCGAGGAGACCGGCAGCGTCGGCGGCGGGGGAGGCGGCGGCCAGGGCGGCGGCTGGGGCGAGACCGGCATCGGGCGGATGTTCGGCTCCGAGGTCGGCGGCCAGATCGCGTGGCTGCTGCCGGCCGCTCTGATCCTGCTGCTCGCGGGGGTCTGGCTGACCCGGCGGGCGAAGCGGACCGACACGGCCCGCGCCGCGTTCCTCGCCTGGGGCGGGTCGCTGCTGATGACGGCCCTCGTCTTCAGCTTCATGGCCGGCATCTTCCACCAGTACTACACGGTGGCCCTGGCACCCCCCGTCGCGGCGCTGGTCGGCATGGGCGCCACGGTGCTCTGGGAGGAGCGGGGCCGGTGGTGGGCGGGCGCGCTGCTCGCCGTGACCGCCGCGGCGACGGCCGTCTGGTCGTACGTCCTGCTGGGGCGCACGCCGGACTACCTCCCGTGGCTGCGCTGGGCCGTCCTGGCCGGCGGTCTGGTGGCCGCGGCGGGGCTGCTGTTCGTGGCACGGCTCGGCCGGGCGTTCGCGCTGGGGGTGGCGGGCCTCGGCCTCGCGGCCTCGCTGGCCGGGCCGACGGCGTACACCGTCAGCACGCTGAACACCGGCCACCAGGGTTCGATCGTCACCGCGGGCCCGTCCTCCGGCGGCATGGGCGGTCCCGGTGGAGGCACGGGCGGTCCCGGCGGCGGCGGATCCCCCGGCGGGATGCAGCCCCCCGGCCAGGGCACCCGGCAGGGCGGTCAGGCCGGCGGCGACGGGCAGGGCGGCGCCCGGGGCGGTGGCTTCCCCGGTGGCGGGACGCCCGGACAGGGCGGGCAGGGACAGGGCCGGGCGCCCGGCGGTCAGCAGGGCGGCATGCCCGGCGGCACGGGTGAGGGTGGCGCGGGCGGTGGAGGCGGTGGCATGGGCGGCCTGCTCAACGGCGCCTCCGTCGACTCCGAGGCGAAGACGCTCCTGAAGCAGAACGCCGACGCCTACACCTGGACCGCCGCGGCCATCGGGTCGCAGAACGCCGCGAGTTACCAGCTCGCCACCGGGGACCCGGTGATGGCGATCGGCGGATTCAACGGCAGCGACCCGTCACCGACCCTCGCCCAGTTCAAGGAGTACGTGGCGGAGGGCAGGATCCACTACTTCATCTCCGGCGGCACGGGCGGCGGGGGCATGGGCGGCGAGGGCACCTCGTCCCGGATCTCGGCGTGGGTGGAGGAGAACTTCACCGAGGTCACCGTGGGAAGCGCGACCTTCTACGACCTGACCCGACCGGCGGGTTGAGGCCGCGCCGACGGCACGGGCACCGGGGCGCGGCCCGAACAGCGCACCGTGAGCGGGGCGGTGGCCCCGGGGCACCGGCTCCGGGTCCACCGCCCCGCTCCCGTCCCGGCGCCCCGCTCCCGTCCCGGCGCCCCGCTCCCGTCCCGGCGCCGGGACGCCCGCCGGGTGTGAGTGCTGCACACCCGCGCCGCCGGCCGTCGTGGGGCGTTCAGTAGCCGCGGCGGGTGTCCACCGCCAGCTCCGGCGTGCGCCCCTCCGCGACCGCGTCCCAGCACGTCGCGAAGTCGGTGACGACGTCCTCGTCGGCCGTGATGCCGGCCGAGTGCGAGGTGATCACCGTGTGCGGCAGCCGCCAGGCCCGGTCCCCGGGACCGGCGGGTTCGTCGGGCAGCACGTCGAGGACGGCCCGGCGCACCGTCCCGTCGCGCAGTGCCGCCTCCAGCGCGGCCATGTCGACGGTCGCGCCCCTGCCCACGTTGAGGAAGGTGGCGCCCCGCATCGCGGTGAACCTGGCCTCGTCGAAGAAGTGCCCCGTCGCGGCGGTGAGGGGCAGGGTGGACACCACCCACCGGGCCTCGGCCAGCGCCGCGGCCTCCTCCGGCGAGCCGGCCGCGACGACCCGGTCGAAGACCGCGGGCAGGGTCCGGGGCGAGCGGGACACGCCCACCGTGCGCAGGGAGCAGGCCCGCAGCAGGCCCGCGACCGCGGATCCGATGTGCCCGGTGCCGTGGACGACGGCGGTCCGGCCCGCGGCGAGTTCGGACGGCAGCCGGCGCCACGTCGACCGGGAGTGCTGCGCGGTGTGTTCCGGGACGGACTGGCACTCGGCGAGCACCCAGGCCAGCGTGTACTGCGCGATCCGCTCGCCCATGCGCCCCACGGTCCGGGTCAGCAGGGCGCCCTCGGGCCAGGGCCCGGCGGCGAGCAGGGCGTCCGTACCCGCGTTGACGCTGTGGAACCACAGCAGCTCCGGGGTCCGCAGCGCCTCGGGCAGGGCGTCGCCCACGTACACGAAGGGGCCGTCGGGCCCGGTGGTGCGGGTGGGGCCGGCCGGGCGCCCGGTGATCCGTTCCAGCTCACGGACCACGGCGGGCCCCACGGACGGGGAGGTCAGCAGCCGGGCCCGGGCGAGCGGGTCCCGGTGGGGCGGCTTCATCGGTACGGTCAGCTGCCGCCGGCCAGGTGGGCGGGGAAACCGCCGGTGGCGACCGGGCTCCAGCGCTCCGGGGTGATCCGGATGATGGACTTGCCCTGCCGGAGCATCGCCGCCCGGTACTCGTCCCAGTCGGGGTGCTCGCCGGAGATGGTGCGGAAGTACTCGACGAGCGGCTCGACCGAATCCGGTGCGTCGATCACCTCGGCCGAGCCGTCGACCTGGACCCAGGGGCCGTTCCAGTCGTCGGACAGGACGATCACGCTGACCCGTTCGTCGCGCTTCGCGTTGCGGGTCTTGGCCCGTTCGGGGTAGGTCGAGACGACGATCCGGCCGGCGGCGTCGACGCCGCAGGTGAGCGGGGAGCCCTGGGGCCGGCCGTCGGCCCGGGTGGTCAGCAGGATCGCCCGGTGCCGGGGCCGTACGAAGTCCAGAAGCTCCCCGAGCTCCACAGCGGTGTTGGTCGCGATGTTGGGTGCCATACGGCCAACCCTACGGGCTGCCCCGTCGTCGCCGCCGGACCGGCGGGCGGCGTCCGACGCGGTGCACCGCACGGCGGAGGGGCGCCCGCGTCCCGGGCGGGTCCGGGCGTTCCGACACGGCGGCGGGGCGCCGTGGCCGTCGTCCCGCGCCCGCCGGGGACGGGGGGACGGCCCTGCCCTCAGGTCCTCCCGCCGGGCTCAGCCGGGGAGGGACTCGCCCTGGACCGCCTGGATGTCGAGCTCCACCCGCAGGGTGGTGCCGATCGCGGAGATGCCCGCCTGCAGGACCTGGTTGTAGTTCATGGCGAAGTCGTCGCGGCGCAGTTCGGCCGTGGCGTGGAAGGCGGCCCGCACCCCGCCCCACGGGTCGGGGCCGGTGCCCAGGTAGCTGAGGTCGAGGTCGACGTCCCGCGCGATGCCGTGCATGGTGAGCACACCGTGCACCGTCCAGCGGTCCGGCCCCGCCGGGGTCAGCCCGCGCGAGCGGTAGGTGAGCTCCGGGTAGGTGTCGACGTCCAGGAAGTCCGCCGAGCGCAGGTGCTTGTCCCGCATGGCGTTGCCGGTGTCGATGCTGCCGGAGGCGATGAACGCCTCGACCCGGGAGCGCTGGACGTCCTGGGCGATCTCGATGCGGCCGCCGAACTCGGTGAACCGGCCGTGCACGCTGGAGATCCCGAGGTGCTGGGCGACCGCCGCCACCGAGGAGTGCACCGGGTCCAGCGACCAGGTGCCCGGAGGGGGCAGCTCCACGCCGCCCTGCCGGGCCAGCACGACGGTCCCGGCCTCGACCCGGCCGCTGGCCGTGACGAGCGCGGTGGACGCGGCGGGGGCGTAGCCCACCGCGGTGACGATCACCGTGTACGCGCCGGCCTGGAGGAGACCGTCGGTGCGGACGGCCCCGTTCTCGTCGGCGGCCGCCCGGACCACCTGGGTGCCCGTCATGTCGGTCACCGTCACGACCGCGTGCTGGACCGCCCAGCCGTCCCGCGTGCGTACCTGTGCGCGAAGTCCCATCCCGTGTTCTCTCCTTGCTCAAATCACTCGTGAAGCAGCGACTCAATGAGTCGGGCCCCGGGGCGGGGTCGGCAGGCCGTCCCCTGCCTGCCGTTCCCGCCCCGGGGCCCTTTTCCGCCGGCGGCCACAGCCTCTCCGCTCGAAGTGCCGTACCGCCAGGGGTCCTGGTGAATCTTCCGGGTCGTTACGCGCCCGGGTGGGCGAGCTCGATGTCGTGCCCGTCGACTCCGGTGCCGCTCACGGTCAGCGAGCCGGCCACCGGCGGGTAGCCGGTCGCGATCACGGAGTACTCGCCGGCGTCCAGGTCGGCGAAGGCGTACACGCCGTCCTCCCCGGTCGTGGAGGAGGCGACCACGTTGCCGGCCGCGTCGATCAGCGTGACCCGGGCGTCGTTCAGCGGGGCCCGGCCGGAGCCGGCCCGGACGACCCCACGGACCAGCGCACCGGAGCGCAGGGCCACGTCGACCCGGGTGACGCCCTGGCCGCCGACCTCGACCGGCAGGGCCAGCGGACGGAAGCCCGCGGCCGTGACGGCGACGGTCACCGATCCGGGGATCAGCTCACCGAAGGTGAAGTCACCCGCCTCACCGGAGACACCCGTGGCCAGCACGTCGCCGCGCACGTCGGTCACGACCACCATGGCGCCCCGGACCGGGACGTTGCCCTCCTCGGTCCGTACGGTTCCGGAGAGGCCGCTCGTCCCGGCGAGCAGGATGTCGAAGGCCAGCGGCTCGTCGCCGACGACCACGGTGGAGGCCTGCGGCTGGAAGCCGTCGGCGGAGGCGATCAGGACGTAGCTGCCGGAGCCGGGGGCGTCCAGCACGTAGCCGCCGTCGGCCTGGGCGACGGAGCGGCCCAGCTGCCGGCCGCCGAGCGAGATCAGCGTGACGGCCGCGCGGGCGACGGGCGCGCCCTCGGCGCCCCGCACCACACCGCGCACGGGCGTGCCCTGCACCGTCGGCTGACCGGTGGGCGCCGTCTCGTCGGAGGTGGCGACCGAGGTGACCCCGGCCGCTCCCTCGGCGGTGAGCGCGGTGCCGGTGGTGGCCTCGACGGACTCCGTCGCGGCGGTCACCTCGGCCGGGGTGTCGTCGTTGCCGGCCCGGGTCTTCAGGGCGACCTCCTTGATGAAGAGGGTCAGCACGAACGCGACCAGCGCGGCGGGCGCGGCGTACAGGAAGACGTCGCCGACACCGTGGCCGTAGGCGACCTCCATGACCGTGCGGAGGGGCGCGGGGAGCTTGTCCAGGTCGGGGATGCCCCCGCCTCCCGTACCGCCGTGGCCCAGTGCGGCACCCTCGGGGCCGAGGTCGGCGAGGCCGTCCTTGACGTAGTGGGTGACGCGGTTGGCCATGACGGCGCCCAGTGCCGAGACGCCGATCGCACCACCGAGGGAGCGGAAGAACGTCACGACGGAGCTGGCCGCACCGAGGTCGGCCGGAGCCACCTGGTTCTGTGTGGCGAGCACGAGGTTCTGCATCATCATGCCGATGCCGAGGCCCATGACGAACATGAAGATCGCGATGTGCCAGTACTCGGTGTCGTAGCGGATGGTGCCCAGCAGCCCGAGGCCCGCGGTGACCAGGAAGCCACCGGTGACCAGCCATGCCTTCCAGCGGCCCGTCTTGGTGATGATCTGGCCCGACACGGTCGAGGACAGGAAGAGCCCGGCGATCATCGGGATGGTCATGACGCCGGACATCGTCGGCGACTTGTCCCGGGCCAGCTGGAAGTACTGGCTGAAGAAGACCGTGCCCGCGAACATCGCGATACCGACGAACAGCGAGGCCGCGGAGGCCAGCGTGATGGTGCGGTTGCGGAAGAGGCGCAGCGGGATGATCGGCTCGCTGGCCTTCGACTCGGTCAGCAGGAACAGGCCGATGAGGACGACGGTGCCGCCGAGCATCGTCCAGGTCTGCCAGGAGATCCAGTCGTACTTGTCGCCCGCGAAGGTCACCCAGAGCAGCAGCAGCGAGACCGCGGCGCTGATGAAGAACGCGCCGGCCCAGTCGACCTTGACCTCGCGCCTGACGACGGGGAGCTTCAGGGTCTTCTGGAGCACGATCAGGGCGATGACCGCGAACGGCACACCCACGTAGAAGCACCAGCGCCAGCCCATCCAGCTGGTGTCGGTGATGACACCGCCGAGGAGCGGGCCGCCGACGGTGGCGACGGCGAAGACCGCGCCGAGGTAGCCGCTGTAGCGCCCGCGCTCGCGCGGGGAGATCATCGCGGCCATCACGATCTGGGCGAGGGCGGACAGACCGCCGACGCCGATGCCCTGGACCACACGGCAGGCGATGAGCATGCCGCTGCTGGTCGACAGGCCGGCGACTATGGAGCCGCCCACGTAGATGATCAGAGCGATCTGGACCAGCAGCTTCTTGCTGAACAGGTCCGCCAGCTTGCCCCACAGCGGGGTGGTGGCGGTCATGGCCAGCAGGGAGGCCGTCACGACCCAGGTGTAGGCGCTCTGACCGCCGCCGAGGTCGGAGATGATCTCCGGCAGGGCGTTGGAGACGACCGTCGACGACAGGATCGCGACGAACATGCCGAGCAGCAGCCCGGTCAGTGCTTCCATGATCTGCCGGTGTGTCATCGGCGCGCCCGAGGGGGCTTCGACGGCCCCGTGCTTGGCGTGGCCGCCCCGCACACCGGAGGGTGTGGTCGTAGCCATTGAAATCCTTGTCTTTGCTTCTGTTACACGGGTGTACGGGTGTGCGTGTCGTCGGAGTGCCCGGCGCGGCAGTCGCCGCTGTGCTTCCCGGGGGCGCACCCTCCGGAGCCGCGGCAGGAGAAGCTGTCGCGCAGCCGGGCCAACAACGTGTTGAGCCGACCGACGTCTTCGTCGGTCCAGTCGATGAGGTTGTGGGCGAACATTTCGGTCGTCCGCCGGGTCAGCTCGTCGAGCAGTTCGTCGCCCGCGGGGGTCAGCCGCAGGATGCGGGACCTTTTGTCCTCCGGGTCGGGAGACCGTTCGATCCAGCCGTTCTCCACCGCGTGCGCCACATGGCGGCTGGTCACCGACATGTTGACGGAGAGGAGTTCGGCAAGCCGGGTGATCCGCATCTCGCCGTACTTGGCCAGCAGCGTCAGCACGGTGGCCGAGCCACCGGGACACTCGGCGGGCAGGATGCGGGAGAGGCCCCGTTTGACGGCTCCGACGGCGCTGAGCTGCCGGGCCAGTTCCTCGTACTGGCTCCGTGCTGCCACCGACCCTCCAGACGTCTCGCGAGGTCATCTTGTTGCTTAGGGCAACGATAGAAGCAGTTGGTTGCCGCAGGCAAACGAAACGGACTGTGCAGAAGTAAAGGAAAAGCCAAGCCCGCGTCGGGGCCCGGTCAAGCGTGCAGCCCACGGGGGGTGGGCCGGGCCGGCTGTGTTCCTGGTCACAGCTCCGGCCGGTCCCGGGAGGCCGCGGAGGCGGTGCGCGGGGCGCCGGTGGAGCGGCCGGACGGCGCGCGGACGCGGAGGCGGGGCACCGACCGTTGTGGGCCCGGGGGTTGGGCGGAAGGGCTGCGTTCGCTAGGGTCCTGGACCATGGCACACAACCCCCACGCCCCGCAGCCGGGCCCCGAGGGCACTCACGACCCGGCGGGCAGCACGCAGATGTTCCGCGCCTTCGTCGACGACGGCGAGCCGCAGGGCAGGCAGCAGCCCGCCGCGACCTCGTCCGGTTCGAAGGCCGGGGTGATCGTGATCGTCGCCGCGGTCGTCATCGTCCTCGGCGCGGTCGCCTGGCTCGCACTCGGCTGACCGTCCCCGTCACCGGCCGGCCCCACCGCCCCGTCCCGGGGGCGAGGGCCTGCCCGGCGCCCGCGCGCGTGGGCGCCGTCCTTCCGCGTCCCGCTCCCGCGCCGCTCCGCCGACGCGGGAGCGGCTGCGTTTCCAGCCCCTGCGCGCGCGTGCGCGGCGCAGGACGCCCTCTGCGGGGCCCGTACGGCCCGGCCTTCCGTGCGCCGGCCCGTACGTACGCGTCTTCTCCGTGCCGCTCCGTCGCTCCCGGACGCCCGGTCGGGGTGGGCTGCCGGGGGAGGCGGTCGTGCCGCCCCCGGCGGCCGGCGGGCCCGGGAGTGCCGTCCGTGCCCCGTGGGGCTCAGTCGGAGACGAGCCCTTCCCTGAGCTGGGTCAGCGTCCGGGTCAGCAGCCGGGAGACGTGCATCTGGGAGATGCCGACCTCCTCGCCGATCTGGGACTGCGTCATGTTGGCGAAGAAGCGCAGCATGATGATCTGCCGCTCGCGCGGGGCGAGCTTGGCCAGCAGCGGCTTCAGGGACTCGCGGTACTCCACGCCCTCCAGCGCCGCGTCCTCGTAGCCCAGGCGGTCCGCCAGCGAGCCCTCGCCGCCGTCGTCCTCCAGGGACGGTGAGTCCAGCGAGGAGGCCGTGTAGGCGTTGCCCACGGCCAGACCGTCGACCACGTCCTCCTCGGAGACCCCGAGCGCCTTGGCGAGCTCCGGCACGGTCGGCGAGCGGTCGAGCTTCTGGGCGAGCTCGTCGCTGGTCTTGGTGAGGGCGAGCCGCAGCTCCTGGAGCCGGCGCGGCACCCGCACCGACCAGGAGGTGTCGCGGAAGAAGCGTTTGATCTCCCCCACCACGGTCGGCATCGCGAACGTCGGGAACTCCACGCCGCGTTCGCAGTCGAAGCGGTCGATCGCCTTGATCAGGCCGATCGTCCCGACCTGGACGATGTCCTCCATGGGTTCGTTGCGGCTCCTGAACCGCGCCGCCGCGTACCGCACGAGCGGGAGGTTGAGCTCGATGAGTGTGTCCCGCACATAGGCCCGCTCGGGGCTGTCCGTTCCGTCGGGGCCCGAGGCGGGACCCAGTGCGGCGAGCCGCAGGAACAGGGAGCGGGACAGGGTCCGGGTGTCGATGGCTTCCGGCGAGCTGGTGAGCACGGCAGGTGCCGGCGCGCTCTTGGTGAGCGTGAGCACCTTCGAGCTGCCCTGTTCTGTGGACATGCCACCCCCTTGAGGTCGCGGACGGTCGCGGTGGCCACGACCATCGGAGGAACGCAGCCTCCCCCTGAATACCGGAGGTGGGGCTGCGGCAAACGCGGTTCCAGCAGAATGTCACATGTCGGCAACACGCTGTAGTGACAAGTCGACAACCGAGCGCCGGAACCGCGCAGGAAACAGGGGGTGTGCGGCTTTTACGCCTCCCGGATCCGCTCTTCCGGGGGTCTACCCGTTCTGATTAGGCTTCGATCCTGTTTGCTGATCGCAGGCGGGCGAAACTTCTGGCCAGGAGCCTTGACACATGCATCTGGGAGACGCCCAGTTCGGCGCTGATCTGAGACTGGGTCAGGTTGTTGTAGTACCGGAGCAGCAGGATCCGCTGCTCGCGCTCGGGCAGTTGGACCAGCAGGTGCCGCACCAGGTCGCGGTGCTCGACGCCGGCCAGTGCCGGGTCCTCGTACCCGAGCCGGTCCAGGAGCCCGGGCAGCCCGTCGCCCTCCTGGGCCGCCTCCAGCGAGGTCGCGTGGTACGACCGGCCGGCCTCGATGCAGGCGAGGACCTCCTCCTCGGAGATCTTGAGGCGCTCGGCGATCTCGGCGGTGGTCGGTGAGCGTCCGTGGGCGGTCGTCAGGTCCTCGGTGGCGCCGGTGACCTGGACCCAGAGCTCGTGCAGCCGTCGCGGCACGTGCACGGTCCGCACGTTGTCCCGGAAGTAGCGTTTGATCTCGCCCACCACGGTGGGCATGGCGAACGTGGGGAACTGGACGCCGCGTTCCGGATCGAACCGGTCGATGGCGTTGATCAGGCCGATGGTGCCGACCTGGACCACGTCCTCCATCGGCTCGTTGCGGCTGCGGAAGCGGGCCGCCGCGTACCGCACGAGCGGCAGGTTCGCCTCGATCAGAGCGGTGCGCACCCGGTGGTGCTCCGCGCTGCCCGGTTCGAGGTCCTTGAACCGGGCGAACAGGACCTGGGTCAGTGCCCTGGTGTCCGCGCCCCTGGTTCTCGCGGGCGTCGTGGGATCGGGGGTCTCGGTCTGGATGTCGTCCGTCTGGACGCTCTGGGGCGGGACTTGAGGCGCTGTACTGGCCGGCACGGTGTCGCCACCCCTTTGCGGTCAACTACGGTCAACTCATCCGTCAAAAGCGGTCATAGCATCACAAGACATGCCCACTGTGTGCAAGTACCCCATAGCGCCGTGTTGAGGGTTTCGGGGTTTAAACATGACGGAAAGCCCCTCCCCGCAGGGGGAGGGGCCGGTGGGACCGGAGATCCGAAGGGGTCAGAAGGGGTAGTCGGCGATCACCCAAGTGGCGAACGCGCGCCACCGGTCGGCCGCGGCCCGGTGGTCGGGGTGGTCGAGGTAGCGGGTGAGCGCGTCCTCGTCGGCGACCGCCGAGTTGATGGCGAAGTCGTGGGCGATCGGCCGGTCGGTGATGTTCCAGGCGCACTCCCAGAACTCCAGCTCGGGGATCTTCCCGCCCAGCTCCCGGAAGGCCTCCACGCCCGCGACGACCCGCGGATCGTCCCGTTCGACGCCGTCGTCCAGCTTGAACAGGACCAGGTGGCGGATCATCGCGGTTCTCCTACTTCACGAGCTCGGACATGAAGTCTCCGACGCCCTGCGCGGCGCTCGACACACCCTCGAACCCTATCTGGACGAGGTCGGCGCTCCGCTCGGGAGAGGTGATGATCGTGTACAGCACGAAGACCACAATCATGTAGAGCGCGATCTTCCTCGCTTGCGCCACAGCCCCGCCCCTCCCCTTCGATCGCCTGTGCAGTCGGGTGATTCTAGCCGCACAAACGGCCGTATCCGCTGGTCGTTTCCGATCACTGACATGGCTTTTAGGGTCGAAGGACCCGTCGATTCGGGCCCTTTGTCGGCAGGCGCGGCATACGGCACACGGCAGGATGGTGGGTGGGCCCGCCGTACCGGCAGGAATGCGCGGGCCGAGGAACGGGACCTCCACGAGGTCCCCACCGCGTGACTCCCCCGACCGCGGCGAGGACCTGCGGTCCCCGTTCTCACCGGGGGAGGCGGCTTGTCCCCCCGACGCCGCCTCCCCCGACCTGACAGCACGAAGGGCCCGGCTCACCCCGCCGGGCCCTTCGTGCTGTCGCTCCCGCGGGTCAGTCCTTGCGCAGGCCGACCGGGCCGGAGGCGGCCTCCTGGACGCCCGGGTCCGTACCGTCGCGGGGCGCCGGGACGGTGACCGCGGCGGCGTCCTCGGCGGCCAGGCGCTCCATGCCGCTCGTCGTCTTGAGCGGCTTCTCCTTGATGAAGAGCACCGCGATCAGGCCGAGGAAGGCGAACGGGGTCGCGATGAGGAAGAGGTCGCCGGTGGCGACGCCGTACGCGTGCTCGACGATGCCCTTCAGCGGTTCGGGCAGCGTGGCCATGTCGGGCACGGCGCTGCCGTGTGCGCCGCCGGCCGCCGGGATCCCGTTCTCCGCGAGGCCCCTGGTCATCTCGTCAGCCACCCGGTTCGCGAGGATCGCGCCGAGCACGCTGGTCCCGACGGTGCCGCCGAGGCTGCGGAAGAACGACAGCACCGAGGTCGCGGCGCCCAGCTCGTGCGCGGGGACGTCGTTCTGCGCGGCGAGCACGAGGTTCTGCATCAGCATGCCGACGCCGATGCCCATGAAGGCCATGTAGACGCTGAGCAGGCCGAAGTGCGTCTCCGCGTCGATGGTCGAGAGCAGCCCGAGGCCGGCCGTCATGACGACGCCGCCCGCGATCAGGTAGACCTTCCACCGGCCGGTGGCGGAGATGATCTGCCCGGCGATGGTCGAGGAGACCAGCAGACCGCCGATCAGCGGGAGGCTCATGAGCCCCGCGACGGTCGGGGACTTGCCCAGCGAGATCTGGAAGTACTGGGACAGGAACACGGTCCCGGCGAACATCGCGATACCGACGAAGAAGCTCGCCAGGGTGGTGAGCGACACCGTGCGGTTGCGGAAGATGCCCAGCGGGATGACCGGCTCGGCGGCCCGCGACTCGACGAGGACCGCGGCCGCGAGGAGCACCACCCCGGTGGTCACCAGCACGGCCGTCTGCCAGGACGCCCAGCCGAAGCTGTTGCCCGCCAGCGAGGTCCAGATGAGCAGGGCGCAGACACCGGCCACGATCAGGAAGGCGCCGAGCCAGTCGATCCTGACCTCGCGGCGCACGGTCGGCAGCTTCAGGGTCCGCTGCAGCAGCACGATGCCGGCCAGCGCGAACGGCACGCCGATGAAGAAGCACCACCGCCAGCCGAGCCACGAGGTGTCCACCAGGACGCCGCCGATCAGCGGTCCCGCGACGGTGCCCACGGCGAAGACCGCACCGAAGATGCCGGCGTACTTGCCGAGCCTGCGGGGCGGGATGACGGCGGCCATCACGATCTGGGCCAGGGCCGTCAGACCGCCGGCCCCGATGCCCTGGATGACGCGGCTGACGATCAGGGTCACGACGTCCTGGGAGAAGCCGGCCACGAGGGAACCGACCACGAACAGGCCGAGCGAGAGCTGGAGCAGCAGCTTCTGGTTGAACAGGTCGGCGAGCTTCCCCCAGAGCGGCACGGTGGCCGTCATGGCGAGCAGTTCGGAGGTCACGACCCAGGTGTACGAGGACTGGCTCGCCCCGAGGTCGGCGATGATCCTCGGCAGGGCGTTGGCGACGACCGTGCCCGCGAGGATGGCGACGAACATGCCCGCCATGAGGCCGGACATCGCCTGGAGTATCTGGCGGTTGGACATGGAGGTGGGCGCCTGCGGAGGCGCCTCGGTTGCGGTCACGGGGTCCTTCTTCGGTCTGGGGCGGAGCGGGATCGGTGGTGCGGGGCGGTCACCGCGGGCCGGGCGGGTCAGGCCGGCGGCCGGGGGAGGCCCTGCGCCAGCTGGGCGAAGACCTCCTGGAAGGTGTCCGCGAGTACGTTCTCGCCCGGGTGGTCGCACCAGTGCTCGACGGCGACCCGCAGGGCGGTCTGGGCGACGGCGGCGAGGAGGCGGGGGAAGACGTCGGTGCCGGACGGCTCGCGCGGGCCCCGCTCGGTGGCTTCGAGCCAGTCGGTGAGGGCGGCGGCCAGCGCGCGTTCCTCGGTCACATGGGCCTTCAGCCCGCGGTGCACGAGATGCGGTGACCGCTGGAGCACCCTGCACTGGAGCTCCCAGAGCTCCTGGCGGGCCTCGAACCCGTCGAGCTCGGTGACCAGGGCGTCGCGGACGACGTCCAGCGGCGGCCGGTCGGCCGGGGCCCGGCGCACGGACTCCCTGATCCGCTCGCCCACCTCCTCGTCCACCAGGACGAACGCGTCGTCGTGGCTGGGGAAGTAGTTGAAGAACGTCCGGGGCGAGACGCCCGCGGCCTCGCTGATGGCCTCGACGGTGACGTTCTCGACCCCGTGCTCGGCGGCGAGCCGCACCGCCGCCTCGGCGATGGCCCGGCGGGTGGCCTGCTTCTTGCGTTCCCGCAGTCCGGGTGCGGATGTCCTGGTCTTCGCCACATCCTGCATGGTAGGCAAAAATGCACATCCTGCAAAATTATTTACGGAGCGGGACGGGTGCCCGGAACACGGGTGCCTCCCTGTGGCGCCGCACCGCCGGCCGGGACGGAAACCGGCCCGGAACGCAGTGAAGGGACCGACCCTGACGGGTCGGTCCCTTCATCTCGCTGCGGTAGCGGAGGGATTTGAACCCTCGGTGAGTTTCCCCACACTCGCTTTCGAGGCGAGCTCCTTCGGCCGCTCGGACACGCTACCGAGAGAGAGCTTAGACCATGCCGGGCCCTGGTTCGAAATCCGCTTCCCGGCGGGCGCCCCGGGCGCTCTCAGCGCTCCCGGAAGAACGTGGTCAGCAGGTCCGCGCAGCGGTCCTCCAGGACGCCGTGGATCACTTCGGGGCGGTGGTTGAGCCTGCGGTCGCGCACGACGTCCCAGAGCGAACCCGCCGCCCCGGCCTTCTCGTCCCGTGCCCCGTAGACCACCCGGGCGACCCGGGACTGGACGAGCGCGCCCGCGCACATCGTGCAGGGCTCCAGGGTGACGACCAGGGTGCAGCCGGTCAGCCGCCAGGAGCCGAGGGCGGCGGCGGCCCGGCGCAGGGCCAGCACCTCGGCGTGCGCGGTCGGGTCGTGGGTGGCCTCGCGTTCGTTGTGGCCGCGGGCGAGCAGGGTGCCGTCCGGGCCCAGCAGGACGGCGCCGACCGGCACGTCGCCGGCCGACGCCGCCCGCGCGGCCTCGTCCAGGGCTCGGCGCATGGGCGCCTGCCACGGGTCCCGTACGGGATCGGGGGGAGGCGGTGAGGAGGGTGTGGGTGGTGGCGCGTTCACCCGCGGACCCTAACGGACGGCCTCCAGGACCTCGGACGCCCCGAGCGCGTCCGCGATCTCCGCCAGTGCGTCGGTGCGCAGGGTCAGCAGATCCTTCTCGGACACCCCGAGGTCGGCGAGGACCCCGAGTTCGCCGAGCGGCCCCGCCGGTACGGCGTCGGGGTCGTGATCCGGGTCGGGTCCGGTGACGGTGCCGTCCGCGCCGGACCCGGATCCGTCCGGCTCGCCGTCCTCCGTGCCGTCGAGGCCGACGAGCTCCTCGAGTGCGGCGATCTCGTCCTCGGCCCCGGGTTCGCGGCCGAGCAGTTCATCGGTGAGCAGGATCTCCCCGTACGAGGAGCGGGCGGCGGCGGACGCGTCCGAGACGTAGATACGGGGGTCCTCCTCACCGTCCACCCGGACGACGCCGAACCAGGCGCCCTCCTGCTCGATGTAGACCAGGACCGTGTCCTCGTCCACCGAGGCCTCACGGGCCAGATCCGTCAGGTCGGACAGGGTCTCCACATCGTCGAGCTCCGTGTCGCTCGCTTCCCACCCGTCTTCGGTGCGCGCGAGCAGTGCGGCGAAGTACACCGTGACTCTCCCACTGGTCTTAGGCGAATCGGTCCGACGGGAGGGCAGCCGGTCGTCCGGCCGCTCTGGGCCCCGCCCATTCGGCATCGTGGCAGAAACGAGCGCGATGCGAGACCTCTTCGGTCGTTGCGTCGGCATCAGTTACCCGAGTGCGCGTCCGCCGCCCGGCCCCCCGCGGCTCCCCCGGCGGGCCGTCCGGCCGGCCCCCGGGTCCGCCCTCACCAGCGGAACGTACGCATCCGCATCTGTTGGCGCATACGGGCTGCCCGGGCCCGGCGCGGCTGGACGCGGTCCCGCAGCTGCTTCGCCTCGTGCAGCTCGCGGAGGAACTGCGCCCTGCGCCGGCGCCGCGCGGCTTCACTCTCCTGCGCGTCCGGCACATCGGCCGGAGCGTCCGGCAGGTCGCGCGCGTCGCGTCCGGCCTGCCGCTGGTACCGCTGCTTCCCGTCGGGCAATCGACACACCACCCCAAGCCTGGGTCCGTAGGGACCCACCTTCCCCCCGAACAGGTGCTTGATGCCAGCGCAGACCGGCGGGGACCCCGTCCGGGGCCCGGTTACTGTTGACGGCATGCGGATCCACGTCGTCGACCACCCGCTGGTGGCGCACAAACTCACCACGCTGCGCGACAAGCGCACCGACTCCCCGACCTTCCGGCGGCTCGCCGACGAGCTGGTCACCCTCCTCGCGTACGAGGCCACCAGGGATGTGCGGACCGAGCAGGTCGACATCGAGACCCCGGTGACGCCCACGACCGGTGTGAAGCTGTCGCACCCGCGCCCGCTGGTCGTCCCGATCCTGCGTGCCGGGCTCGGCATGCTGGACGGCATGGTGCGCCTGCTCCCGACCGCCGAGGTCGGCTTCCTGGGCATGATCCGCAACGAGGAGACGCTCCAGGCGGAGACGTACGCCACGCGGATGCCCGAGGACCTCTCCGGCCGTCAGGTGTACGTCCTGGACCCGATGCTCGCCACCGGCGGCACGCTCGTCGCGGCCATCCGCGAGCTGATCAAGCGCGGCGCGGACGACGTCACCGCGGTCGTGCTGCTGGCGGCGCCCGAGGGCGTCGAGGTCATGGAGCGCGAGCTGGCCGGCACGCCGGTCACGGTCGTCACGGCCTCGGTCGACGAGCGGCTCAACGAGAACGGCTACATCGTGCCGGGGCTCGGCGACGCCGGCGACCGGATGTACGGCACCGCCGACTGACCCCGGCGGCCGTCCGGCCGGTCCGGGAGGTCCCGGACCGGTTCCGCCGCCCGGCGTGCGTCCCGCGTGCTCAGCAGGAGGACGGCGCCGGGGCCGGCTCCGTCAGGGCGGTGAGCGCCGTCGCCGCCGCCGCGGGCGTGCTGAACGCCTTGAACTTCGTGCCGATGATCAGGTCGACGTCCGCGGTGCTGCGGGTGTCGGTCTTCTGCGCGGCGCCCGGCAGCTGAGTGGTGAGCACCGGGAACGAGCCGTTCATGGCCGCCGGGCCGCCGAGCAGCATCCCGGTGCCGGGCACCTTCTTGTCGTACGCGGCCGGGGCGTTGTCCACCTTGCCGATGGCGAAGCCGCGCTTCTTCAGCTCGTCGGCCGCGGCCTTGGCCAGCCCGCTGCGGGGCGTGGCGTTGTAGATGTTGACCTTGATGGCGGCCGGTTTCGGGAGCACCTTCGCGGGCGCCGTCGCGCTGGGGGACGGGCAGGCCTTCGGGCGGTCCGCCGCGTTGGCCTGCTTGTCGCCGCCGGTGAAGACGTCGACGATCTGGAGTGTGCCCCAACCGGCGAGGCCGAGGGCCACCACGGCGCCGGTCACCGACAGGACCAGCTTGCGGCGATGACGGGGACGGCGCATACGGGGATACGTGTTACCCGTGACGCGGTATTTTCCGCCCATGCCGGGAGGGGTCAGCATGCTCATGGGCGCAGCGTAGTGCGACCTCGTGATGATGCGTACTAAACGATCAACCGATGGCACCCGTACGAGCATAAAAGCACCCGAAAGGCCCGAAATGCGCCACAGGTGGGAGTGGCGGGCTCAGCCCATTTCGAGCACGCGTGCGTGCAGGACCTGACGCTGTTGCAGGGCGGCCCGCACGGCACGGTGCAGCCCGTCCTCGAGGTAGAGGTCGCCCTGCCACTTGACGACGTGGGCGAACAGGTCGCCGTAGAACGTCGAGTCCTCGGCGAGCAGGGTCTCCAGGTCCAGCTGGCCCTTGGTGGTCACCAGTTGGTCCAGGCGCACCGGACGCGGCGCGACATCCGCCCACTGTCGGGTGCTTTCCCGGCCGTGGTCGGGGTAGGGCCGACCATTTCCGATGCGCTTGAAGATCACACGGAAAGCCTACCGGGCAAGGGGGTCCGGGCGCAGCCGGGGAACAGGACTGCGCGGATGCCCGGAACGGTACGAATCGCCATGAAGTGCCGCACGTTCCGGCCACGGCGGGCGGCCGGTCCGCGCGGGTGCGCCGTGTGTCCGCACGGCGGCCGACCGGTTGCGGCCGGATGACGCCCCGGTGCGCCGCCCGGCGGGCGTGGCGCGGGCCGCCGCCCGGAGCGCCGGGGCGTCACCCGGTGACGCCGTGGGCGTGTCCCCCGCGCGTGGCGTCCCCGCGGCGGGGACCGTCGGCCGCGGGCGCCGGGCGGCTCAGCGCGCCCAGGTCGTCGGCGTAGGTGCCCACCGCGTGGGCGATCACGTCGATGTTGGTCTCGAAGCGGCCCGTGTCGATGTTGTCCGGCCCGTCGCAGGCCGCGTGGTAGCAGGGGTCGTACGCGACACCGGCCGTACCGCCGTAGATCTCGGCCTGGGCGGCCGTCTTGATCCCCTCGGCGCCCGTGTCCGTGCCGCCGGACGGGATCCCGGCCTCGACGAACGGCCCGTAGTCGGAGCGCCCGGTGAAGTCCGTGCCGGTGTGCGGCTCGCCCCGGCCGTCCAGGAAGGCGTTGATGTCCCGCTCCAGCTGCTCGGAGCCCGCGGGGCCCGGACCCTCGCCCGTGCCGTCGGAGTCGTCGCCGTCCAGGACGAACTGCGCGCCGTTGGGCGAGGCGATCATGTCGAAGTTGAGGTAGAGCGCGATCCTCTCGCGCTGCGCCGCGGGGAGCCGCGCGAGGTAGGCCTCCGAGCCGAGCAGGCCGTTCTCCTCCGCCGACCACCAGGCGAACCGCACCCGGTGGACGGGAGTGTGCCCCGACTCGGCCAGCTTCAGGGCGACTTCGAGCAGCCCGGCCGCGCCGGACCCGTTGTCGTTGATGCCGGGGCCGTCGGTGACGGAGTCGAGGTGCGCGCCGAGCATGACCGTCCGCGCGGTGCTCCCGCCGGGGGTCTCGGCGACGACGTTGTGGGTGGTCCGCTCCTCGCGGGACTCACGGAGGTCGAGGGAGACCTTCACCTCGCCCTTCGCGAGGTCCGCCAGCAGCCGCTTCCCCTCGTCCCGGGTGATCCCGCCGGTGGGGATCGTGCCCGCCGTGGCGTCGCCCAGGGTGCCGGAGAGGGCCCCGTCGGTGTTGTTCCAGATCACCGCACCGGTCGCGCCCGCCGCCGATGCCGCCGCCTGCTTCTGGGCGAAGGAGCAGCCGCCCCGCTCGATCAGGGCGATCGCGCCGGTGACGCCGGCGGGCGCGTAGTCGGCCGCCTCGCAGCCGGTGGTGCCGTCGGGCGGGACGGCGGCGAGCGGGGCCGTGACGCCTCCCTCCGGGGTGGAGGCGGTGTACGTCATCGCCCGGATCGGCACGTCGCGGGGCGTGGGGGAGACGACGGAGAGCTTCTCGGCGACGGTCTCGGTGCCGACGAAGTCGAACGCCTGGAGCGCGACCCGGTAGCCCGCCTTCCGGAGCAGCCGGTGGACGTAGGCGGCGGAGGCGTCGTGTCCCGGGGTGCCGGCGGCGCGGTGGCCGTCCGCCGCGTCGGCGATGGCCCGGAACCGCTCCAGGTGCCGGTGGGCGCCCTCGGCGGACGAGCGGTCGACCAGCTGCCGGGCGAGCCCGGCGGCGTCCCCGGCCGGACCGGCCGGCGTCCGTCCGGGGGCCGGGGACGAGGCGAGGAGGAGCGGTGCGGCCAGGACGGTCGCGGCGACGACGGCCACGGCTCTGCGACGGGTCGCGTACACGGGGGTCCTTCCGGTGCGGGCGGTGGTGGGGAGCGCCGGGTCCGTGCGGGTCAGCCGGACCGGGACGCGGCCCTGGCCGCCGCCTTGGCCCGCTGCTTGGACGCCCGCACCTCGGCGAGCGACGCGGGACCGGTGATGTCGGCGACCGAGCGGTGCGAGCCGTCCTCGCCGTAGGGCCCGGCGGCCTCCCGCCAGCCCTCCGGGCGCACCTCGAACTGCTTGCCCAGCAGGGCCAGGAAGATCTGCGCCTTCTGGACGCCGAAACCGGGCAGGGCGTGGAGCCGTTCCAGCAGCTCGCGCCCGGTGGCGGCGTCCGTCCAGACCGCCTCCGCCCGCCCGTCGTACGTGTCCACCAGATACCGGCAGAGCTGCTGCACCCGCTTGGCCATGGAGCCCGGGTACCGGTGCAGGGCGGGCTTGTCGGTGAACAGCGCGGTGAAGGCGTCCGGGTCGTACGCGGCGATCGCCCGGGCGTCCAGATCGTCCGCGCCCATGCGCCGGGCCAGCGTGAACGGTCCGGTGAACGCCCATTCCATGGGGACCTGCTGGTCCAGCAGCATCCCGACGAGGGCGGCCAGCGGGCTGCGGCCCAGCAGTTCGTCCGCGGCGGGATCCTGGGCGATCCGGATGCCGCGGGCCTTGCCGTTGTCGCTCGTGCTCATGGATCCGATGATCGCGAGGGTGCCCGGGATCGGCGACTCGGTGCGGGGCCGCGCGATGCCCCGTCCCTCCGGCGTACGGCGGCGGCAGCCCGGGCCCCGCGCTCCCGGCAGCCGGGCCCGTGCCTCCGCGGGAGGCGGGTCCCGGCTGCGCAGGGCGGGCGGTCCTGCCGCCGCACGGGACCGGCGGGGCCCGCCACCGCGTCCCGGCACCGTCCGGGAGGCCGTTCGGGGCACCCCGCCGCGCGCTCCGGGGGCGGGAGCGCCTGCGGAGCCGTCGTGCGGGCCGGGGCGGGGTGCGTGCGGCAGGGGGCGTCCCGCCGTAAGGGGCGTCGCCGGGAGCCGGGGCGCGTCTCGCCGCGCGGGGCCGGGTGCGGGCCGGGGCGCTCCGTCGCGCGGGGGCCGGGTGTGCCCCGCTGTGCGGCCGGGGTGTGGGCCCCGTGGAGGCCCGGGCGCGGTCCCCGTAGAGTTCGGCTGCGTTGTCCGACCAAATCCGAGGTGCCGGCCGTGTCCCCCGCTTCCCCTCCGCCCCCCGTCCCGGTGCCCGCGTCCGCCGTGAGCGTCGTGGGCCTCGGCGCCGACGGCTGGGCGGGACTGCCGGAGGCGTCGCGCGCGGTGCTCCGGGACGCCGAGGTGCTGATCGGCGGTGAGCGCCAGCTGGGCCTGCTCCCGCCGGAGTGCGGGGGCCTGCGCGTGTCCTGGCCCTCGCCGCTGCGGCCCGCCGTGCGCGGACTGCTCGCGGCGCACGCGGACCGCAGGACGGCGGTGCTGGCCAGCGGCGACCCCATGTTCCACGGCATCGGCCGGGCGCTCACCGAGGAGCTGGGCGCCGGTGCGCTCCGGGTGCTGCCGCACCCGTCCTCGGTGTCGTACGCCTGCGCCCGGCTCGGCTGGCCGGTGGAGGACACCGCGACCGTCACCCTCGTCGGGCGGCCCGCGGCCCGGCTGGCGGGCGCCCTGCACGACGGGCGCCGGCTGCTGGTGCTCTCCGCGGGCGCCGCCACGCCCGCCGAGGTCGCCGCCCTGCTGCGGGACCACGGCTTCGGGCCCAGCCGGATGCGGGTGCTCGAACAGCTCGGCGGCGCGGCCGAGGACCGCCTGGACGGCACCGCCGACACCTGGGACCACCCGCCCGGCGACCCGCTCAACGTGATCGCGGTGGACTGCCGCAGCACCCCCGGCGCCCTGCGCCTCGGAGCGGTGCCCGGCCTGCCCGACGAGGCGTACGAGCACGACGGCCAGCTCACCAAGCGCCATGTCCGGGCGGCCACGCTCGGTGTGCTCGCGCCCGCCCCCGGGGAGCTCCTGTGGGACGTCGGCGGCGGGTCCGGTTCGATCGCGGCGGAGTGGATGCGGACCCATCCGTCCTGCCGTGCCGTCAGCGTGGAACGCGATCCCGAACGGGCGCGGCGCATCACCCGCAACGCGGACCGGCTCGGTGTCCCCGGGCTCCGGGTGGTCACCGGCCGCGCACCGGACGCCCTGGCCGGACTGCCGGTACCCGACGCCGTGTTCATCGGGGGCGGGCTGACCGCGCCGGGGCTGCTCGACGCCTGCTGGGAGGCGCTGCCCCCGGGCGGACGCCTCGTCGCCAACACCGTCACGCTGGAGTCGGAGGCGCTGCTCACCGAGTGGTACCGGCGCCACGGCGGTGACCTGGTCCGGCTCGCGGTCGCCCACGCCGTGCCCGTCGGCGGTTTCACCGGCTGGCGTCAGGCCATGCCCGTCACCCAGTGGTCCGTACAGAAGACCTCGCACGCTCCAGGAGACGACAGATGACCGTGTACTTCATCGGGGCGGGCCCCGGTGCCGCCGACCTGATCACGGTGCGCGGCGCCCGTGTCCTCGCCGCCAGCCCGGTCTGCCTGTACGCGGGCAGTCTGGTGCCCCGCGAACTGCTCGACGCCTGCCCGCGGGACGCCCGGCTCGTGGACACGGCGCTGCTGGACATCGACCAGATCACCGCCGAGCTGGTGCGGGCGCACGAGGAGGGCCACGACGTCGCCCGGCTGCACTCCGGCGACCCCTCGGTCTTCAGCGCCGTGAACGAGCAGATGCGCCGGCTGGACGAGGCGGGCGTGCCCTACGAGGTGGTTCCCGGGGTGCCCGCGTTCGCCGCGGCGGCTGCGGCGCTCAAGCGGGAGCTGACCGTGCCCACGGTCGGCCAGACGGTGATCCTCACCCGCATCGCGCAGCGGGCCACGGCGATGCCCGAGGGCGAGGACCTGGCCACGCTGGGCCGCAGCGGCGCGCTGATCGTGCTGCACCTCGCGGCGCGCTACGTGGACCGGGTGGTGGACGAACTGCTGCCGCACTACGGGGCCGACTGCCCCACCGCCGTGGTCGCCATGGCCTCGCGCCCGGACGAGATCGTCCTGCGCGGCACGCTGGACTCCATCGCGGAGCAGGTGAAGGAGGCGGGGGTGATCAGGACGGCGGTGATCATGGTCGGCCGGACTCTCGGCGCGGAGCAGTTCCGCGACAGCCACCTGTACTCCCCGGCGCGGGACCGCCACATCTGCTGACGGGCGGGCGGGGCGACGTCGTCCCGCCCCCGCTCAGCGGGTCTCGCTCCGCCCCACGACGGCTCCGGCCCGGTCGATGCAGATCACGTCCACGGCGACCGGAGCGCCCCGCAGGACCGACAGCGCCTGGTCCCGGGCCGCCTCGGCCACCAGGTCACCCAGTGGCACACCGGCCGCCATGCACGACTGCAGGGCCGCGAGGCCGGTGTTGGCGACCTCGATCTCCTCGGCCAGTGCCGTGCTCGCACCCCCCTGGAGCGCCAGCCGTGCCAGGAACGGCTTGTCCACCTGGGAGCGGCCCGAGTGCAGGTCCAGATGCCCGGCGGCGAGCTTGGACAGCTTGGCGAAACCGCCGCAGAGGGTCAGCCGTTCCACCGGGTGCCGGCGTACGTACTTCAGCACCGCACCCGCGAAGTCCCCCATGTCCAGCAGGGCGATCTCCGGCAGCCCGTACTCGGCCACCACCGTCTTCTCCGAGGTCGAGCCCGTGCACCCCGCGACATGGCGGTGCCCGGCCGCGCGTGCCACGTCCACCCCGCGGCGGATCGAGTCGATCCAGGCCGAGCAGGAGTACGGCACCACGATGCCCGTCGTGCCCAGGATCGAGATGCCGCCCAGGATGCCCAGGCGGATGTTCCACGTGAAACGTGCGATCTCCTCACCGCCGTCCACCGAGACGGTGATCTCGACGTCTCCGGTGCCGCCGTGTTCCGCCGCGACCCGGGCCATGTGGTCCCGCATCATCTGGCGGGGGACCGGATTGATCGCGGGCTCCCCGACGTCCAGCGGCAGCCCGGGCAGCGTCACGGTCCCCACGCCGGAACCCGCCCGGAAGACCACCCCGGAGCCCGGGGGGAGCAGCCGTACGGTGGCCCGCACCAGGGCCCCGTGGGTGACGTCCGGGTCGTCGCCCGCGTCCTTGACCACGCCCGCCGTGGCCTGCCCGTCGCCCCGTTCCTCCACCGCGAGGGCGAAGGCGGGCGTCTGGCCCTTGGGCAGGGTGATGGTCACCGGGTCGGGGAACTCACCGGTCAGCAGGGCGGTGTACGCGGCGGTGGCCGCCGCCGTCGCACAGGCACCGGTCGTCCAGCCCGGCCGCAGACCGGTGTGCTTGAGTTGGGCGGCGCGCCCGCCCTGCGCCTCACTGCTCACGGATGGACCGATCGGATGCTCGTGCACGTACTCGTCCTCGGCGGCACCACGGAGGCCCGCCGGCTGGCGGAGTCCCTGGTGGCCGCGGACGGGTTCCGGGTGACCAGCTCGCTCGCCGGACGCGTCGCCCGGCCGAGGCTGCCGCCCGGCGAGGTGCGCGTCGGCGGCTTCGGCGGGGCCGAGGGCATGGCCGAGTGGCTCCGCGCACACCGTGTGGATGCGGTCATCGACGCCACCCATCCCTTCGCCGGAACGATCAGTTTCAACGCGGCGTCGGCCGCCGCCGCTGTCCATGTTCCCCTGCTGGCGCTCCGGCGGCCCGGCTGGGTGCCCGTAGCGGGTGACCGGTGGCACCGCACCGGATCCCTCGCGGGTGCGGCGGAGCTGTTGCCCGGGCTGGGGTCGCGGGTGTTCCTCACCACCGGGCGGATGGGTCTGGCGGCGTTCGCCGACCTGGACACGCTGTGGTTCCTGGTGCGCTCGGTGGACGCCCCCGAGCCCCCGCACCCCGCACGGACGGAAGTCCTGCTGGACCGGGGGCCGTTCTCCCTGGAGGGTGAGCGGGAGCTGATCCGGCGGCACCGCATCGACGTCCTGGTCACCAAGGACAGCGGCGGCGACGCCACCGCCCCCAAGCTCACGGCCGCCCGCGAGGCCGCGATCCCGGTGGTCGTGGTCGGACGGCCGCCGGTCCCGCCCGGGGTGCCGGTGGCCGGCACGCCGGAGGAGGCCCTCGCCCTGCTGGACGGCCTGACGGGGCGGCGCACCCACCGCGGCTGACCTGACGGGAGACGGCGCCCGCACCGGGTCCCGCCCCGCGGGCACACGGACCGGGGCCACCGGCCGGCGCGGACGGCGGGGCGGCGCACGGACGAGCAGCCGAGCGGACGTGCGGGCGGCGGGGCGGCACGCCCCTGCCGTGCCGGCCCTGCCGTTCAACCCGCCGGTCGTGCCCGGCCGCTCAGTCCTCCGCGGGTCCGTCCTCCGGGTAGCGGCGGGGCGTCCAGACGATCTGCCGGCCGCCGTCGCGGTGCACCCACCGGGTCTGCGAGGAGCCGACGATGATGATCGTCCGCATGTCCACGTCGGCCGGGTCCAGATCGGCGAGCCGCACCGTGGTCACGGTCTCCGACGGGCCCCCGACGTCACGGCCGAGCACCACCGGGGTGTCCGGGGAGCGGTGCTCCAGCAGCAGGTCGCGGGCCTTGCCCACCTGCCATGTCCGGCTGCGGGAGCCGGGGTTGTACAGCGCCAGGACCAGGTCGGCCGTGGCCGCCGCGCGCAGCCGTCCGGCGATGACCTCCCACGGCTTGAGCCGGTCCGAGAGCGAGAGGGTGGCGTAGTCGTGCCCCAGCGGCGCGCCGGCCCTGGCGGCGGCGGCGTTGGCCGCGGTCACCCCGGGCAGCACCCGCACGGCTATGTCCGCGTAGGCGTCCTGCGAGGCCACCTCCAGCACGGCCGTGGCCATCGCGAAGACCCCGGGGTCGCCGCCCGACACCACGGCGACGCGGTGCCCCCGGCGTGCCAGGTCGAGGGCGAACTCGGCGCGTTCGGACTCCACCTTGTTGTCGGATCCGTGGCGCCGCTGCCCGGGGCGGACGGGCACCCGGTCCAGATACGTCGTGTAGCCGACCACGTCGTCGGCGGCGGCCAGCGCCCCGCGGGTCTCGGGCGTCAGCCACAGCGGGCCGGCCGGCCCGGTGCCGACCACGACGACCTCGCCGGACCCGGGGCTCCGCTCGGGACGGGGCGCGTCGATCCGGCTCGGCAGGACGGCGACGGCGAAGTACGGCACGGAGTCCGCGTCCGTGTCGGCGAGGTGACCGGTCCGCTCCCCGGCCATGGTGGCGCGTTCGACGTACCGTGCCTCGGGCAGCCGGCCCGACGCCTCGAAGGCCCGGCGCACGGCGGGGAACGTCCGCCCCAGCTTCATCACCACGGCGGAGTCCGTGGCCGCCAGACGTGCGGTCAGCTCCTCCTCCGGCAGCGTGCCCGGGAGGATCGTCAGCACCTCCTCGGCCTCGACGAGCGGGGTGCCGAGACGGGCCGCGGCGGCGCTGACCGAGGTGACACCCGGGACGACCTCGGTCTCGTAGCGGTCCGCGAGCCGCTTGTGCATGTGCTGGTACGAGCCGTAGAAGAGCGGGTCGCCCTCCGCGAGCACGGCCACGGTGCGCCCGGCGTCGAGGTGGACCGCGAGGCGGGCCGCGGCCTCCGTGTAGAACTCGTCCAGCGCGCCCCGGTAGCCCCCCGGGTGGTCCGTGGTCTCCGTCGTGACGGGGTAGACCAGCGCCTCCTCGATGTGGTCGGCGCGGAGGTACTGCGCGGCGATCGAGCGGGCGATGGAGCGCCCGTGCCGCGCGGAGTGGTAGGCGACGACGTCGGCCTCGCCGATGACCTGCACCGCCCGCACGGTCATCAGGGCCGGGTCGCCCGGGCCGAGTCCGACGCCGTACAGCCGGCCCGTGCTCCCGGGGACCGTGTCGTGCTGCTGCTCGGGCACGCTCACTCCTCCTCGCTGGCGATCGCGTTGAGTGCGGCGGCGGCGATGGCGCTGCCGCCGCGCCTGCCCCGCACGACGAGGTGTTCCAGCCCGGACGGGTGGGCGGCCAGGGCCTCCTTGGACTCGGCGGCCCCGATGAAGCCGACCGGCACACCGATGACGGCGGCGGGGCGCGGGGCGCCCTCCTCGATCATCTCCAGCAGCCGGAAGAGGGCGGTCGGCGCGTTGCCGACGGCGACGACGGCGCCCTCCATCCGGTCCCGCCACAGCTCCAGGGCGGCCGCGCTGCGGGTGGTGCCCAGCTCCGCGGCCAGTCCGGGAACGGCGGGGTCGGACAGGGTGCAGACCACCTCGTTGTCCGCGGGCAGCCGCTTGCGGGTGACACCGCTGGCGACCATGGCCACGTCGCACAGGATCGGCGCGCCGGCGCGGAGGGCCGCACGGGCGTCGGCCACCGCGTTCGGCGAGAAGGCGAGGTCGCGTACGAGGTCGACCATGCCGCAGGCGTGGATCATGCGGACGGCGACCTGGCTCACGTCGGCGGGCAGCCCTGCCAGATCCGCCTCCGCGCGGATGGTGGCGAAGGACTGGCGGTAGATCGCCGGTCCGTCCTTCTCGTACTGATGCACAGTGCCGTCGCTTTCTTCATCTTCTTCGCCGAACCGGTCGAAGAGGCCGGACAGGGGTCTGGGTGGTGGTCAGGTGCGTGTGCCCCGGGCCGTCGCCACGGCGGCGGCCAGCGCCTCCGGGTCGTCCGCCACCGTCGCCGTCCCGGTGGCGAGGTCGCCCCGCATGCGGGAGATCCGGTGACCGCCGGGGACGGCGACCACGTCGATCCACTCGCCGTGCGGACGGCCGCAGCGGCGTTCGCACCCGGACCAGTACACAGGGAGCCGTCCGGCCGGCCCGACGGCGGCCCCCGCCTCGGCCCGCACGTCGGCCAGCGACTTCGCGCAGCCGGGCCGTCCGATGCAGGCGCCCACCCCGGCCCAGGGGGAACCGGGCCCGGTGATCAGCCCGGCGTCCGCGAGGGCGTCCAGCAGGCCGTCCGCGCGGTCGGGGGCGACGCCGGTGACGACGGCGCCGCGCCACGGGGTGAGGCGCAGTTCCCCGGCGCCCGACAGCAGCCGCCACTGGGCCGGCACCAGCCGTCCCAGCGGTACGCCGACGGACAGGGCGGCCTCGCGGTGTCCGCCCGGGACGCGGCCGTGGGCCGGGGGCAGGGCTTCGAGGGGGCGGGGGCGGCGGTCCGCCGTGACGGCGGTTCCCGCGCGCCGCAGACGGCGGACGATCTCGGCGGGCAGCGCGGCGGCGGTGGTGTCCGGCAGGTCCTTCACCCGCCAGGCGCCGGTCTCGCGGGCGGCGGCGAGGAAGGCCTCGGCGGCGATGAGCGCGGCCCGGGGGCCGTCGGCGGCGGGGACGCGGAGGACCTCCTCGCCGGCCCCGACGCGCAGCAGGGCCGTGCCGTCACCGCGGCCCAGCAGGGTGAGGTCCGCTCCGAGGGCGTCCACGTCTCCGCGGCCGTCGTCGAGAGCGAACAGGAAGCGTCCGGAGAGCGCGGCCGTGCCGTCGCTCCCGCACAGGAGGCGGTCGAGGCCGGTCAGCCAGTCCCTGACGTCGGCGGACCCGAGGCCGTCGAGCCCGGAGAGCGGGGACGCGACGACGTTGCGGACGCGTTCGTGCCGTGCGGAGGGCAGCAGCCCGGCCTCGTCCAGCAGCCCGGCCAGTTCCGACCCGCAGTCGGGCCGCAGTCCGCGCAGCTGAACGTTTCCGCGGGAGGTGAGATGCAGCTCACCGTCGCCGAGGCGCCCGGCGGCCCCTCCCAGCGCGTCGGCCTGGCGGGGTGTCAGCACCCCGCCGGGTATGCGGATCCGTGCCAGCGCACCGTCGTCCGCCCGGTGCAGACGCAGCGCGCCGGGGCAGGCGTCGCCGCCGCTGCGGGAGCGCGCATCGCCCGGGGGCCGGGGCGCGGACGGGGAGGCGGACATGGCGGCGAGCATACCGACCGTGACCGTGGAGCACCCCTGTGGTCACTGTGACCTGGGGGACACCTGCCGTACCCCCGGTCCGGATCGGGGGCCGTCTGGTCAGAACCCCCCTCTCCCTGCCTACTATGCCTAGCGGCGGTCCGTACGGTCCGCCATCGCCGTACGGCGACAGGGGAGGAAGCCCGGTGAGATGCCGGCGCGGTCCCGCCACTGTGAGCCCGGCCCACCGGCCGTGCGAGTCAGGAACTCCCTTTCCCAGGCTGCTCGGTCCCGTCCGAGCCGCCGATCCGACACTGCCCGGGGCGTGGACACCCCGAGGAGGGCTGACGCCGCATGATCCTGCTCCTGTCGACGTCCGACACCGACCTGCTGAGCGCACGCGCCTCGCAGGGACCGGTCAGCTACCGCTACGCCAACCCCTCCCGGATCTCCCCCGACGGCCTCCCGCAGCTGCTGGAGGGGGCCGACCTCGTCGTCGTACGCCTCCTCGGCGGTGTCCGCGCCTGGCAGGAGGGGCTGGACGAGGTGCTGGCCACCGGACGGCCCGTCGTCGTGCTGACAGGTGAACAGGCGCCCGACGCCCAGCTGATGGCCGCGTCGACGGTGCCGATCGGCATCGCCGCCGAGGCGCACGCCTACCTCGCGCACGGCGGTCCCGCCAACCTGGAGCAGCTCGCCCGCTTCCTCTCCGACACCGTGCTGCTCACCGGTCACGGCTTCGAGCCGCCCGCCCCGGCCCCCGCGTGGGGCCCGCTGGAGCGGACCGCCCGGGACGTCACCGGCCCGACCGTCGCGGTGCTCTACTACCGCGCCCACCACATGAGCGGGAACACCGCGTTCATCGAGGCGCTCTGCACGGCCGTCGAGGACGCGGGCGCCCGCCCCCTCCCGCTGTACGTCGCCTCGCTCCGCACGCCCGAACCCGAGCTGATCGGCGAGCTCAGCGCCGCGGACGCCATCGTGACCACCGTGCTCGCGGCGGGCGGCACCAAGCCCGCGACGGCCTCGGCGGGCGGCGACGACGAGTCCTGGGACGCGGGCGCGCTCACCGACCTCGACGTACCGGTCCTTCAGGCGCTCTGCCTCACCAGCCCGCGCGCCGCCTGGGAGGAGAACGACGAGGGGGTCTCCCCGCTGGACGCGGCCACCCAGATCGCGGTGCCGGAGTTCGACGGGCGTCTGATCACCGTGCCGTTCTCCTTCAAGGAGATCGACGAGGACGGCCTGCCGGCGTACGTCGCCGACCCCGAACGGGCCGCCCGGGTCGCCGGGATCGCGGTCCGGCACGCCCGGCTCCGCCACATCCCGGCCGCCGCGAAGCGCATAGCGCTCGTCCTGTCCGCATACCCGACCAAGCACTCCCGCATCGGCAACGCGGTCGGCCTCGACACCCCCGCCAGCGCCGTCGCCCTGCTGCGCCGGCTCCGCGCGGAGGGGTACGACTTCGGTCCCGAGGAGGAGATCCCGGGCCTGGTCTCCGGGGACGGCGACGAGCTGATCTACGCGCTGATCGAGGCCGGCGGGCACGACCAGGAGTGGCTCACCGAGGAACAGCTGGCCCGCAACCCGGTCCGCATCCCGGCCGCCGACTACCGACGCTGGTTCGCCACACTGCCCGCCGAGCTGCGCGAGTCCGTCGAGGAGCACTGGGGCCCGGCGCCCGGCGAGATGTTCGTGGACCGGTCCCGCAACCCCGAGGGCGACATCGTGCTCGCCGCCCTGCGGCGCGGCAACCTGCTGATCCTCATCCAGCCGCCGCGCGGTTTCGGCGAGAACCCGATCGCGATCTACCACGACCCCGACCTCCCGCCCTCGCACCACTACCTGGCGGCCTACCGCTGGATCGCCGCGTCCGCGGAGGACAACGGCTTCGGCGCCGACGCGATGATCCACCTGGGCAAGCACGGCAATCTGGAGTGGCTGCCCGGCAAGAACGCGGGCCTCTCGGCCGCCTGCGGCCCCGACGCCGCGCTGGGCGACCTGCCGCTGGTCTACCCGTTCCTGGTCAACGACCCGGGCGAGGGCACCCAGGCCAAGCGCCGGGTGCACGCCACGCTCGTGGACCACCTCGTGCCGCCGATGGCGCGCGCCGACAGCTACGGCGACATCGCCCGCCTGGAACAACTCCTGGACGAGCACGCCCAGATCGCCGCGATGGACCCGGCCAAGCTCCCGGCCGTCCGCGCCCAGATCTGGACCCTCATCCAGGCCGCGAAGCTCGACCACGACCTGGGCCTGGAGGACCGGCCCGAGGACGAGGGCTTCGACGAGTTCATCATGCATCTCGACGGCTGGCTCTGTGAGATCAAGGACGTCCAGATCCGGGACGGCCTGCACGTCCTGGGCGGCGCCCCCGCCGGGAAGGACCGCGTCAACCTGGTCCTGGCCGTCCTGCGCGCCCGCCAGATCTGGGGCGGCACGTCCTCGCTGCCGGGCCTGCGCGAGGCCCTCGGCCTGGACGAGTCGGCGGCCACCCGCACCGCGGCCGACGAGACCGAGGAGAGGGCCCGCGCGCTGGTCCAGGCGATGGACGACGCGGACTGGGACCCGGCCGCCGTCGCCGAGGTGGCCGCGGGGCACCCGCAGGCGGTCGCCGACATCCTGGCCTTCGCAGCCCGCGAGGTCGTGCCCCGGCTCGCCGCGACGACCGACGAGCTCACCCACACGGTGCACGCGCTGAACGGCGGCTTCGTCCCGGCAGGCCCGTCCGGGTCCCCGCTCCGCGGCCTGGTCAACGTCCTGCCGACCGGCCGCAACTTCTACTCCGTCGACCCGAAGGCCGTCCCCTCCCGCCTCGCCTGGGAGACCGGCCAGGCACTCGCCGACTCGCTCCTGGAGCGCTACCGCGCCGACAACGGCGACTGGCCGACCTCCGTCGGCCTGTCCCTCTGGGGCACCAGCGCGATGCGCACCGCGGGCGACGACATCGCCGAGGCGTTCGCCCTGCTCGGCGTCCGCCCCGTCTGGGACGACGCCTCGCGCCGGGTCACCGGCCTGGAGGCGATCCCGTACGAGGAGCTCGGGCGCCCGCGCATCGACGTCACGCTGCGGATCTCCGGCTTCTTCCGCGACGCCTTCCCGCACACCATCGGTCTCCTCGACGACGCCGTGCGCCTGGCGGCCTCGCTGGAGGAGCCGGCCGGGCAGAACTTCGTCCGCGCCCACACCCAGGCCGACCTCGCCGAACACGGTGACGAGCGGCGTGCCACCACCCGGATCTTCGGCTCCAGGCCCGGCACGTACGGCGCCGGGCTGCTCCAGCTGATCGACTCCCGCGACTGGCGTACGGACGCCGACCTCGCGGAGGTGTACACGGTGTGGGGCGGCTACGCCTACGGCCGTGAGCTGGACGGACGTCCGGCCCGGGACGAGATGGAGACCGCGTACAAGCGGATCGCGGTGGCGGCGAAGAACACCGACACACGCGAGCACGACATCGCGGACTCGGACGACTACTTCCAGTACCACGGCGGCATGGTGGCGACGGTGCGCGCGCTGAGGGGCACCGCCCCCGAGGCGTACATCGGGGACTCGACCCGCCCCGAGACGGTCCGCACGCGCACCCTGGTCGAGGAGACGTCCCGCGTCTTCCGCGCCCGGGTGGTCAACCCGAAGTGGATCGAGGCGATGCGCCGCCACGGCTACAAGGGCGCCTTCGAGCTGGCCGCGACGGTCGACTACCTCTTCGGCTACGACGCGACGACGGGCGTCGTCGCGGACTGGATGTACGACAAGCTCACCGAGACGTACGTCCTGGACCCCACGAACCGCGCCTTCCTCCAGCAGGCCAACCCCTGGGCCCTCCACGGCATCACGGAGCGCCTCCTGGAGGCGGAGTCCCGGGGGATGTGGGCGAAGCCCGACCCGGCGGTGCTCGACGCGCTGCGCCAGGTGTTCCTGGAGACCGAGGGCGACCTGGAGGGCGAGGACTGAGCCGGGGCGCACCGGCGGGGTGACCCGGCCGGTGCGCCCCCGGACGCCCCGGGCCGCGGTGCGGCGGGCTGCCCCGCCGGGGCGGGCAGTCCTGTCTTGCCGTCTCCGGGCGGCGGGGTCACGCTGGTGTGATGGGTGACCGAGTGGGCCGCGCGCCCATGACATCCGTCCAGCAGGCGATGCGCCTGCTGGACGCGGTCGCGGCGCACCCGGCCGGGGCGTCCGCGGAACGGCTGGCGAGGGTTGCGGGCCTGCCCGTCGACACGGCCCTGCGCGTCCTGCGGACCCTCGTGCGGGACGGCTGCGTGCGCGGCCTGGAGGACGGCGGCTTCGTGCTGGGCGAGGACCTCGGCGGTGACCTGGGAGGCGACCGTCCCGCCCGGGACCCGATGAGCCGGGTCCGCCCCGCCCTCGCCGCCCTGCGGGACGAGCTGTCGGCCGCCGCCTACCTCACCTTCTACGAGGAGGGTGAGATCAGGATCGCCGAGATCGTCGACAGCCCGCAGACACCGCGGGTCGACCTCTGGGTGGGGTTCGAGGACGCGGGCCATGCCACGGCGCTCGGCAAGTGCGTCCTGCGCGAACTGGACGACGACGCACGCGCCGAGTACCTCTCGCGGCACGCCCTCACCGATCTCACCCCCCGCACGCTCACGCACCGGGAGGAGCTGATCCGGCAGCTCGATTCGTCGCCGCCGACGCCGGTGGTCATGGACCGCGAGGAGTACGACCTCGGCACGGTGTGCATCGCCGTGCCGGTCCGCCACGGCACCACGCTCGGTTCGCTCGGCGTCTCGTTCCGTGCGGACCGGATGTACCGGACCGGTCAGGTCCGGGCCAGCCTGCTGTCGTCGGCGGACCGGGTGACCAGGGGCCTCTCCTTCGGCGGCTGAGGCGGGCCCTGCTGCCGGGTGGCTGCCGTCCGACGCTGGCTGCCTGCTGCCTGCCGCCTGTTGCATGCCGCCGGCCGCGGGTGAGCGGGGGAGGGGGACGCGGCGGTCTGCGGCGGGGGAGGGTCGCACGCGGCGGTCTGCGGCGAGGCCGGGCCCACGAGACGGCCCGCCGGGGCGGCCTGCGGCGGACCGGCCCGGGAAGGTCCTGCGGGGACCGGCACGGGCGGGCGGGGTCCTGCGGGGCACGGGCCTGGAGGAGGGTTCCGGGGAGGGCCTGCGGTGACCGGCCCGGAGGAGGGATCCGGGGGGAGGGCCTGCGGTGACCGGCCCGGCGGAGGACTACGCGCCGTGTCCGTGTCCGCCGGCGGCCACGGCCTTGAGCTCGCCCAGCAGTTCCCGCATCACCGTCGCCATCCCGCGCTCCTCGGACTCCGCGAGCCAGCGCTCGAAGCCGACCTTGAAGACGGCGATCCCCGCTTCGGCGGTCAGCCCGGCGGCCGGTTCCGGGACACCGCGGCGGCGCAGGGTCCCGGCGAGCGCGGCCGACAGCGAGGCGAGCTTGATCAGCTCGCGTTCCTGGAGCTCGGCGTTGGCCGCGATGACGGCCTGACGCTTCCGCGCATGGGCACGCCGGTCCTCGAACATCTCGGAGACCGCGTCGAGGCCCACCGCCAGCACGTCGATCGGCGCCAGGGCCGCCGGAGCGCCCTCGGTCGCCGCGACCAGCAGGTCCTGTAGCTCGGAGTTACTGAAGAGGACCTCGCGCTTGTCGGCGTAGTGCCGGAAGTAGGTCCGCTCGGTGAGCCCGGCGCGTCCGGCGATCTCCGCCACGGTGGTCTGCTCGAATCCGCGTTCGCTGTAGAGCTCCAACGCCGCCTCCGCCAGGCGTCCTCGCGCGTTCGGCTCCCATCTACCCATGGACGGATCCTACGTGATGGCAGGGACTGACATCGAGTGCTACGTTTGATGTCAGTCCATGACATCAACAGTTCCGGAGTTCTCCATGCGTGTTTTCGTGACCGGTGCGTCCGGCTGGATCGGTTCCGCCGTCGTGCCCGAGCTCATCGACGCGGGCCACCGGGTGGTGGGCCTCGCCCGCTCCGAGGCCTCCGCCGCCGCGCTCACCGCGGCCGGGGCCGACGTGGTCCGCGGCACCGTCGACGACCTCGGCGTCCTGCGGGACACGGCCGCCGCGTCGGACGGCGTGATCCACCTCGCCTTCAAGCACGACATCGCCTTCACCGGCGACTTCCAGGGCGCGGCCGAGGCCGACCGCCGTGCCGTCGACGCCTTCGGCGACGTGCTGGCGGGCACCCACCGGCCCCTCGTCATCGCCTCCGGTGTCGCCGGCCTCACCACCGGGCGGGTGACCACCGAGCGGGACATGCCGACGATCGACGGCTCCCCGACCTCGATACGGGCGACCACCTCGCAGGCGGCCCTCGCCCTGGCCGCGCGCGGCGTCCGCGCCTCCGTCGTGCGGCTCTCCCCCACCTGCCACGGCGAGGGGGACCACGGCTTCCTGGCCACCCTGGTGGCCACCGCCCGCGCGCACGGCGTCTCCGGCTACCTCGGGGACGGCACCAACCGCTGGCCCGCGGTCCACCGCCTGGACGCCGCACGACTGTTCCGGCTGGCCTTGGACAAGGCACCCGCGGGCTCGGTACTGCACGGCGTGGCCGAGGAGGGCGTCACGATCCGCGACATCGCCGAGGTGATCGGCCGCCACCTCGACGTGCCGGTCACCTCCGTGGACCCGGCGGACGCGGCCGGACACTTCTCCTGGCTGAGCGGGTTCCTCGCACTCGACGTCACGGCGTCCCACACCCTCACGAGCGAACTGCTCGACTGGCGGCCGACCCACCCCGGCCTGCTCGAAGACCTCGACAAGGGCCACTACTTCACCGCCCCGGCCGCCTGAGCGGCGCGAGCAGCCACCCCGGGCCCCGCCCCGGGCCCCACGGATCGACGGGTTCGTGCGAGCGCTCCCCCCACGGCCGGGACGGTGCCGGGGGCCGAGGGGTCCGGGGCCGGTGCGCGGTCTCCCGGGGCGGCCGTACGGGCGGGCCACCGGCGCGGGGCGGCTGTGGCCCGGTACTGCGGGCCGGTGCTCACCCGCGCGGCGGCGGGGTGGTACGCGCGTGCCGGTACGCCTGTGCCGGTATGCCTGTGCCGGTATGCCTGTGCCGGTCGGCCGACGCCGGAACGCCCGTGGCGGTCCGTGGTCACCGCCCGGCACGCAAGCACCGCGGAGCCGCACGGTCCCGGACCCCAGCTCCTGACCAGTCACGACCGCCCCCGGCCGGTCAGTAGGTGACCTCGACCGGTCCGTAGACGACCCCGACCAGCCAGAAGCCATCAGAAGCCGATCCCCGACCGGTCAGGAATCGAGAAGCGCGCGGCGTCGAGCCGCCATAGCGTCGACCCATGGCTTCTCTCACATCCGTCACCCTCGACGTGGCCGACCCCGTCGCCGCCGAACAGTTCTACGCCACCGCCTTCGGCCTGGGCCCCGAGCTCCGCGTGCGGGCCTCGGAGGCGCCGTCGACCGGCTTCCGCGGCTTCACGCTGTCCCTCACGGTCTCCCAGCCCTCCACGGTCGACGCCCTCGTCGACTCCGCCCTCGCGGCCGGTGCCTCGCCGGTGAAGCCGGTCAAGAAGTCCCTGTGGGGCTACGGAGGCGTCGTACAGGCTCCCGACGGGACCCTCTGGAAGATCGCCACCTCGGCCAAGAAGGACAAGGGCCCGGCCACCCGGCAGATCGACCGCCTCGTGCTCCTCCTGGGAGCCGAGGACGTGCTGGCGAGCAAGCGGTTCTACGTCGACCGGGGCTTCACCGTGGGGAAGAGCTTCGGCCGGAAGTACGTCGAGTTCGAGCTGCCGTCGAGCCCCGTCACGCTCGCTCTCTACGGTCGCCGCGCCCTCGCCAAGGACGCCGGGGTACCGCCGGACGGCACCGGGTCGCACCGGATCGTGCTCACCGGCGACAGCGGCCCGTTCGCCGACCCGGACGGCTTCGAGTGGGAGAAGGCCCCGCACTGACCGGCGCCCCGGCTGTCCCGTCACGTACACCGGAACGGCGGAACGCGTCCTTCCCGGCGGGCCGCATGGCACGATCGCCCCTGTGACGAGCAGACCGTCCGAGACCCGGCACCTGCGCGATCTGGCCCTGCTGCGCCGGGTCCGCGACCGGATGGACCGGGAGTACGCGCAGCCCCTGGACGTGGAGGCGCTCGCCCGGGGCGTGAACATGTCGGCCGGGCACCTGAGCCGCCGGTTCCGGGCCGCCTACGGCGAGTCGCCGTACGGCTATCTGATGACGCGGCGCATCGAGCGGGCGATGGCGCTGCTGCGCCGGGGGACCTCGGCGTCACCGACGTCTGCTTCGCGGTCGGCTGTTCGTCGCTGGGCACCTTCAGCACACGCTTCACGGAACTCGTCGGCATGCCGCCCAGCACCTACCGGCGCCGGGCGGCCGGCGGGGCGGAGGGAGTGCCGGCGTGCGTGGCGAAACAGATGACCAGACCGGTCAGGAATCGAGAAGCCCGGGCCACAGGACAGCCCCTAGCGTGACCGGCATGGACATCACCATTCACACCAGCGTCCTCCCGCACGACGACCCGGACGCGGCCCTGGCCTTCTACCGCGACACCCTGGGGTTCGAGGTCCGCAAGGACGTCGGATCCGGAGCGATGCGCTGGATCACGGTCGGCCCCGTCGGCCGGCCCGACACGTCGATCCTGCTGGCGCCGCCGGCCGTCGATCCCGGGATCACCGAGGACGAACGCCGCACCGTCGCCGAGATGATGGCGAAGGGCACCTACGGCTGGATCCTCCTGGCGACCCGGGATCTCGACGCCACCTTCGAGAAGGTGCAGGCCGGTGACGCCGAGGTGGTCCAGGAACCGACCGAGCAGCCGTACGGCGTGCGCGACTGCGCCTTCCGCGACCCCGCGGGCAACCTGATCCGCATCCAGGAACTCCGCTGAGCGCCCGGCCGCGCCCACCGGCCCGGACCGGTGCGCGCGCGGCCCTTCCGGCGCGCGGTGTCAGCGTCTTCCGCCTGCCCCGGACCATCGCTGCGGCCTCCTCCCCGAGGAGGGCGGTGACGGCCGCTCACCTACTCGGGAAAAGGGCCACTACTCGGGAAAGGGGCCACGGACCGAGACGCCGCCGTCGAGCACGATCTGCTGACCGGTGATGTAACGGGCCTCGTCCGAGGCCAGGTAGACGGCCGCGGCAGCCACCTCCTCCGACGTGCCGTAGCGCCCCGCCGGGATCTCGGGGACCCACGCGCCGGAGGACCCGGCGTTGACGGCGGTACTGATCGCCCCACCCGCGACGACGTTCATCCGGATCCCGTCGGCCGCGTACTCGGCGGCGACCGTCCGCGCCAGGCTGTACAGCCCCGCTTTGGCGACCCCGTAACCGGCCTGCCGCGGCGCCGCCATGAATCCGGTGACCGAGCCGATGCTGACGATGTTCCCGCCGGTGCCCTGCTCCAGGAACAGCCGCAGCACGTGCCGCACCGCGCGGGCCACGTAACGCAGGTTCACCTCGTAGACGGTGTCCCAGTCCTCGTCGGCCATCTCGTGCAGCCTGACCGCGGGTACGAACGCCACCTGCCCGCCGACCACCGTGACCAGGGTGTCCAGCCCGCCGAGCCGTTCGGCCGCGCCGACGATCACAGCCTCGAGCTGCTCGGCGGAACGGACGTCACCGCTCAGCGCATGGGCCACCCGCCCGGCCGCCCGCACCTCGCTCGCGGCCTCCTCCGCCCGTGCCGCATCCACATCGACCACGGCCACCGCCGCGCCGGCGTCCGCACAGGCACGGACGATGCTCCGGCCGATCCCCGCCCCGCCACCACCGATCACCAGAGCCCGCCTGCCGTCGAGCCTGCCCAACCCGGCCATGCACCCTCCCCCTCGTCCCTCGCGTCAAGACGCCCCGAGCTGTCTACACGACGGCCTGACGGGGAGGAAGGAGGAGCGGGAGACCTTCGAGGAAACGCAGCCGGAAGTTCCCCCACTGACGAGCCTGCCACCCCACCACCGCCAAGCGTTCCGACCCCGCCGCTCACAGCGATCGCCTCCGCGGCGGAGGCCAAGAAGCTGTCAAGGCTGAACAAGCCCTGCGAGTTGCCGCGTTCACCGGATCGCCCACTGGCTACAGATAGGTGCTGTTCTCCTGGCCGCGGGGACCGGCCTCCGGTGTCATTTCATCGGTGACCGGCATGTCCTACGGGCCCCGCGTATCCCCGATTCACCGAGCGAGCCCCCATCGGCCGGCTCCGGGACCACCCTCACCGGGTGGGCCTGCTCCTCGCGGCCCGCACTCTCCCCTCGTACGAAGGAAGAACCCGTGAAGCACGAGTACGAAGCCACGTTCCTCGCCGTCGACGTCACCGGCCTCCAGAACCAGCTGACCGCTCTGGGCGCCACGCAGGCGTTTCCGCGCACCCTTCTGACCCGCAGGATCTTCGAGAGCGACGCACTCGAAGGAGGCGCCTGGGTGCGCCTGCGGGACGAGGGCACCCGATCGACGCTCACGCTCAAGCAGGTCACCGACCCCACCACGATCAACGGCACCACCGAGATCGAGACCGAGGTGACGGATCTGCACGCCATGGCCGAGATCCTGCGCAGCCTCGGCATGCGCGAGGTCCGGTACCAGGAGAACTACCGCGAGGAATGGCGCCTCGGCGAGGTCGCCTTCGACTTCGACACCTGGCCGGACCTCCCCACCTTCGTCGAGATCGAGGGCCCCGACGAGGCATCGGTCCGCCAGGCAGCCGCCCTGCTCGACCTCGACTACTCCGAAGCCCGCTTCGGCAGCGTCGACGAGATCTACAAGAGCGAGTCCGGCAGGGACATCCTGGCCGAACCCACTCTCCTCTTCACCGACGCCGACAAGCAGGCTCCGGCCGCCGCAGCCGCCCCGAGCAAGTGATCCTGCGGACCGAGCTGTGCTTATAGAACCGGCCGCGACGCGTCGGAGGACCTGCCCGGCACTGCCGATCCCGCCCACGGCAGTCTGTCCGCGGCTGCAGCTGCCGCGCAGGAGCCGGATCAATGCCGGCGTGGTGCCAGTGGTGCGCGAGTGAGACCACCTCAACGCCGAAGGGCCCCGCAGCAAGCTGCGGGGCCCTTCGACGTATTGCCCGGTGAGAGCAACGGCGGAGGATACGAGATTCGAACTCGTGAGGGGTTGCCCCCAACACGCTTTCCAAGCGTGCGCCCTAGGCCACTAGGCGAATCCTCCGCGGCAAACAATACAAGACGTTGGAGGGTGCTCGCGAACACGTCTCCCGGAGATCGTTCCGGACCGTCCTCCGGGAGGGATGGGGGAGGGGAGCGGGTGGACGGCAGGGGGTCTGGATCGGCTAAGGTGGGCGTCAGCCCCTCACGTGGCGCTATCTGACTGAACTCCCCCAGGGCCGGAAGGCAGCAAGGGTAGGTTGGCTCTGGCGGGTGCGTGGGGGGCCCTTGCGTGTCCGGAACGGGTGTTCCGCCGGGCGCCGGGTCCCGGGCGGGACCGGTTGTCGGTGCGCCCCGATAACCTCGTAGATGTGTCGTCCCTTGCGCTCTACCGCCGCTATCGCCCCGAGTCCTTCGCCGAGGTCATCGGTCAGGAGCATGTCACTGACCCGTTGCAGCAGGCCCTGCGGAACAACCGGGTCAATCACGCGTACCTCTTCAGCGGGCCGCGCGGCTGCGGGAAGACGACCAGCGCGCGCATCCTCGCCCGCTGTCTGAACTGCGAGCAGGGCCCCACGCCCACCCCGTGCGGGGAGTGCCAGTCCTGCCAGGACCTCGCGCGCAACGGGCCGGGTTCGATCGACGTCATCGAGATCGACGCGGCCTCGCACGGTGGTGTGGACGACGCCCGTGACCTGCGGGAGAAGGCGTTCTTCGGGCCCGCGTCGAGCCGGTACAAGATCTACATCATCGACGAGGCCCACATGGTCACCCCGGCGGGGTTCAACGCCCTGCTGAAGGTGGTCGAGGAGCCGCCGGAGCACCTCAAGTTCATCTTCGCCACCACCGAGCCCGAGAAGGTCATCGGCACGATCCGGTCGCGTACGCACCACTACCCCTTCCGGCTGGTCCCGCCCGGGACGCTGCGCGGTTACCTCGCGGACGTGTGCGGCAGGGAGGGCAGCGTCGTCGAGGACGGGGTGCTCCCGCTCGTGGTGCGGGCCGGTGCGGGGTCGGTGCGTGACTCCATGTCGGTGATGGACCAGTTGCTGGCCGGTGCGGGCGACGACGGTGTGACATACGCCATGGCGACCTCGCTCCTCGGCTACACGGACGGGTCCCTGCTGGACTCGGTCGTGGACGCCTTCGCGGCGGGCGACGGGGCGGCGGCCTTCGAGGTCGTGGACCGTGTGATCGAGGGCGGCAACGACCCCCGGCGCTTCGTCGCCGACCTGCTGGAGCGGCTCCGCGACCTGGTGATCCTGGCCGCCGTGCCCGATGCGGGGGAGAAGGGCCTCATCGATGCGCCGGCCGACGTGGTGGAGCGGATGCAGGCGCAGGCCTCCGTGTTCGGCGCCGCGGAGCTGAGCCGCGCCGCCGACCTGGTCAACGAGGGGCTCACCGAGATGCGCGGGGCGACCTCGCCCCGGCTCCAGGTGGAGCTGATCTGCGCCCGGGTGCTGCTGCCCGGCGCCTTCGACGACGAGCGTTCGCTCCAGGCCCGCCTCGACCGGCTGGAGCGCGGGGCCTCCCTCGCCGCGGCCGGCTCCGGCCCCGCCCTGGGGTATGTGCCGGGTCCGGAGGCGCACGGGGCGGGCGTCGGGATGCCCGCCGGAAGTGCGGGAGGCGTCGCAGGTCCCTCCGCGGCCCGGGCCGCGGAGGCGGCGGCCGCCCCGGAGTACCAGCAGCAGCCGCAGCCCCGGCCGACGACGGCGCCGCAGGAGGCGCCCCCGTCCGGGCACGCCCAGGCCCCGGTCCAGCCCGCCCAGCCCCAGCAGGCTCCGGCGCCCGCGGGCCAGCGCCCCGGGGCCTGGCCCTCGGCGGCCGGAGCCGGCGGCGGCGCGGCCGGTGCGGAGCCGGCACGCAGGCCGGGTGGCTGGCCGACCGCCTCCGCCCCCGGCGGCGGGATGCCGCAGGCTCCCGCGCCTGCCGCCGCCCCCGCTCCGGCTGCCCCGGCCCCGGCTCCCGCCGCGCAGGCGCCCGCTCCCGGCGGGCAGGGCATGGCACAGGGCGCCGCGCAGGTGCGGAACATGTGGCCGGACATCCTCGACGCGGTGAAGAACCGCCGCCGGTTCACCTGGATCCTGCTCAGCCAGAACGCCCAGGTCACCGGCTTCGACGGCAGCACCCTGCAGATCGGCTTCCTCAACGCCGGTGCCCGTGACACCTTCACGAGCAGCGGCAGCGAGGAGGTCCTCAAGCAGGCGCTCGCCGAGCAGTTCAACGCCAAGTGGCGGGTCGACGCGGTGGTCGACCCGTCGGGCGGCGGTGGCCAGCCCTCGCAGACCGGCGGGGGCGGTGGCAGGCCCCCGGCAGCTCCGTACCAGCCCGCACCCGCGCCTCCGCCCCCGGCTCCGGCGTACGAGCCCCGGCCCGCCGCTCCGGAGCCGGCCCCGCAGCCCGCTCAGCAGCCTCCGACGCAGCAGCAGGCCGGGCGGCCCGAACCCTCCGCGTACGAGCGCGCCCCCGAGCCGCCGCACGCCGTCGCCCCCGAGGACGACACCGCCGAGGCGGACGATCCCGACCTCGTCGACTCCGCGCTCTCCGGCCACGACCTGATCGTCCGCGAGTTGGGCGCCACGGTCGTCGAGGAGTTCACGAACGAGTAGCACCCCGCGGCGTGCGCGCCACCGGTGGCCGGCCGACCGCCGGGCCGTGCGTACGTCGCACCTCCCGGGGCCTTACATCGGTCGCCCCTGACGGGCCGTGCGTCCGTCCTCCCGGGTCGTACGTCCGTCGCTCGTGACGGGCCGCCTTACGTCCGCCCTCCCGGGCCTAACGTCCGTCCTCCCCGGGCCGTACGTCGGTCGACCCTTCGGGGCCGCCGGGTCGGCAGGGGGCCGGCTGTGGTGCCGGGCCGCACGTCTGCCACGCCTCCCGGGCCACCGGGTCGTACGCGAGCGCCCCGGCTACCGGGCTCTGCCCGAGCCGATCCCGCTCCGGAGCCCCGTCCGCCCTCCCCGCTGTCCCTGTGTGCTCCCCCGTCGGCCGCACCTGCTTTCCCCGCCGGGCCCGCGTGCTGTCCACGGAGCGGCGGCCGTCGAGGCCCCCGGTCCCCGGCGGTTAGGCTGCATCCCGTGAAGGTCCTCGTCATCGGCGGCGGCGCCCGCGAACATGCCCTGTGCCGCTCTCTGTCCCTCGACCCCGACGTCACCGCTCTGTACTGCGCACCCGGCAACGCCGGTATCGCAGAGGTGGCCGAACTGCGCCCGGTCGACGCGCTCGACGGTGACGCCGTCGCGCGTCTCGCGACCGAGCTGGGCGCCGAGTTGGTGGTCGTCGGCCCGGAGGCGCCGCTCGTCGCCGGTGTCGCCGACGCCGTGCGCGCGGCCGGCATCCCCTGCTTCGGCCCCTCGCGCGAGGCGGCCCTGCTGGAGGGCTCCAAGGCGTTCGCCAAGGACGTGATGGCCGGTGCCAACGTCCCGACCGCCCGCAGTTACGTCTGCACGACCCCCGCCGAGATCGACGAGGCGCTGGACGCCTTCGGTGCCCCGTACGTCGTCAAGGACGACGGTCTCGCGGCCGGCAAGGGTGTCGTCGTCACCGACGACGTGGAAGCCGCCCGTGCCCACGCCCTGGCCTGCGACCGCGTGGTCATCGAGGAGTTCCTCGACGGCCCCGAGGTGAGCCTCTTCGCGATCACCGACGGCACCACGGTGCTGCCCCTCCAGCCCGCCCAGGACTTCAAGCGCGCCCTGGACGGCGACGAGGGCCCGAACACCGGTGGCATGGGCGCGTACTCCCCGCTCCCGTGGGCGGACCCGAAGCTGGTCGAGGAGGTCATGCAGACGGTCCTGCAGCCGACCGTCGACGAGCTCCGCCGACGCGGTACCCCGTTCTCCGGGCTGCTGTACGCGGGCCTCGCGATCACCTCGCGCGGTGTGCGGGTCATCGAGTTCAACGCCCGCTTCGGTGACCCCGAGACCCAGGTGGTCCTGGCCCGGCTGAAGACGCCGCTCGCCGGGGTCCTGCTCGGTTCCGCGAACGGCACCCTGGACGTCGTACCGGAGCTGAACTGGCGCGACGACGCCGCCGTCACCGTGGTCATCGCCTCGCACAACTACCCGGACACCCCCCGGACGGGAGACCCGATCGAGGGCCTCGCGGACGTGGTGGCGCAGGATGCGCCGGACGCGTTCGTGCTGCACGCCGGTACCCGGCGGGACGGCGACGCCGTCGTCAGCGCCGGAGGCCGCGTGCTCTCCGTCACGGCGACCGGCAAGGACCTCACGCAGGCCCGCGAGCGTGCCTACGCCGCCGTCGGCCGGATCCGACTCGACGGCTCCCAGCACCGTACGGACATCGCCCGCAAGGCCGCCGAAGAGGCCTGAGGCCCGTCGGAGGGCCGGGTGTCCGGCCCTCCTTCGCTCCGCGCCCGGTCCTCTTTCGCTCCGCCGCCCGGCTCCGAACCCGTGCCCGGCCCACCGCGCAGGCGGCGGCGCCGGGCACGGGTGCGTCCGGGGCCGTCCGGGCCGGCCCGAGGACGGCCCGGGGTCCGCAGAGCCAGTGACCCGGGAGGTCCGGTGTATCCGGTGTATCCGGTGTATCCGGTGTATCCGGTGTGCATCGGGCATCGGGTCCGCCCGGGGCGCCTGGTGCCCTGGACGGACGATCCGGGGAGAGCCGCCCGCACGCGGCCCCGCACCCGTACCGCCCCCTACCGGTACCGCCGCGCCCTACCGGTCCGCCCCGCGCACCCGAGGCCGCGGGACCCACGAGGACGCCCGCTCCCGGCTCGGCGCCGAGCAGACGTCCCCCGTGGGTCTCGCGCGGGTGTCGAGCAGACGTCCCCCGTGGGTCTCGCGCGGCGTCGAGCGGCGCGTCTCCCGTGCCCCCGGCACGGCGTCGAGCGGCGCGTCTCCCGTGCCCCCGGCACGGCGCCGAGCAGCGCGTCTCCCGCGCTCCCGGCAGGGCCGTCGTATCGCTGAACGGCTCCGCACCGGCGCGTCAGCAGCTTTGCCCAAAGCCATTCCATCGGGTGACGGCTGAGCCATCCGGATGACGCCCGCCGGGGCCCCAACTAGGGTGCGGCGCAAGCGTTCGGGCACTTGGCCCACCGGCATTGCGATGTCGGTGACGGGTGCCACAGTGGGGGAGTGACCAACACCGTCGCGGGGGCAGAGGGGGTGACCTACGGCCGTGTCCGGTACCGGTTCGGTTGAGGAGCTCGGTGCGCACGCAGCGCGGGCCAGGGCGGTGGCTCTGCTGCGCGTCCGCAGCAGAGCCACCGCCCTGGCGATCCTTCCGGCGGCCGCGTCGGTCGTGCTGCTCGCAGCGGTCGCGCAGGGGCACATCGGTCCAGGCGTCTGGACCACGGTCAGCTGGGTGGTGACGGCCTGCGCCGTCGTGGTCCTGCTGGTCGCCGCCGGTGTCGCCCTCGCGGTGGCGCGTGCCAGGCCGGCGGTCAGCCCCACCGTCCCGCTCACCGAGGCCGCGGCCCCCGATCTCTACCGGCTGGTCCGGGACCTCGCAGACCGGCTGGACGTCCCGGCGCCGTCGGCCATAGCGCTCACCCCGGACTGCGACAGCTGGCTGGAGGACCGTACCCACCCCGCCGCGCGCCCGCGGTCGGAAGCCGATACCGCCGAGGGGCGGTCGGGGCTCCGGCGGGGCCGCCGGGTCCCGGCGGCCCCCGTGCTGGTGATCGGGTCCCCCTTCCTGTGGTGGATGAGGGTCGCCGAGCTGCGGGCGGTGCTCGCCCCGGTCGTCGCCGGCACCGGGCCGGCCGCACACCCGGACATAGCCGCCGCCCGCCGTTTCCTGCGGGGTCTGGACGCCGCCGTCGCCGACGCCGCCCTGCCCGGCCAGGGGTTCGCCCGCAGGATCCCCGCGGCGTTCGTCGGGTGGATCGCCGGGGTGCTGCTGCGCGGCTGCCGCGGGCATGCGGCCGAGATGGAGCGCTGCGTCGCCACTGCCGCGTCGGGGCGTGCGCACGAGGTGGACTACGGGCTGCGGATCGTCGCCCAGGAGCAGGTCGGTCTCGCCTACGCGGGCTGGGACCGCCTGCTGACCCGGGTCGCGCTGCCTGCCTGGCGGATGGGGCGCTGGCCCTCGCGGCTCGACGCGGGTGTCGTCTCCGCGCTCACGGAGCTGTCGCGGCGCGACCGAATGGCGGAGGGCTTCACCTCACGCCTCGGGGAGCGTCCCGCCTGCGATCTGATCGAGGAGCCCGGTGCGGCCGACGAGGCCGCCTCGCTGCTCGCCGCCCGGCTCTTCCACGGAGGGCCGGCCGAGCCCGGTCCCGAGTGGGCGCCGATCGACTGGCAGCAGTATCCGGAGGAGGTCGTCGACCGGAAGTGGCGTACGGAGGCCGGCCGGCTGCACCGGGTGCTCGACGCCATGGGCGTCCCCGGCAGCGTCTCCGTGGGCGGTCCGGCGGCGCCGGGGACCGACGGTGCCCCCACGCTGGCCCGGGTGATCGACCACCTCGCGGCACCGGGGGCCGACAGCGAGGCGCTCGCGGCCGGGATCGGCGCCGCCGCGGCCCGGGACGAGGAGACGGCGGCGCCGCGGCCCGGCGCCGACGGCTCCCCGGCGGGCGGCCCGTCGGGGGCGGGCGGCGACGCCTCCGAGCTCTGGGGGTCCGTCCCGCTGCCGCTCTTCCCCCTCCAGCCCCCGCGCTCGGGCACGGAGCTGCTCGCCGACCACGTCGTGGCGATGGTCTGCTGCGCCGCGGTGGACACGGCGGGGGCCGCGCCCGGGCTCGACTGGCTCGACGGGCCCGCGCTGCTGGTCGACGGCGGACGCCGGTCGGACTTCGGCGCCCCGGTGTCCAGCCTCGTCGAGGACGGGGACGCCGAGCCGCTGCTCTCCTGGCTCACCGCGGTCGGGGTGCGCACCGACAAGCCCGTACGCCTGGGCTGACGGTGCGGGTGGGGCTGCGGTCGACCTGAGTGCACGGTCGTCCGTCCACTTAGGCGGTGCAATGCGCCAGATGTCCCGTCAATGCCCGGAAGTATGGGCTTCGTTCCCGTCAATTCGCGACGAACGGTAACGGTATGCGTGCGTAATGTGATGTGCTGGTGTGGTGCCGGTGGGCGGCGCACCTGAGGTGTCGGGGACGAGGGAGGGGTGCGGGATGGGGGCTGAGCACATCCGGCGCTGGGAATCGGGTGCCCTCGCGCACGCCGTGAGCGACCCTTTCGGAATGGGGCCGCTGCCCTGGCTGCGCGGCTGCGAGCACTACTTCGACGACACCGGCCAGGTCGTCCCCTGGTACGCGGACGCCGCCCTGGGCCGCGGCGGGACCGGCGGGGGCACCCGCTCGGCCGACGACGTCCACCAGCAGATCAAGGGCTTCGCCTCCCCCGGTGCGGCGGCCCCCGGCGAGGCGATCGACTTCCACATCACCGTGGACCCGCCCCAGCAGTTCTCCGTCGACGTCTACCGCATCGGGCACTACGCGGGTGACGGCGCCGCCAAGATCAGCACCAGCCCGCGCCTCTCCGGCATCGTCCAGCCGGCCCCGCTGGCCGCGGAGCGGACGGTGTCCTGCCACCACTGGTGGCTCTCCTGGCGGCTGCAGATCCCCAGCTACTGGTCGGTCGGCGCGTACGTCGCCGTGCTCACCACCGCCGACGGCCACCGCTCGCACGTCCCCTTCACGATCCGCGACGACCACCCGGCGGACCTGCTGCTCCTGCTCCCCGACGTGACCTGGCAGGCCTACAACCTCTACCCCGAGGACGGCCGCACCGGCGCGAGCCTCTACCACGCCTGGGACGAGGAGGGCCGGCTGCTGGGGGAGGAGGACGCCGCCGTCACCCTGTCCTTCGACCGCCCCTACGCGGGCGCCGGGCTGCCCCTGCACGTCGGCCACGCCTACGACTTCATCCGCTGGGCCGAGCGCTACGGCTACGACCTCGCGTACGCCGACGCCCGCGACCTGCACGCCGGACGCGTCGATCCCAGCCGCTACCGCGGGCTGGTCTTCCCCGGGCACGACGAGTACTGGTCGGTGCCGATGCGCCGCACCACCGAGCTGGCCCGCGACACCGGCACCTCGCTGGTCTTCCTCTCGGCCAACACCATGTACTGGCAGGTGGGCCTCGGCCCGTCGCCCTCCGGCGTCCCCGACCGCCTCCTCACCTGCCGCAAGCGCCGCGGCCCCGGGAAGTCCGCGCTGTGGCGCGAGATCGACCGCCCCGAGCAGCAGTTGCTCGGTATCCAGTACGCGGGCCGGGTCCCCGAGCCGCACCCGATGGTCGTGCGCAACGCGAGCCACTGGCTCTGGGAGGCCACCGGCGCGGCCGAGGGCGACGAGATCGACGGGCTGGTGGCCGGTGAGGCGGACCGCTACTTCCCGCGCACGTCGCTGCCCGAGCACGAGAGCCGCATGCTGCTGGCGCACTCCCCGTACACCGACGGCGACGGGGCCACCCGGCACCAGGAGACCTCGCTGTACCGCGCCCCGTCGGGCGCGCTCGTCTTCGCGTCGGGCACCTTCGCCTGGTCGCCCGCCCTGGACCGGCCCGGCCATGTGGACGCCCGTATCCAGCGGGCCACGGCCAATCTCCTCGACCGGATCTGCAAGCGGGACTGAGCGGCGGCCGGGGGAGGCCCCGGGCGGGCTGCGTGGGGGAGGGGTGACCCGGTCCGTCCGCGGGGCGACCCCCGGCGCCGTGGGCTCCTCGTATGCGGGACAATCGGAACGACTCCTGGATCAACCTACGCGGAGGCAGCGTGTCCGGTTTCGTAGAAAAGCCCGAGCCCGTGCAGGTGCCGGGGCTCACCCATCTGCACACCGGCAAGGTGCGCGACCTGTACCGGAACGAGGCGGGTGACCTCGTGATGGTCGCCAGCGACCGCATCTCCGCGTACGACTGGGTCCTGCCCACCGAGATCCCGGACAAGGGGCGCGTGCTCACCCAGCTGTCGCTGTGGTGGTTCGACCAGCTCGCCGATCTCGTGCCCCACCACGTGCTGTCGACGGAGCTCCCCGCCGGGGCCCCCGCCGACTGGGCCGGGCGGACCCTGATCTGCCGTTCGCTGCGGATGGTCCAGGTCGAGTGCGTGGCGCGCGGCTATCTCGCGGGTTCCGGCCTCGCCGAGTACGAGGCGTCCCGGACGGTCTGCGGCATCGGCCTGCCCGAGGGGCTCGTCGACGGGTCCGAGCTGCCGGGGCCGATCTTCACCCCGGCCACGAAGGCCGCGGTCGGCGACCACGACGAGAACGTCTCCTACGAGGTGGTGGCCCGCGAGGTCGGCCCCGAGACGGCGTCCCTGCTGCGTCGTACGACGCTGGACGTCTACGGCCGTGCCCGGGACATCGCCCGTGAGCGCGGGATCATCCTCGCCGACACGAAGTTCGAGTTCGGTTTCGCGTCCACCGAGGACGGCGGTGAGGAGCTGGTCCTCGCGGACGAGGTGCTGACGCCGGACTCCTCCCGTTTCTGGCCGGCCGAGGTCTGGGAGCCGGGCAGGGCGCAGCCGTCGTACGACAAGCAGTTCGTGCGCGACTGGCTGACCTCGCCGGCCTCCGGCTGGGACCGCCGCAGCGAGCAGCCGCCCCCGCCGCTGCCGCAGGCGATCGTCGACGCGACCCGGGCCAAGTACCTGGAGGCGTACGAGCTTCTGACGGGCCTGAGCTGGTCGGCCCGGTAGCGGTGACGCAGAAAGGCCCCGGTCACGAGGACCGGGGCCTTTCTGTACGGAGCGAACGACGAGGTTCGAACTCGCGACCTCAACCTTGGCAAGGTTGCGCTCTACCAGCTGAGCTACGTTCGCATGCGCCGCAGCGCGCTGACCACTATACCCAACCTCTCACCCCGGCGAGACGCACCGCCGAGTGGCCCCTCCCGGCTCCGGCGCCGGACCGTCCGCCCGGCGGGCAGGGCCGCGACGGCCCCGCTCTCCCGGTGGCCTCCGCGACCGCTGCCGGGTCCACCGCCGGCCCGGGCGCTCCGGTCCGCCCGCGTCCGACGGGGTGCGCCGGAGGGGGCCGCGCGGCCCGTCAACTCCACTTGCGGGCGCCGGTCTTCGGTCCGCACCGTACGCGCGCTCCGGGGCGCCGCCGGGCGCCGGCCGTCCCCGGGGCGGACACCCGGACGCTCGCCGTCCTCGCTGTCCTCGCCGGTCCGGCGTCGCCGGCCCCCGAGGAACAGCGCGGTCCCGGCCGGTCCTCCGGGCGGCTCTCCACCGCTGATGTGGCCACCCTCACACGGCCGCTGCGGCCGGCCTCCGGTCGTGGTCTGTCGCCACGTCTTCCGGTCGTGGCCGGCGTCCCTGCCCATCGGTGGGGGACGCCTCCGCCTTCCGGCCGTGGCCGGCGGCTGCCGCCCGCGGCTTCGGGGCGTGGCTGCCGCCCCCGCTCTCCCGACCAGAGCCCGCCCTCCGAACGGGGCGGGGGTGTGAGGTGGCGCGTGGCCAGTGGCCCGAGCGGGTTCACGCGGGACCGCTGACGGTCGGCGGCCCCTCCACCGGCGGGACCGCCCGGTCGGCCCGCGGTGAAGGCAGTGGAACCTCCGGGTGGGCCCGCGGTGAGATCGGCGGGACCGCCGAGTCGGCCCGTAGCGACGGCGGTGAGTCGGCCCGCGGCGAAGGCGGTGCGTCCGCCCGGTCAGCCCGTGGCGACGGCAGCGGGACTGCTGCCGTCAGGTGGAAACGGCCGTCGCCCGTCGGCCCGGCCTCCAGCGATCCGCCGACCGCGGCCAGCCGTTCGCGCAGCCCGTGCAACCCCGACCCACCGGAGCCCACGCCATCGCCGAGCCCCGATCCACCGCCGGAGCCCGCGCCACCACCAGGACCCGTGCCCTCGCCGGAGCCCGCACCCGCGCCACCCGGACCCGCGCCCCCACCGGAGCCCGCGCCGCCCCCGAGACCCGCGCCCCCGCCGGGACCCGTACCCGCGCCACCAGCACCCCCGCCCGCGCCACCGCCCGGGCCCACGCCGTCGTTCTCCACCACCAGCCGGACGCCGTCCGGGGTGGTCTCCAGCCGGATGTCGCACCGCCGCGGATCGCCGTGCCGCAGCACGTTCGTGGCCGCCTCCCGTACGGCCCAGCCGAGCGCCGACCGCACCGGGGCGGGCAGCCGGACACCTCCGTCGCCGTGGACGGCGCAGTCGATGCCGGCCGCCCGCAGGACGCCCTGGGCGCCCAGGAGTTCGGTGCGGAGATCGGCCTCCCGGTATCCCCGCACGACGTCGCGGACCTCCTGCTGGGAGACGCGGGCGATGCGCTGGACCTCCTCCATCTGTTCCCTGGCCGAGGGCTTCCCGCGCTCCGCCAGTTCGACCGCCAGCTCGCTCTTCAGCGCGATCACCGCCAGGTTCCGGCCCAGGACGTCGTGCATGTCCCGCCCGAACCGCAGCCGCTCCTCCGCGACCGCCAGCCGGGTCTTCACGTCCTGGGCGTCACGGAGCCGCGCCATCACCCCCAGCGACCAGGCGGAGAGCCGCACCGTCGCCACCGTCAGCCCCACGGCGAAAGCCGTCCCGAGACAGGTCCGGAGCACGAAGGGCCCGCCGCCGCCCACCGCCGCGGCGCCCGCGCCCACCGCTGCCGTCAGCACGAGCGGTGCCACCCAGGACATCCACAGCGGGGCCGTCAGGGCGAGGAACGTGGTGAACGGCACGATCGCCGCGGCCAGGGCCAGCTGCAGCTCGGGGAACCTCTCCGGCCCGGTGTACGCGCCGAGCGCGAGCAGGCCCGCCGTGTTCGCGAGCAGCAGAGCGGCCCCGAGCGCCGGCAGCGGCCCCTCGACCGGACGGCGCACCAGATAGCTCTCCATCCCCCGGGCCACCAGCGGCCCCGAGCAGAACCCCTGGGCGATCGCGATCAGGGCCGTCCCGGCGATCAGCGCGGCAGGGGCGCCGGAGGACCGCACGGGGCGGGTCACCGACAGCAGCGCCTGACACACGACCGCCATCCACACCAGGGCGTGGAGAGTGCCCCGCGTATAGAGGTCGATCTTGTCGAAGCCGCTGCGCGCCCGCCACCTCCGCACCTGCGTCCCTACCCACACAGCACGCATCCCCCTCGGCCCCGTCCGGGGCTCGGCCAGGTGGATCCCGGCGGAACCACCCGCTCACCGCAGACACGGCGCTCGCCGTCCGTGCCGGCACGGACGGGCCCGACGCGGGCTCCCCGCGCACGGCACGCGCCGACCACCGGAAACGGCAAAGGCCCCGGTCGATATCGACCGGGGCCTTTGCGTCACGAGCGGACGACCAGGTTCGAACTGGCGACCTCAACCTTGGCAAGGTTGCGCTCTACCAACTGAGCTACGTCCGCATTGCTGCCACTCGGCTTTCACCGGTGGAGCGCTCACTACTCTACCTGATCCACTGAGTGGCCCGGTAAGGCAGTGCAGAGCGGGTGACAGGAATTGCACACTGCGCCTTCCCCCTGGAAGGGGGATGTTCTACTACTGAACTACACCCGCACGCTGCGTCGGACCCGGCTTTTCGGCCTTGCCCTTCGGCGTGCTCCAGACTCTAGCCGACCTGCAGGGGTGTTGTGCAAGTCGGCTCCCCGGGGCGTCCCTCCGGCGGGCGGAGGGACGCAGATCGGAATGGAACATTCCGGGCGTTGCCCTCAACTGGCCGCGTCGAACGCCTCGTAGACCTTCTTGGGGATGCGGCCGCGGGCCGGCACCTCCATCCGGTGCGAGCGGGCCCAGGCGCGGACGGCCGCGGGGTCCGGCGCCAGCGAGGTGTGGCGGTACGGGACCGAGGGCCTGCCGCGCTTGCCGGTGTTTGTCTGCTTTCGGCCGGCCGTCACGTACGGAGCCAGCGTCTTACGCAGTTTCTTTGCATTGGCGGGATTGAGGTCGATCTCGTACGACTTCCCGTCCAGGGCGAAGGTGACCGTTTCTGCCGCTTCTCCCCCGTCGATGTCGTCGGAGAGCGTCACCACTACGCGCTGAGCCACGGATATCGGTCCTTTCCTGCGGCATCGTCACGCCTGACATGCGTTGATGCCGGCCTTCCGGCGGCTGGGCGGATACGGATCGACTGGTGTCGACTGTTCCCGGGTAATCGTGCTTTCCCGTGTATTCATTTGTACAGCGGCGGGAGCCGTATTGTGAAGCCCGGCCAATTGCGTCCGCGTGTTGCCGCTGCGGGTCCATGTGCAATCCGGGTGAAGATTTTTTCCAGGATTTTTCCCGTGAGTCGTTGCCTCCGATATCTCGCCGTGATCGCCCCGGGGTGATATCTACCCGCGTAGAATTTCTGGCCAGGTAGGCTGAGCGGACCCGTGGGGATCAGGGGAACCCCTCGCAGACACAGCCGCACCACACCACCGGGAGTGCCCGTGGCACGCGTCGTAGTCGACGTCATGCTCAAGCCGGAGATCCTCGACCCGCAGGGACAGGCTGTGCAGCGCGCACTGCCCCGTCTCGGCTTCGACGGAATCGCGGACGTTCGTCAGGGAAAGCGTTTCGAGCTCGAGGTCGAGGGGCCGGTCGACGATGCCGCCCTCGCCCGCATTAACGAGATCGCCGAGACCTTCCTCGCCAACACCGTCATCGAGGACTTCACCGTCACGGTGGAGGAGGAGAAGTGACCACCCGTATCGGAGTCGTCACTTTTCCCGGCACGCTCGACGACCAGGACAGCCTGCGGGCCGTGCGGATCGCGGGTGCCGAACCCGTATCCCTCTGGCACCGTGACAAGGACCTCCACCAGGTCGACGCGGTCATCCTGGCGGGCGGATTCAGTTACGGCGACTATCTGCGCGCCGGCGCCATCTCGCGATTCTCGCCGGTGATGGAGACCGTCATCGAGCAGGCGAAGGCCGGTCTGCCGGTCCTCGGCATCTGCAACGGTTTCCAGATCCTGACCGAGGCGCACCTGCTGCCCGGCGCGATGCTGCGCAACAACCACCTCCACTTCATCTGCCGCGACCAGAAGCTGCGGGTGGAGAACGTGCAGACGGCCTGGACCTCGGACTACTCGGCGGGCCAGGAGATCTCCGTACCGCTGAAGAACATGGACGGCCGGTACACCGCCGACGAGCGCACGCTCGACGAGCTGGAGGCCGAGGGCCGCGTCGCCTTCCGTTACGCCGACGTCAACCCCAACGGCTCGCTGCGCGACATCGCCGGCATCACCAACGCCGCGGGCAACATCGTCGGTCTGATGCCGCACCCGGAGCACGCCGTCGAGCCGCTGATCGGCACCGGTCGCACCGACGGCCTGGGTTTCTTCACCTCGATCATCAAGAAGCTGGTCAACGCATGAGCCTGGACACGGTCGAGCACGCGGCCGAAACCCCGGACGCCGGACAGCCCTGGAAGGAACTCGGTCTCAAGGAGGACGAGTACGCCCGGATCCGCGAGATCCTGGGCCGCCGTCCCACCGGTGCCGAGCTCGCCATGTACTCCGTGATGTGGTCCGAGCACTGCTCCTACAAGAGCAGCAAGGTCCACCTCAAGCAGTTCGGCGAGAAGGTCCCCGCCAACGACGCGATGCTCGTCGGCATCGGCGAGAACGCCGGTGTGGTCGACGTCGGCCAGGGGTACGCGGTCACCTTCAAGGTCGAGTCGCACAACCACCCCTCGTACATCGAGCCCTACCAGGGCGCGGCCACCGGCGTCGGCGGCATCGTCCGCGACATCCTCGCCATGGGCGCCCGCCCGGTCGCGGTCGTCGACCCGCTCCGCTTCGGCGCGGCCGACCACCCCGACACCCGGCGGGTGCTGCCCGGCGTCGTCGCGGGCATCGGCGGCTACGGCAACTGCCTCGGTCTGCCGAACATCGGCGGCGAGGTCGTCTTCGACTCCTGCTACCAGGGCAACCCGCTCGTCAACGCCGGCTGCATCGGCGTGATGAAGCACGAGGACATCCACCTCGCCCAGGCCTCGGGTCCCGGCAACAAGGTGATCCTGTACGGCGCCCGCACCGGCGGCGACGGCATCGGCGGCGTCTCGGTGCTGGCCTCGGAGACCTTCGAGTCGACCGGGCCCGCGAAGCGCCCGGCCGTCCAGGTCGGAGACCCGTTCCAGGAGAAGCTCCTCATCGAGTGCACCCTGGAGATCTTCAAGGAGAAGCTGGTCGCGGGCATCCAGGACCTCGGCGGCGCCGGGCTGTCCTGCGCCACGAGCGAGCTGGCCTCCGCGGGTTCCGGCGGCATGCGCGTCGAGCTGGACACCGTGCCGCTGCGCGACTCCTCCCTCTCGCCGGAGGAGATCCTCATGAGCGAGTCGCAGGAGCGCATGTGCGCGATCGTCGAGCCGCAGCACGTGGACCGCTTCCTGGAGATCTGCGAGAAGTGGGACGTCATCGCCACCGTCATCGGTGAGGTGACCGAGGGCTCGCAGCTGGAGATCTTCTGGCACGGCGAGCAGATCGTGGACGTGCCCCCGCGGTCCGTCGCCCACGAGGGCCCGACCTACCAGCGGCCGTTCGCCCGGCCGTCCTGGCAGGACGCGCTCCAGGCGGACGACGCCGGGAAGCTGGCCCGTCCGGCGAACGGCGCGGAGCTGCGCGAGCAGGTCCTGCGGCTGGTCTCCTCCCCGAACCAGGCCTCCAAGTCCTGGATCACCGACCAGTACGACCGCTTCGTGCAGGGCAACACCGTGCTCGCGATGCCCGAGGATGCCGGCATGGTCCGGATCGACGCGGAGTCGAACCTGGGCGTGGCCATGGCGACCGACGGCAACGGCCGCTACGCCAAGCTGGACCCGTACACGGGTGCGCAGCTGGCGCTCGCGGAGTCCTACCGCAACGTCGCCGCGTCCGGTGCCAAGCCGCTGGCCATCTCCGACTGCCTGAACTTCGGTTCGCCCGAGGACCCGGACGTCATGTGGCAGTTCGCCGAGGCCACCCGCGGTCTCGCCGACGGCTGCCTGGAGCTGGGCACGCCGGTCACCGGTGGCAACGTGTCGCTGTACAACCAGACCGGTGAGACGGCGATCCACCCGACGCCGGTCGTGGCCGTCCTCGGTGTGATCGACGACGTCACGCGCCGCACTCCGGTGGCGTTCGCCGAGGAGGGGCAGCTGCTCTACCTCCTGGGCGACACCCGTGAGGAGTTCGGCGGTTCGGCCTGGTCGGAGGTCGTCCACCAGCACCTCGGCGGTATGCCGCCGGTGGTCGACCTGGGCCGCGAGAAGCTGCTCGGCGAGATCCTGATCTCGGCTTCCCGCGACGGCATGATCGACGCGGCGCACGACCTGTCCGACGGCGGTCTGGTCCAGGCGGTCGCCGAGTCCTGCCTGCGCGGCGGGAAGGGTGCCCGGCTGGTCGTCCCGGACGGTCTGGACGCGTTCACCTTCCTGTTCTCGGAGTCCGCGGGCCGTGCGGTCGTCTCGGTCCCGCGCAGCGAGGAGCTCCGCTTCACCGACATGTGCGGTGCGCGGGGTCTGCCCGTCGCCCGGATCGGTGTCGTGGACGGCGAGGAGATCGAGATCCAGGGCGAGTTCAGCATTCCGCTGGAGGAGCTGCGCACGGCGCACGAGGGAACCCTGAAGGGTCTGTTCGCCTAGATTCTGCCTGTGCCGAAGCCCCCGTCCGGGTCGACCGGACGGGGGCTTCGGCGTTCTCACACGAAACCGTTGATGGATGTTACGTAATTACGTAAGGTTGTGTTCTGTGAAGCTTGAGGAGCGCGTCGCCGAGCTGGAGCGTCGCCTCGCGGCGCTGGAGCGGGCGGCGGACGCCGGGAGGCCCGATCTGGGGGACGGGGACTTCTGGGCGCTGGACGGGCTGAAGGATCAGCTCGAACAGGTCGGTCAGGCCGCCGCCGACGGCGGTGTGCTGTTCACCGGCGCGGTGCGACTGCCCGCCGGCGAGCACTACGAGTGGCAGTACGGCGCGCTCACCGCGGGCCTCCTCGGCACGGACGAGGAGCGCCCCGACTGGGCGGAGGCCGCCGAGCCGCTCGCCGCCCTCGGCCATCCGGTCCGGCTGCGGCTGCTCCGCGAGATCCTCGGCGGCTGCCGCACCGCCGCCGAACTGGCCGGGCTGGACGACACCGGCACGACCGGCCAGATCTACCACCACCTGCGTCAGCTGACCGGCGCCGGGTGGCTGCACACGACCGGGCGCGGGCGCTACGAGGTGCCCGGCTCCCGGGTGGTGCCGCTGCTGGTGGTGCTCACGGCCGCCCGGCCGTAGACCCGCACGCCGAGACCGAGGGGGACCCCATGTCCGTGCGCAAGGCCGCGATGATCCTCCACCGCTGCTGCTGGCTCGTGTTCGTCGCCCTGGTGCTGGTCGACGTCGTCGCCGAGCCGCTGGTGCCGTACGGGCTGACCTTCGTGCCCGCGGTGGCGGCGGTCCTCATCGGGTTCCTGGTGGCCCGCGGGGGGCGGGCGGCCGCGGCGCAGGAGCGGCCGGCGGTGGAGGTGGGGCCGCCGGTGACCGGACGCTGGGTGGCGCTCAACAGCCCGGCCGACAAGGTGCCCAGCCACGGCACCCACGGGTACGGGCAGTCCCACGCGATCGACGTCGTCGCGGAGCCGGAGGAGGGGAGCCGCCCGTCCTTCCGTCCGCTGTGGCCGCTCGCCCGCCCCAACCGGGACTTCCCGGCCTTCGGCGCCCCGCTCGTGGCGGTGGCCGACGGCACCGTCGTGCACGCGGGCGACGGGCAGCGTGATCACCTCAGCCGCACCTCGGGGCCCGCGCTGGCCTATCTCCTGGTGGTGGAGGCCTCCCTGCGGGATCTGGCCGGGGCCCGCCGGGTCGTCGGCAACCACCTGGTGCTCGACCTCGGCGGCGGGACGTACGCCGTGTACGCGCACCTGCGGCGAGGCTCCCTCCGGGTGAAAGCGGGGGACACCGTGCGCGAGGGCCAGGTGGTCGCCCGCTGCGGGAACTCGGGCAACTCCACCGAGCCGCACGTGCACTTCCAGCTGATGGACCGTCCGGATCTGGACGTGGCGCGGGGCATCCCCTTCACCTGGCGGGGGATCGGTGTTCCCCGCAACGGCGAGGCGTTCGTGGCCGAGGCCGCCGACCGCCCGCAGGACGCCACCCGGGTCCGGGTCCGGGGTGACGGCGACGGTGGCGGCCGGGGCGGCGACGGCGGCCGGGGCGACGGGGGCCGCTGAAGCGCACGGCACGGGGCGCGGGCGCGGCCCCCGCACGGGATGCGGCCCGGCCCGGCCCCCGTGCGGAGGGCGGCCGGGACCTCGTGAGGAGCGCGGCCGGGCACCCGCGAGGGGCGCGGCCGGGCCGCCGCGCGGGGGCGGAGCGCGGTGTCACAGGCGCCGGTTAGTCTCGCCCCCATGCCCCCGGCCAAGAAGCGCCCCCGCGCCTACGACCCCGCCCGGACCCGCACCGCGGTCCTGGCGCAGTTCGACCGTGTCCGTGAGTCGGTGGGCGCCCTGACGCAGGACCAGCTGTCCGCTCCGTCCGGGCGGGGGGAGCGGACCGTGCACGACCTCGCGGCGCTCCCGGCCGCGGTGCTGGAGGAGGTCAGCCGGGAGCTGGAGCTGCCGGCGCCGCCCGGCGCGAAGCCGCAGCTCACCCCGCTGGCGTGGTCCGTCACCTCGGCGGGGCTGACCGGGGGGACCGCGGACGGCGCCGGGGAGCGGCCCGCCCTCGGCGCGCTGTACGCGCAGACGGCCGAGCGGTTCGCGCGGCTCGTCGCCGGGAGCCCGGGGGAGCGGCTGGTGGCGACCCGCGCGGGGACCATGCGCCTCGGCGACCTGCTGGTCACCCGTGCCGTGGAGCTCGTCGTCCTCACCGACGACCTCCACCGGGCGACCGGCCTCGACATCCCGTACGACCGCCAGGCGCTCGCCGCCTGCACCCGGCTGCTCGCCGACGCGCTCGCGGACAAGGCGCCCGGCGGCTCGGTCGAGGTGCGCGTGCCGCCCTTCGCGGTCGTCCAGTGCATCGGCGGTCCCCAGCACACCCGGGGCACCCCGCCCAACGTGGTGGAGACGGACCCCCTCACCTGGATCCGGCTGGCGACCGGCCGGATCCGGTGGGCGGACGCGCGCGAAGCGGCGCAGGTCAGCGCCAGTGGCGAGCGGGCCGACCTCGCCGGGCTGCTCCCGCTGGCCGGCTGACGGGGGAACCGGATCGGCGGGTCGTTCCGTCCCAGGACCATGCGTACACACCGTATGACCGTCAGCGCCCTCGCCGTCCTGGCCACCCTCGCCCTCGCCTCCTGCGGTACGGAACCGGGCTCCGGAGCGGGGTCCGGGGACTCCGGGGACGGCAGTGGCACGGTGCGCGCCGAACCCGCCGTGACCGGCGTCCACTGGAACGTGTCGTCCCTGACCGTCGGCGGGAAGAAGACCTCCGCCCCCGAGGGCACGCACGTCGAGATCGACCCCGAGGGGAAGGCCACCGGCAACCTCGGCTGCAACCGCTTCACCGCCGACGCCCGCCTCGACGGCGACAAGGTCACCGTCGGGGAGGTCACCAGCACCGGGATGGCCTGCGCGAAGGAGTCCCAGCAGTTCGAGGACGCGATGGGCGAGGCCTTCCGCGGCGAGCTGCGGGCCGCCGTGGCGGGACGGGGGGAGGCGAAGAACCTCACCCTGACCACCGCGCGGGGTGACTCCATCGCCCTCACCTCGGAGCCGCCGGCGCCGCTCGCCGGGACCGCCTGGAAGGTCACCGGGCTCGTGTCCGGCAGCACCGTCTCCGCCCTTCCCGCCGGCACGCAGGACGCGGCGCACCTCACCTTCGGCGAGGACGGCACGGTGGAGGGGAACCTCGGCTGCAACTCCTTCCACGGAAAGGCGGAGGTCTCCGGCTCCACGCTCACCTTCGGGCCGCTCGCCTCCACCAGGAAGATGTGCCCGGGCCCCGAGATGGAGCTGGAGCGCGCGCTGCTCGCGGTGCTGAAGGGCACGACCTCGTACACGATCGAGCACCGCTCGCTGTCGATCGAGGCGGAGAGCGGCAAGGGCCTGGACGCGTCCGCCCCCGCGGCCAAGGGCTGACCCCGGCCGCCACGCCTCCGGACCGCCGTGCCGGCCGACGGCGCCGCACCGGGCGGCGGGCGGCCCGGGAGCGCGTCGGGGGCTCCCCGGCGGAGGGCCCGCGGTGTGAGGCTCGCCACGGTCCGGGAGTGCATCCGCCGTCGGCCCGTGCGGTGATGCCGGTGCAGCGAGTGCCGGAGGCGGGGCGGTTCCGGTCCGGCGGCGGCGTCCTGCCGGACCCGCCGGTAACCGCCTCCCATCCCCGGCATCGGCGGGTCCGGGGGCCCTCGCAGCCGGTCCGGGCCGGGTGCCCCGGTCACCCAAGGTGATCGTTCGACCGCACGTCAGGCCGTCGCGGAGGGCGCCCCGCCGTCCCGGCCGCGGTCGCTTCCGGACGCCCACCCAATTCGGACCGGTGGTCGATCTCCCCTACACTCGGTGGCGTGCCTCGTGGTGATGGACGACTCAACCACGACCTGCTCCCCGGCGAGAAGGGCCCCCAGGACGCTTGCGGCGTCTACGGTGTCTGGGCTCCGGGTGAAGAGGTCGCCAAGCTCACCTATTTCGGACTGTATGCCCTGCAGCACCGTGGACAGGAGTCCGCGGGCATCGCAGTGAGCAACGGGTCGCAGATCCTGGTCTTCAAGGACATGGGACTGGTCTCGCAGGTCTTCGACGAAACGTCTCTGGGATCGCTCCAGGGCCATATCGCGGTCGGTCATGCCCGCTACTCCACCACCGGTGCCTCGGTGTGGGAGAACGCGCAGCCGACGTTCCGTGCCACCGCGCACGGCTCGATCGCCCTCGGTCACAACGGCAACCTGGTCAACACGGCCCAGCTCGCCGGGATGGTCGCCGACCTTCCCCGCAAGGACGGGCGTGCCACCCAGGTCGCGGCGACCAACGACACCGATCTGGTGACCGCGCTGCTCGCCGGCCAGCGGGACGACGACGACAAGCCGCTCACCATCGAGGAGGCCGCCGCCAAGGTGCTTCCCGAGGTCAAGGGCGCCTTCTCGCTGGTCTTCATGGACGAGCACACCCTCTACGCGGCGCGTGACCCGCAGGGCATCCGCCCGCTGGTCCTCGGCCGTCTGGAGCGCGGCTGGGTGGTGGCCTCCGAGTCCGCCGCCCTGGACATCTGCGGTGCCAGCTTCGTCCGCGAGATCGAGCCGGGCGAGCTCGTCGCCATCGACGAGAACGGTCTGCGCACCTCTCGCTTCGCAGAAGCGAAGCCCAAGGGCTGTGTCTTCGAGTACGTCTACCTGGCCCGCCCCGACACCGACATCGCCGGCCGGAACGTCTACCTCTCCCGCGTGGAGATGGGGCGGAAGCTGGCGGCCGAGGCTCCGGTCGAGGCGGATCTGGTCATAGCGACTCCGGAGTCGGGGACCCCCGCGGCGATCGGCTACGCCGAGGCGAGCGGAATCCCGTTCGGAGCCGGACTGGTCAAGAACGCCTACGTCGGCCGGACCTTCATCCAGCCCTCGCAGACCATCCGTCAGCTGGGGATCCGGCTGAAGCTCAACCCGCTCAAGGAAGTCATCAAGGGCAAGCGCCTGGTGGTCGTCGACGACTCGATCGTCCGCGGCAACACCCAGCGCGCCCTGGTGAGGATGCTCCGCGAGGCGGGAGCCGCCGAGATCCACATCCGGATCTCCTCGCCGCCCGTGAAGTGGCCCTGCTTCTTCGGCATCGACTTCGCGACGCGCGCCGAGCTGATCGCCAACGGCATGTCCGTGGACGAGATCGGCAGCTCCATGGGGGCCGACTCCCTCGCGTACATCTCGCTCGACGCGATGGTCGAGGCGACGACGATCGCCAAGCCGAACCTGTGCCGTGCCTGCTTCGACGGCGAATACCCGATGGAGCTCCCGGACCCGGAGCTGCTCGGCAAGCAGCTGCTGGAGACCGAGCTGGCGGCCGGTCCCGCCGCGACCGCGGCGGCCGACGCGCTGCGTCGTCCGTGACCCGGACCGACCGGCTGCCTCCCCACCAGCCCCGTATTCCCACACGAAAGATCCCGGGCCATGTCTGAGACAACAGGTGCTTCCTACGCCGCGGCGGGCGTCGACATCGAAGCCGGTGACCGCGCCGTCGAGCTGATGAAGGAGTGGGTGAAGAAGACGCAGCGCCCCGAGGTCGCGGGCCTCGGCGGCCTGGGCGGTTTCGCCGGCCTCTTCGACGCCTCGGCGCTCAAGCGCTACGAGCGCCCGCTGCTCGCCTCCGCCACCGACGGTGTCGGCACGAAGGTCGATCTGGCCCGCCAGATGGGCGTGTACGACACCATCGGGCACGACCTCGTCGGCATGGTCGTCGACGACCTGGTCGTGTGCGGCGCGGAGCCGCTGTTCATGACCGACTACATCTGCGTCGGCAAGGTGCACCCCGAGCGTGTCGCGGCCATCGTGAAGGGCATCGCCGAGGGCTGTGTCCTCGCGGGCTGTGCGCTGGTCGGCGGCGAGACGGCCGAGCACCCGGGTCTGCTGGGTCCGGACGACTTCGACGTCGCGGGCGCCGGCACGGGTGTGGTCGAGGCCGACCTGCTGCTGGGCCCGGACCGTATCCGCACGGGTGACGCCGTGATCGCCATGGCGTCCTCCGGTCTTCACTCGAACGGGTACTCGCTGGTGCGCCACGTGGTCTTCGACCGCGCGGGCTGGACCCTGGACCGCCAGGTCGAGGAGTTCGGCAGGACGCTCGGCGAGGAGCTGCTGGAGCCGACCAGGATCTACTCCCTGGACTGCCTGGCGCTGACCCGCACGACCGAGGTGCACGCCTTCAGCCACGTCACCGGCGGTGGCCTGGCCAACAACCTGGCCCGGGTCGTCCCGGACGCGCTGCACGCCACGGTCGACCGGTCCACCTGGACCCCGGGCGCCGTCTTCGACCTGGTCGGCCGGGCCGGACAGGTCGAGCAGCTGGAGCTGGAGAAGACGCTCAACATGGGCGTCGGCATGATCGCGGTCGTCCCGGCCGACTCGGTGGACGCGGCTCTGACGACGCTGGCCGACCGGGGTGTCGACTCCTGGGTCGCCGGTGAGATCACCGAGCGCGGCGACCACGCCACGGGCGCCGCGCTGACCGGCAGCTACGCGCGGTAGGACGTCATGACCCGCCGGTCCGGCACCTCGACGGACCGGCGGGGCCGCGTCACCGGGCCCGCCGGCCATCGACGCGGGAACGATCCGCGCCCGGACAGCACAGAACCCGGTCCGGGCGGGCCCGGACCGGGTCGATGTGTCAGCGCGAGGTCAAGCGCCGCGGCGCTGTGACGACGGACCGGACTGGTCGTCCTGGTCCGCGTCCTCGTCGTCGTTGTACAGATCCGCGTACTGTGCGTACGGGTCATCTTCCTCGTCGTCGTCCTCGAACGGCTCGGCGTTCGGTGGTTGACTCGAAGGCGATGCGCCCAGCTCATTGGCCAGACGCGACAGGTCAGTCCCGCCGCTGCTGTACTTCAGCTGGCGGGCGACCTTGGTCTGCTTGGCCTTTGCCCGGCCGCGCCCCATGGCTCGACCCCCTCGGTGACGGGGCTCGACGGCCCCAGAGTCTTGACACGCGTTCATGTTTCGGGACGGACTCTCGGCAGAGAGACCGCGCCCGTGGCTTTAACCGTACCTGCTTCCTCGGCCCTACGGTACGCCGCCCGCGTCACGCGCCGCCGAGCAGGACCGACGAGGTGCCCTTCCTCGCTGGTCAACCCTGATTTTAACCTCTTGCGGACGGCCGACCCGCCGACCCGAGTGAGTCTTGTCTCCCCGTGGACCACGGGCCTGCTGACGCACGTGCAGGGCCCCGTCACCGGCCTTCGCGTACGGCTCGGTGACGGGGCCCGGACACCTCGGCGACGGGTCAGGGACGACGGGCGTCCGCCATCCGCTGCTCGGCGATCCGGTCGGCCGCAGCGGCCGGCGGAATCCCGTCCGCCTTCGCACGTGCGAATATGGCCAGCGTGGTGTCGAAGATCTTCGTGGCCTTCGCCTTGCACCGCTCGAAGTCGAAGCCGTGGAGCTCGTCGGCGACCTGGATGACGCCGCCGGCGTTCACCACGTAGTCCGGCGCGTACAGAACCGATCGGTCGGCAAGGTCCTTCTCGACGCCCGGGTGCGCGAGCTGGTTGTTGGCCGCACCGCACACCACCTTCGCGGTGAGCACGGGCACCGTCGTGTCGTCGAGCGCCCCGCCGAGCGCGCAGGGCGCGTAGATGTCGAGGCCCTCGGTGCGGATCAGCGCGTCCGTGTCCGCGGCGACGGAGACCTCGGGGTGCAGGTCGGTGATCCGGCGTACGGACTCCTCGCGGACGTCCGTCACGATGACCCGGGCGCCGTCGCTCAGCAGGTGCTGGACCAGGTGGTGGCCGACCTTGCCCACGCCCGCGACACCGACCGTGCGGCCGCGGAGGGTGGGGTCGCCCCACAGGTGCTGGGCGGAGGCCCGCATGCCCTGGAAGACACCGAAGGCGGTGAGGACGGAGGAGTCGCCGGCGCCTCCGTTCTCGGGGGAGCGGCCGGTGGTCCAGCTGCACTCGCGGGCGACGACGTCCATGTCGGCGACATAGGTGCCGACATCGCAGGCGGTCACGTAGCGCCCGCCCAGGGAGGCCACGAACCGGCCGTAGGCCAGGAGCAGTTCCTCGGTCTTGACCAGGCCCGGATCGCCGATGATGACGGCCTTGCCGCCGCCGTGGTCGAGGCCGGCCATGGCGTTCTTGTACGACATGCCGCGCGACAGGTTCAGCGCGTCCGCGACGGCCTCGGCCTCGGAGGCGTACGGATAGAAGCGGGTCCCGCCGAGGGCCGGGCCCAGGGCCGTGGAGTGGAGGGCGATGACGGCCTTGAGGCCGCTGGCGCGGTCCTGGCAGATCACGACCTGCTCGTGGCCGCCCTGGTCCGAGTGGAACAGGGTGCGCAGCACATCGACGGGTACGCCGGTCACATCGGTCACGGTGGTGACTCCCAAGTACGAAGCGGCGGAAGACCCTCCTGACGGTGGGGAGGGTCCCGGACCGACCGGAACCGGCCGGACGGCTGGGCACGAGCGTAAGTCCTCCCGGCGGGCGGATCTGTTCCGCTCCCCCGGATCACCCCCCGGTGGAGTACGGCCGTGACACGATCTACGCATGTCGGTGGTGTCTTCGGTGCTCGTCCCTTACGCGTCCTACCTGCGGGTGTACGAGCCGCTCGCCGCCTTCCGCGAACCCGAGCGGGGTCACTGGACGCGCTACGCACGGCGTGCGGACCTTCCCACGGCGCAGGACGAACTGCGCCGGTCGCTCGCCGGCCTGGTCCCCACCCCGCCGGTCGCGGTGCCGGTGCGGGAGAGCGGGGACGCCTTCGTCGCGGTGCTCGACGGGGTGCTCTGTGTGTGTCCGTGGCGGACCCGGATGCGCGGCTGGCTGGCGATGAGCGAACTGGGGGGTCTGTTTCCGGCCACCGTGCTGGACGCCGTGCTGCCCCCGGTGGTGCGGGGCGAGGCGACGGCGGACTACGAGCGGTGGGCCGAGCGGAACCCGGACGCCCGTCCCTGGATCAGGACCACGCTGTGGCACGTCCCGGTGCGCTGGTTCGTCCTGTTCGACGACGAGGAGCGGGAGTGCGTGACCGACGGCGCCGCCGACCGCCGGCTGATGCGCTACCGGACCCCGATGGTGCAGGCGCGGCGCCGGCTGGCCCGTGCGCTGCGGACCCTGCGGGAGACCGTCGACGAAGGGCCGCTGACCGAGGGGCTGGTGGAGGTGGGCCGTTGGCTGGAGGAGTTCCACCCGCGTTCCCTGGTCGAGCTGGACTACGGCGGCCTCGTCCACGCCCTGAGCGGCGAGCACCTCGTCGGCGACCGGTCGGCCGCGGACGTGGCGGAGGGCATCGCGGCGCTGCGTGACGGGGACCACGACGCGGCGGGCGTGGCCTACGGGCGTCTCGCGGAACGCTGGCGGGCGGTGCGCGACCTACAATCCTCCAACTAGCCCGAAGCGGTGCCAATGACGATGCTTCATCGCATAGAGCCGCTATCCGCAGGGAAGAGACATCTTGTGAGGTGTCCGACATCGGTGGGCACCGAGGAGGCCCTGCGGAGGTGAACGAGGATGTCCTGAGAGAAACTGACGGACCGTGAACCCGGTCCAGGTGTGACGCGTGCGACAGGTGGGGCGAGAATGTCCCTTCGGGCCCGCGGGACCTAGGTCCCGAACCGGGCCTTTGCCTCAAGCGTGATGGATAGCACTAACGGGGCCCTTGCGCCCTTCCCTACTCCTTATGTCAAAATAGGACAAGGAGTCCGGGGAGGACTCTGTCCGCCCAACTATGGGCGGAAAGCTCGGTATTGCATGCTCTGGGGGGTCTGACGACTTCTGACGACTCCTGGTTGCCCTGTGACTGATCGTTACCGCTGCGTGACTGTCCGCTATGGCATGGTCCATCGGCTTCCGTCGCTGATGAACACCTGGGAGGGCAATTCCATCGGTTTGGCCGACGTGGCTGGACGGATGGTGTAGTTGTAGTGCCGAGGACAAGCCGTTCGTCCTATAACCGACTCGGCCCGCGTCCGTCATTTCGGGCAACGCGGGTCAAGGTGCAGAATTTAGAGGAAAGAACCGAGATGGTTCGGTTCTCCCGAGGAGGCCGCTCATGACCGCTCGCACCCCTGATGCCGAGCCGCTGCTGACCCCGGCTGAGGTCGCCACGATGTTCCGCGTGGACCCGAAGACGGTCACCCGTTGGGCCAAGGCTGGCAAGCTCACGTCCATCCGCACGCTCGGTGGACATCGCCGGTACCGCGAGGCAGAGGTCCGCGCACTGCTTGCGGGTATTCCGCAGCAGCGCAGCGAGGCCTGACACACCCCTGTCGCCGCAGCCGCAACAGGGCGCCGAAGGGTCCCCCAGCCCCCGGTGCTCCGACTCATAGCTCCACACGACGGGTGCCCGCCCCAACGGGTGCCATGCCTGTGACATGCGGGTACGTCGTTCGATCGCGCTGGACTCCGCCGGGTCCAGCGCGATCTTTTTGTGTCCCGAGGTGTCTCGATGTGCCCCGATGTGTCGCGGAGTGTCCTGGCGTGCACGGGGGATGGCGAGGGGTGTCCGGGGAGGTGTCCGCCCGGTCCTCCGGGGTCGCGGGAGCCGTCCCGGCCGGCGTCTCGGGGGCCGGGACGGCTCCCGAACCGGCCGACGGGTCGGTTTGCACAGCGGCCGCGTGCGACTCTGAGCGGGGTTGTTCGGGGTTGTTCGCCCGGGTGCCGGGCGTCGTGGGGCGGCTCGGGCGGAACGGTCCGGGATGTACTTTCAGGGCAGTGCAATTGCACATATTAAATTCGCCAGTTGTAGGAAGCGCGTAAGGTCCCCCTTGCCGAAAACTTTTTCGGTGACTCCCGTCACACCGGCGCGGGCCTACCCACTCCCAGGCTGTCACCGCGCGGGGGTGGTCCGCTGCGGCAGATGGTCATGTCGTGGAGGGACTTTCGACCCCGGGGCGGGCGTCGGGGTGATCCCGCCGCGCCTCCCCGGCGGGGGCCGTGCGGTGCCCCGTGCCGGCCCGGGTGGCGTCGTCCGGGGCCTCGGCCGCGTGGGTCGGCGCTCCGGTGGCCCGTGCGAGGGCGTCGGTGGCCGCCTCCCGGCCCGGTGGCGGCCCGGACGCATCGACGGGCTCCCGTTGTCCGTACGGCGCCTGTGGGGCCGTCAGGGGCTCCATGGCGAGCCGCAGCAGGCGGTGGCAGACGGGGCAGCGAGGGGTGAGGTGGCGGTAGCCGGAGGCGGCCGCCAGGTGGGCGCGCAGCAGCGCGCGGGTCTCGTGCCTCTCCGTGGACGCGGGCATGGGCGGCCTCCCGGCGGACCCGGCCGCCCCGCGGCGGGAGGAACAGGGGCGGACTCCGTCCTACGGGAGTACCCCCGCCGGCGTGCACCGTCAAGACGCACGAAAGCCCGGATCCAGGGGATCCGGGCTTTCGTCTACTGCGGTCCTGACGGGATTTGAACCCGCGGCCTCCACCTTGACAGGGTGGCGAGCACTCCAAACTGCTCCACAGGACCTCGTTTTCGCTTCCGGCCTTGCGGCCTGCTGCGAAGCAAGACTGTACAGGAGGTCCGGCGGCCAGGTCGAACTCACTCTGCGTGCGGCCCCCGTCACGGCTCCGCGGGGGCCGGATCAGGGTGCGGCGGCGTCGATCGCCTTCACGATCCGCTTGTCCGAGACGGGCTGCGCGGTGCCCAGCGCGTGCGCGAAGTAGCTCACCCGCAGCTCCTCGATCATCCAGCGGATGTCCAGGACCGCCTGGGGCACGGGCCGTCCCTGCGGGAGCTGTTCGAGCAGCCAGGCGTACTCGTCCTGCATCTCGTGGACCTTCTCCATGCGCGTGGTGTCGCGCTGGACGTTCGTCGGCATCTGCTGGAGCCGGCGGTCCTCGGCGACCAGATAGCGCATCAGGTCGGGCAGCCTGGGCAGCCCGGTCGCGGTGACGAATCCGGGCGGGACGAGGCGGGCGAGGTGGTCGCGCACATCGGTGACGTTGTTGATCAGGACCAGGCTGTTGGTCGTCTTCAGCCGGCGCTCACAGGCCTGCCAGGCCGCCAGGATCTGCTGCACCTGGCCGATCGTGCGGACGGTGAGGTCCACCAGGTCGGCGCGCACCTTGTCGTACAGCTTCCGGAACGACGCCTCGTCCCAGGCCGGACCGCCGTGCGCGGCGATCAGCCGGTCGGCCGCCGCCGTCGCGCAGTCCTCGAACAGCGCCTGGACGGAGCCGTGCGGATTGCGGGACAGCGCCAGCTTCTGCTGGTTGCTGAGCTTGTCCGAGGCGAACTTGGCCGGATGCACCGGGATGTTCAGCAGGATCAGCCTGCGGGTGCCGCGCCACATCGCCTGCTGCTGCTCGGCCTCCGTGTCGAAGAGCCGTACGGCGACGGTCGCGCCCTCGTCGACGAGCGCCGGGTACGCCTTCACCGGCTGGCCGGCGCGGCGGGTCTCGAAGACCCGGTCCAGGGTGCCCAGGGTCCAGTCGGTGAGGCCCGAGCGCTCGACGGACTCACCCGAGGGGCCCGCGGTGGCGGCGGCGGCCTGGGAGAGGGCCTGGCGGGCCTTGGGCCGCAGCCGGATCCGCAGGGCCTCCAGGTCCTTGTCCTCGGCGACCCTCCGCCGCCGCTCGTCGATGACCCGGAAGGTGATCTTCAGGTGGTCCGGCACCCGGGACAGGTCGAAGTCGTCCGCGGTCACCGGGACACCGACCATCCGCTGCAGCTCGCGGGCGAGCGTCAGCGGCAGCGGCTCCTGCAACGGGACCGCGCGGTCCAGGAACTTCGTCGCGTAGTTCGGGGCGGGGACGTAGTGCCGGCGGATCGGCTTGGGCAGCGAGCGGATGAGCTCGGTGACCACGTCCTCGCGCAGGCCCGGGATCTGCCAGTCGAAGCCCTCGGAGGTGACCTGGTTGAGCACCTGGAGCGGGACGTGGACGGTCACGCCGTCGGCGTCGGCACCCGGCTCGAACTGGTAGGTCACCCGGAACTTGAGCTTCCCCTGCCGCCAGGTGTCGGGGTAGTCGTCCTTGGTGACGGCCCCGGCCTTCTCGTTGATGAGCATCGAGCGCTCGAAGTCGAGCGCCTCCGGCTCGTCCCTGCGCTTCTGCTTCCACCAGGAGTCGAAGTGCGCCCCTGAGACGATGTGCTCCGGGATCCGGCGGTCGTAGAAGTCGAAGAGGGTCTCGTCGTCCACGAGGATGTCGCGGCGCCGGGCGCGGTGCTCCAGCTCCTCGACCTCGCCCAGGAGTTTGCGGTTGTCGTGGAAGAACTGGTGGTGGGTGCGCCAGTCGCCCTCGACCAGGGCGTTGCGGATGAACAGGTCGCGCGAGGCCTCCTGGTCGATCCGGCCGAAATTGATCTTGCGCTGGGCGACGATCGGCACCCCGTAGAGGGTCACCCGCTCGTAGGCCATGACGGCTGCCTGGTCCTTCTCCCAGTGCGGCTCGCTGTAGGTGCGCTTCAGCAGGTGCTGGGCGAGCGGCTCGATCCACTCCGGCTCGACCTTGGCGTTGACCCGCGCCCACAGCCGTGACGTCTCCACCAGCTCGGCCGACATCACGAAGCGGGGCTGCTTCTTGAACAGCGCGGAGCCCGGGAAGACCGCGAACTTGGCGCTGCGGGCGCCCAGGTACTCGTTCTTCTCGGTGTCCTTCAGCCCGATGTGCGACAGGAGGCCGGCCAGCAGCGAGGTGTGCACCGCCTGTTCCGGCACGCCCTCGTCGCCCTTGGGCTCCTGGACGTCGATGCCCATCTGCTTGGCGACCGAGCGCAGCTGGGTGTAGATGTCCTGCCACTCGCGGATCCGCAGGAAGTTCAGGTACTCCTGCTTGCACATCCGGCGGAAGCTGGAGGACCCGCGCTCCTTCTGCTGTTCGCGGACGTAACGCCACAGGTTCAGGAACGCCAGGAAGTCCGAGGTCTCGTCCTTGAAACGGGCGTGGTTCTGGTCGGCCTGGGTCTGCTTGTCCGAGGGGCGCTCGCGCGGGTCCTGGATGGAGAGCGCCGCCGCGATCACCATGACCTCGCGGGCGCAGCCGTTGCGGTCGGCCTCGATGACCATGCGGGCCAGCCGCGGGTCGACGGGCAGCTGGGCCAGCTTGCGGCCCAGCGGGGTGAGGCGCTGGCCCCGCTTGTCCTCGTCCGCGGACTTCTCCGGGCGGTCCAGCGCACCGAGCTCCTGGAGCAGCTGCACGCCGTCGCGGATGTTGCGGTGGTCCGGCGGGTCGATGAAGGGGAACTTCTCGATGTCGCCGAGGCCGGCCGCGGTCATCTGGAGGATGACGGAGGCGAGGTTGGTCCGCAGGATCTCCGGATCGGTGAACTCCGGGCGGGTCAGGAAGTCGTCCTCGGAGTACAGCCGGATGCAGACGCCGTCCGACGTACGGCCGCAGCGGCCCTTGCGCTGGTTGGCGCTGGCCTGCGAGATCCGCTCGATCGGCAGCCGCTGGACCTTGGTGCGGTGGCTGTAGCGGGAGATACGGGCGTTGCCCGGGTCGATCACGTACTTGATGCCGGGGACGGTCAGCGAGGTCTCCGCGACGTTGGTCGCCAGGACGATCCTGCGTCCGGTGTGGCGCTGGAACACGCGGTGCTGCTCGGCGTGCGACAGGCGCGCGTAGAGGGGGAGGACCTCGGTGTGCCGGAGGTTGCGCTTGTTCAGCGCGTCCGCGGTGTCGCGGATCTCCCGCTCGCCGGAGAGGAAGACCAGGACGTCGCCGGGGGCCTCGTGGCCGAGCTCGTCCACGGCGTCGCAGATCGCGGTGATCTGGTCGCGGTCGGAGTCGGCAGCGTCGTCGGAGTCCTTCTCCAGCAGCGGCCGGTAGCGGACCTCGACCGGATACGTCCGTCCGCTGACCTCCACGATCGGCGCCTCGCCGAAATGCCGGGCGAAGCGCTCCGGGTCGATGGTCGCCGAGGTGATGACGACCTTGAGGTCGGGGCGCTTGGGCAGCAGCCGGGCCAGGTAGCCCAGGAGGAAGTCGATGTTCAGCGACCGCTCGTGGGCCTCGTCGATGATGATCGTGTCGTAGGCGAGGAGCTCGCGGTCCGTCTGGATCTCGGCGAGCAGGATGCCGTCCGTCATCAGCTTCACGAAGGTCGCGTCCGGGTTCACCTGGTCGGTGAAGCGGACCTTCCAGCCGACGGCCTCGCCCAGCGGGGTCCGCAGCTCGTCCGCGACGCGTTCGGCGACCGTCCGTGCCGCGATCCGGCGGGGCTGGGTGTGCCCGATCATGCCCCGGACGCCGCGCCCCAGCTCCATGCAGATCTTGGGGATCTGCGTGGTCTTGCCCGAGCCGGTCTCCCCGGCGACGATCACGACCTGGTGGTCGCGTATCGCCTCCAGGATCTCGTCCTTCTTCTGGCTGACCGGAAGCTGCTCCGGGTACGACAGCGCGGGCACCCGGGCGGCGCGCCCTGCGAGCCGCCCGGCCGCCTTCCCGGCCTCGGCGGAGATCTCGTCCAGTACGGACTGGCGGGCCTCCGGCTTGCGGATGCGGCGGGCACCCTCGAGACGGCGGCCGAGCCTGTGCGCGTCGCGGAGCGAGAGCTGCCCGAGCAGGGACTGGAGATCGGCGAAGGAAGTAGACATACGGACACCAGGATCTCACCCGCGCGCGAGGAGTGGCGAACCTATTTCGGCGCGGGCCGTGTCGCACCGCTTCCGGGGCGCCCGGTGGCACCGTTTCCCGGACGCCCCGGCCCCGGGGCAGTCACCGAGCGGGAGCGTGCGATCGCAGGGCGTACCATTCCCGGCAGCCGATCACCCGCGCCCGCACACGGCGGTCCCGTGCCCGGGATGTGCCCGCATCCGCCGGGCACCGGGACGCGGGCGGGCCCGGCGCACCCTGCCCCGTGGAGATCCCGCGGAGTCCGTCCGTCCCCGCATCCCCGCCGGAGCGCCGCATGACCACGCCCCCTCGCCCCTCGCCCGCCGCGACGAAGCCCGCCGCGACGAAGCCCGCCGCGAAGAGGCCGGCCTCGAAGTCCGCCACGAAGCCGGTGCTCCTCGGCCTGGTCGTCGTCCTGGCCGCCGGCCTCCTCGGCTTCGTCTCCTACCGGGCCACCGCCCCGGACGGACCGGGCTCCGGGACCACGGCCGCCGTGCCGGACGGCGTCCGGCGGGAGGCGGCCGGACTTGCCCGGCGCGACGCGGACGACGAGCAGGCGCTGGGCGCCACCGACGCCCCCGTCGTCCTCATCGAGTACGCCGACTTCCAGTGCGGCTACTGCGGGAAGTTCGCCCGGGACACCGAACCCGAACTGATCAGGAAGTACGTCGACGACGGCGTCCTGCGCATCGAGTGGCGCAACTTCCCGATCTTCGGCGAGGCGTCCGAGGCCGCCGCCCGCGGCTCCTGGGCGGCGGGCCGGCAGGGCCGCTTCTGGGCCTTCCACCGGGCCGCGTACGCCGAGGACGCCAAGGTGAAGGGCTTCGGCGCGGACCGCCTCAGGGACCTCGCCCGGCAGGCGGGCGTGCGGGACCTCGACCGCTTCGCCCGGGACGCCGCCGGCGCGGCCGCCGGCGAGGCCGTCGGCGCCGACCGGCAGGAGGCGTACGGGATCGGTGTCACCTCCACCCCGTCCTTCCTCATCAACGGCCGCCCCCTGGCCGGCGCCCAGCCGCCGGCCGTCTTCATCCGGGCCATCGAGGCGGCGGCGGAGGACGCGCACGTGGGCAGCGCCGGGAACCCCGCGAAGTGACCCCGGACCTCGGCTACTTCGCGGCCCTGCTCGGCGGTCTGCTCGCCCTGGTCAGCCCGTGCAGCGCCCTGCTGCTCCCGGCCTTCTTCGCGTACTCCGTCGGCTCCGCCGCACGGCTGCTGGGGCGCACCGGCGTCTTCTACGCCGGGCTCGCCACCACCCTCGTCCCGCTCGGCGCCGCCGGCTCGTACGCCGGACGGCTCTTCTACGGGCACCGTGACGCGCTGGTGCTCGGCGCGGGCTGGCTGATCATCGGGCTCGGTCTCGCCCAGATCGCCGGGCTGGGCTTCGCCTCCCGGCGGATCGCCGCGCTCAGCGGCCGGATCCGGCCCACCACCGCGCTCTCCGTCTACGCCCTCGGCGCGGTCTACGGCCTGGCGGGCTTCTGCGCCGGTCCCGTCCTCGGCAGCGTCCTGACGGTGGCCGCGGTCAGCGGGAGCCCCGTCTACGGCGGACTGCTGCTGGCCGTCTACGCCCTGGGGATGGCCGTCCCGCTGTTCGTGCTCGCCCTCCTCTGGGAGCGCTGCGACCTGGGCCGCCGGGCCTGGCTCCGCGGCAGGCCGCTGCGCGTCGGCCGCCTCCGGCTGCACAGCACCTCGCTGGTCTCCGGCCTCCTCTTCGTCGGGCTCGGGACGCTGTTCCTCGCGTACGACGGGACGACCGCGCTGCCCGGACTGCTGGACGTGGACGCGTCGTTCGCCGTCGAGCAGTGGGCCCAGCGGCTCGGCGGGCGGGTGTCCGACGCGGCGGTGCTGGCCGTGGTGGCGGCCGTGGCGCTGCTCGCACTGACCGTCCACGCGGTGCGGCGGTACCGCGTGGGCCGGGCGGGGGCGGACTGAACGGCCCCCGACGGCACGCCGAAGGCCCCGTCCGGGGACGGGGCCTTCGGGTGGTGGCTGGGGCCGGGATCGAACCGGCGACCTATCGCTTTTCAGGCGATCGCTCGTACCAACTGAGCTACCCAGCCACGCAGCCCGTGAGGGCTGCAGCGGTCCTGACGGGATTTGAACCCGCGGCCTCCACCTTGACAGGGTGGCGAGCACTCCAAACTGCTCCACAGGACCTCGTGTGCGGGACAAGTCTCGCACACGGTCAAGCGTGCCCCCAACGGGATCCGCACCCGGCATCGTTACGTCGCTGACCTGTGCATACACGCGGTCGCCCGAGGGCTGCGCCATTCCGTGCGCTCCTCGGCCCCGCTCGACACCGCCCGCGTGCGGACAGGCCGGACAGGCACAGGGGACTGTGTGACCGCAGGGATCGGATCCGTCGCCTCCGCCGACGGTCGCCCGGCGGCCCGGCCGCCCGTCCGGGACGACCTCGACGTGCACCAGGCCACCGCCGTGCGGGAGTCCGCCACGCCTGGGTCCGGCTCACCGTCCACCGCCTCCTTCGACGCGGCCTCCTCCACCCCGTCGAAGGAATCCAGCCACTCCTCGTACGCGGCCGGTGCTCCGACGTCGCTTTCCGGTCCCCGACCACGTCATCCGGCGCATCCGGCACGACCTGTGCCGCGCCCCGTACCGCCGCCACCTCGCGGACAGCCCTGCCGTCGGGCCCGCCCGAGCTGCCTCATGGCATCGCGAGTTCAACTTCAGTAGGAAATAACTTCATTTCTCTGTCTTGTGCTTGCGCATGAAAGGCGACTGCGGGGAGCGGGGCGGAGGTGTCTCCTTCCGAGTCGCCCAAGGGCCTTCCAGCCACTGCGGGGAGAAGGGGAAGGTTCATCGTCCCTCTATCGACCCAGGGAGAGTACGATCACATTATTTAAATGCGCGTCGGGTATGACGAGCTGGTGCGGAACTGATGGGCAAGTCCGTTTTCTGGCGGGCTGCTTCGCTCGGAAAGGCGGTATGTGCATGCGCGACGGCAACTCGGCCGGGATGCGTGAGGATCCGGAGCGGCGCGGGAACGGGACGTCACGGTCATGGTGGTCGCGTGAGGCGGGCAGCCGTCGGTGCCCGATCCGTTCGTTCACGCACGGCCTGACTGTGGATTCGGGCACGGCCCTGTGAGGCCCGCCGATGCCGGTCCGTGTCCGTGAAGGTCTTTTCTTTTTCAACAGTTCGAACCTGCTCGACCCGTGCGGCTCGGTTTTTCCCTTGGCGTCAGATGCGGGCACAACGGGAGGGAAGAGTCCTTGATGTCCTCGGTCCGCCTCAGGTGAGCAACCGACGATGGCGTCGGCCGGTATAAGCGCCCTGATTCCAGCGGCCCTTGGTGTTTCCGTCAATGACCTTGATTTCGCGGTCCGCCCCGAAGAGGGTGGCCTGTTCCGAAAAGAGGTGCACGCATGGCCCGACCGGTCGACGAGCTCAGGACGACACGAACGGGAGCGCGGGGAACCAGCACGGTGGTACGGAATGGATGGGTGCCATGAGCGATGATCAGAACATCTGGGAAGCGGCCCGGCCGTTCGACGACTGGGCTCTCAGCTCGATGCAGGCCCGGATACTGGAGGGCGTTGCCGCGGGGTACTCCAGCGGCCGGCTCTCGCGGGAGCTGTTCCTCAGTTCGAAGACCATCGACTACCACGTGCGCGTCATGTCGGACAAGTTACAGGCGCCGAACCGTGTCGCACTGGTTTCGAGGGCGTACGTCCTCCGGATACTGCGAGCGGATTCGTGGCCTCCGCGCATCGCGCGGGAGACCGTGGACTGACCTCGGCCGACGTCGCGCACGAGGGCGGGGGACGGCTCGTCCGCACCCAGGGGGCGCGAGGGGTCCGGTCGCGGAGATCCGCTCGATCGGGAACGCGCGGATCTCCTCGGCGGTCGGCTCGTCCGGCCGCTCCGGGGCGGGCACGGTCCGGCGGCGCCCGGTCGGACGGTGCCCCTGCCCGGTTGCGGTGGGCGGCCGCGGCCCCTCACCGCATCCGTTGAGGGAGGGAGGCCCGGCGCGAAGCCGGGCCGGCCGACGGCCTCGGAGCGGTCACGGCTCGTCCGGCACCCCGGTCAGCCGCCCGGGTGGCGAGAACACGATGTCCTCGGTCGCCACCCGTTCCACGGTCGTGTCCGAGTACCCCAGTTCGGCGAGCCGGACGAGCAGCTGGTCGACGAGGATCTCCGGTGCGCTCGCCCCGGCGCTCACGCCGACGGTGCTCACGCCGGCCAGCCAGGTGGGATCGAAGTGGGTCACGTCCGGCACCAGTTCGGCCCTGCCGCCGAGCCTGCGAGCCACCTCGACCATCCGGATCGAGTTGCTGGAGTTGGTCGAACCGACCACCAGCACCAGGTCGCACCGGTCCACGACGGCCCGGATGCCGTCCTGGCGGTTCTGGCTCGCGTAGCAGATGTCGTCGGTGGCGGGCCCGCGCAGATCGGTGAACCTGCGCCGGAGCACGGCGATGACGTCCCTGGTCTCGTCCACCGAGAGCGTGGTCTGGGTGAGGAAGGCGACCGGAGCGTCGGCCGGCAGGTCCAGTGCCTCCGCGTCCTCGACCGTCTCGACGACGACCGTCCGGTCGGGTGCGTGCCCGTAGGTGCCCTCGACCTCCTCGTGGTCCGCGTGCCCGATCAGCAGCAACGTCCGCCCGTCGCGGGCGAACCGGAGGGCCTCCTGGTGCACCTTGGCCACCAGGGGGCAGGTCGCGTCGAGCACGTCCAGCCCACGTGCCTCCGCGTTCCGCCGCACCTCGGGGGAGACACCGTGCGCGGAGAAGACACACACCGCGCCCTCCGGCACCTCCTGCTCGGAGTCGACGAACCGGACACCGCGGCGCTGGAACTCGTGCACCACGTGGTGGTTGTGCACGATCTCCTTGCGGACGTAGATCGGCGCTCCGTGCTGTTCCAGCGCGAGGTCGATGATGGCTATCGCCCTGCGCACACCGGCACACAAACTCCGTGGCTCGGCCAGCAGGATCTGTTTACCTCCGCTCATTTCCACTCCGTTCGATGTCGTGGAGTCCGCGTCGGAACGCCTGGCTCGCGTTGCCGGAGTACGGCTCGGGTGCCGCCCGGCGGATACCAACCGCAGGCTAGTCCAATCCAGTCCTCGTGCAGCGTTCTTTGGGGTTTTTCCTAAACTCGAAGATGCTCACACTGCGTCGTTGACACGACCAGAGCCGACCTTCAGGATGAGATCAAATAGTTGCCACCCGATTTCGGAAGGAATCAAGATTCCGGATTCATCGGGGCGGCTCTGCAATGAGTACATGGCGCTGCTTGCGAGGAATCCGGTCCGGCGGCCCTCGTCACACCACGCTTCCTCGCCAACGTCGTCGGCATCTGAGCTCTGGAGAAGTGGCCGTGTCAAATCTTTCAACTTCACCTCTGGCAGCGCTGGACCCCCAGGACGAGGTCAGGATAGTCGGCCAGTACTACGACGATAAAACGGCCAAGCTTGTCCGCAAGTACGGGCCCGGTCCCAGGATTCACTATCACGTGGGTTACTACCCCACGTTTGAAACGCCCTCGCACGCCGACGACGCGACGCCGGATTCCATTCGCCAGAGCATCCGGGTCCATCAGGAAGGTCTGCTGCGGCACGCGGCCAAGATCTGGGGTGCCGAGCACCGGCTGTCGGGGAAGGTCCTGGACGTCGGCTGCGGTCTCGGCGGGGGCGCGCTCTTCTGGGCGCAGGAATACGGCGCCGACGTCACGGCGGTCACCAACGCGCCGGAGCACGCGCCGGTCGTCGAGGGATTCGCGCGGGAGTGCGGCCTGGAGGGGAGGGTCCGGACCCTCGTCAGCGACGCGAACCAGTTCACCGTGGACGACGGCCCCTACGACGCCGCGGTGGCGATCGAGAGCAGCGGGTACTTCAACCGCGCTCAGTGGTTCCAGCGTCTGGCGCACGCGCTTCGTCCCGGCGCGAGCGTGTGCGTCGAGGAGGTGTTCACCACCCGACCGCGCGGGGCCGATGTGTGGGCGGAGTACTTCTACACCAAGCCGGCCACGGTGCTCGAATACGTGGAGGCCGCGAAGGCCGCGGGCTTCGAACTGGTCGATGACATCGATGCCACGGCCGAGACCGCCGCGTTCTGGGACGAGAGTGCCGCCTGGACGAAGGCCGTGCTGGACAGTGACGACAGCCTTACCGCGGTCGAACGCAGGCAGATGAGGATCTCGCTGCTGGCGAACCAGGCGCAGGGCGCCGAATGGCGGGCCGGTGGATTGCGGCTGGGCTTCCTGCGCTTCGAGTTGAACACGTGAGCATGGCTGTCCGTGGTTCTCGGTCGACCGCGCAGAAGCGGGGCTGAGCTTTCCCGGCCCGGGCCTGTGGACTCCTTCGAGGTGACTCCCGGATCCAAGGCCGGCCGACCGAGTCCTCACCGCGGTGGTTCGCGGTCGATCCGCAGGACCGGTGGTGGCGTACCAGCACGATCATTCGCGGGCTCACCGACGGCGGGGCGGAACCGCCGTCGGTGTCCCGCGGCTTTCACAACGACACGGAGTTATTCATGACGATCGAGCAGCCTCCCACGCACAGCGACGACGTCCGTAACGTGTACGACGGGTTCGGCCGGGTCTACGGCTCCGTGTGGGGTCCCAACATCCACTACGGCTACTGGGAGAACGACGCCGACGACAGCTCGGTCGAGGTGGCCACCGACCGCCTGACCGACCTGATGATCTCGGGTCTCGACGCGCGGGCCGGGCAGCGGGTCCTGGACATCGGCTGCGGCATCGGCCACCCCGCGCGGCGGCTCGTCCGCGCTGCCGACGTGAACGTCGTGGGCATCACCATCAGCCACATCCAGGCGGCGGAGGCCACACAGCACACCGTCGAGGCCGGGCTCGCCGACCGGGCCACGTTCCAGTTCGCGGACGCGATGGACATGCCCTTCCCGGACGGCTCGTTCGACGCTGCCTGGGCCTTCGAGTCGATGTGGCACATGCCCGACCGCAGCCAGGTGCTCTCCGAGGCCGCCCGCGTCCTGCGCCCCGGGGGCCGCCTCGCCGTCGCCGACGTCATCCAGCGCGACCCGGTCAGTCCCGAGGGGCAGGTGGTCCTGGACCACGTCTGCGCGAACTACGGGGTGAGCTCGCTGGGCACCATGGACGAATACCGGACGGCTCTGGCCGCCAACGGCTTCGTCGACGTGGAGATCCGCGACATCACCGACCACGTCATCCGGACCCTCGGGCTCATGGCCGACGCCTTCGAGACCGTCAGCGACAAGCTCGCCGATCTGGTCGGCAAGGAACAGGCCGACTCGCTCATCGACTTCGTGCGCAGGTTCGGGTCCATCCCGGAGAGCGGCTATGTCTACGTGACCGCGGTCCGCGCCTGACCGCGGTCACCGGTCCGGCGGCACCTGGACGAGGTGCCGCCCCGCCCACCCTCGGCCTGCGTCACGTCCGGCGCAGGCCGAGAGGGCTGTCCTGACGCACCTCGACCCCGGGGAACCCCGGCGTGGACGGGGGCCGCTCTCCACCCGCCGCGCGCGCCGCCGGGCCGGTCCGCGGCCGGCCACCACCCGTCGGACCGTCTCCTCACTGCCGTACCCGCAACTCCGTGAGCGCCCGCAGCGGGAACACCGGCCGGTGGTGCGGCGGAGTCCCCGGCGCGAGCGTCAGCCCCGGCATCCTGGCGGCGACGGCCTGAATCGCGATCTCCAGTTCCGCGCGGGCGAATCCGGCTCCGAGGCAGAAATGGATGCCGTGCCCGAACGCGAGATGCGTGGCGGACCCGCTGTCCGGACGGAACGCGGCCGGACACGCGTGAGAACGGCTGTCCCGGCCGGCCGCTCCGTACAGGAGGAGCAGCCGGCTCCCCGCGGTCAGGGGGACGTCACCGACCACCACGTCGCGGGTCGCGGTCCGGTACATGCCCGCCAGCGGGCTGTCGAAGCGCAGCCCCTCCTCGACGAGATTCCGTGTGGCGACCTTCCCGTCGGCGACCTCGGCCCAGCCGCCGGGCGACCGGAGTTGCTGGTAGAAGATCGTGCCGAGCGCCTCGGCACAGGTCATGTGTCCCGCGAAGATCAGCGTGGGGACCTGGACGGCGACCTCGTCGGCGGTGAGCGTGCGGCCCGCCTTGCCGTCGTGGAGCAGCTCACTGATCAGATCGTCCTGCGGCGCGGCCAGCCGCTCCTGCACGAGTGAACGGGCGAACGCCCCGAATTCCATGAGTCCGCGGGCGTAGGCGCGCAGGTGCTCCGGATCGGCGTTCTGCTGCGACATCATGAGTTCGATGCGCTGCTCGGACCAGGTGCGGCAGCGGTCGTAGTACTCCTCCGGGACCCCCAGGCGCCGGCAGATCACCTCGAGGGCGTACGGAACGGCGAACCCGGAGATGAGGTCGAACTCCGTCGAGGCCGCGGCACGCTCGGCGAGATCGGTGGCGATCTCGCGGATCGTCGGTTCGAACGCTCTGACCCTGGCCGGCGTGAACCCTGTGTTGAGAATGTCCCGGACCCTGGCGTGCTCGGGCGGGTCCAGCGAGCCGACGGCCACCGCGTCGGCGCCGCGCCAGGTGCGGAACATCCGGCGCACGTCCTCGGGCAACTCCACCGCAGGACGGGGGTTGTGGTCACGCGCCGAGAAGCTCCGGTCGTCCCGCAGCACGGACACCATGTCCTCGCGCCGGGTGACGCACCACGCGCCGAGCAGAGGGGCGTAGAACACCGGCTCCGCGTCTCCGACGTCGGCCAGGAATGAATACGGGTCGTCGCGGTGCGCGCCGTACGGGTCGAAGGGCCTGCCCTCATGCAATTCAACGGAATCGGCTGACGCAGTCATCTCGCCTCCCCAGCTCGTGAAATATTTCCGGCAGTGATCAGTGATGCCGCGGATATCGCTCGGCCTGCCGGAGCCGAGTCGAGCCTGCTCGGCCGGGGGCTTTTCAGAGATCCTGATATGGCCGACCGGGCCGAAGCGCGGCAGTTCCCGCAGCCGGGTCGTCAGCGTGTCGAAGGGCCGCCCGGCCCTTCGTGGGCCTGCTCGACGCGGGCGTGGACCGCGTTGCCGAACAGGGCATCCACGGCGGTCGGTGCAAACCGGGTCGTTCTCCGGAATTCCCGTCCGCCGTCGGGTGACGGCCCGGCGGCCGGACTCGGAGTACGACCTCGGATGCCACCCGGCGGATACCAACCGCAGGCTAGTCCAATCCGGCCCTTGCGCCGCGTTCTTTGGGGTTTTTCCTAAAGTCGAGGATGCTCACACTGCGTCGTTGACATGAGTGGAGGGGGTCGTTGATGATTGTGGCAGGAACGATCATGTAATTTCCGGTGCAGCACTCCGGGTTCAGAATGCGCGTGGACGCGGATGCCTTCTTTCTTTCGGCATGCGGTGATGCCGGGATTTTTACGCGCATACCCAGCACGGTCATTTTCGGTGGTGCAATTCTCGAACCCCATGCGCTCAGGTTCCGGCCAGGAATCAGGAAAGCGCCTGATCGGAGGAGAATCCCGATGAGCGCACTCGACACCTCATCGACCGGGCTCCGGGCCGCCCCGTCGCCGGGGACGGCGCGGTCCACGGTGTGGCCCGTCATACGGCAGCAGGTGTCCGCACTGGAGCCGACCGTGGCCCGGATCTGCTCCTACCACCTCGGCTTCACCGACCGGCACGGTGACCCCAGCGGCGCGGAGGGCGGCAAGCTGACCCGCGCCGGGCTCATGACCGCGGTGGCCGACGGAATCGGGCTGCGGCCGGAGGACGTGCGGTGCCAGGCGGCGGCACTGGAGCTGCTGCACAACTCGACCCTGATCCACGACGACATCATCGACGCGGACGAGCTGCGTCGCGGCCGTCCGGCCGCGTGGACGGTGTTCGGTGCCGGCCCCGCCATCCTGGCCGGGGACGTGTTGCAGGCTCACGGGCTGCGCATGGTCGTCGACGACCCCGGCCCCGGCCGCGCGGAGATCTCCAGCCTGTTCGCCGGGGCCGTCGGCCTCGTTCTCGCGGGCCAGGCCCGCGAGCTCACCGTCAGGCTGGGGCCGGACGCCGGTACCGCCGAGTACGACCGGATCGTGGAGGAGAAGACGTCCGCGCTGCTGGAGTGCGCCCTGGTGACCCCCGCGCTGCGGGCCGGCGGACCGGAGCACGTCCTGGCCGCCCTGCGCGGCGCGGGCAGGCATCTGGGCCTCGCCTTCCAGATCTTCAACGACGTCGAGGACATCTGGGGCGACCCCGCCGTCACCGGCAAGCCCGTCCGGAGCGACCTCCTGCGGCGCAACCCGTCCTTCCCGGTGCTGGCGGCCATGTCCGCCGGGAGTCCGGCCGGCGAACGGCTGCGGCGGTTGTGGCACGCCGACGGGACCACGGCGGCCGACCTGCGGGAGATGGCCGACCTCGTCGAGGAGTCCGGCGGCCGGCACACGGCCGAGCAGCGGTCCCGCGACCATCTGGACGCGGCCCTGGAGCACCTCGGCCGAGCCGGGCTGTCCCCGGGAGCGACCAACGAACTGACCGCCTTGTTCGACCGCATCGTCAACCGCACGCCATGACCCGTAGATCCCGGCAGGGACGGCATTCGGATCGGAGTACATGACCATGGTGGGCTCCCACGCCGGCCCGGCCCCACCCGCCTCCCGCAGCACGTCCGAGCCCTGGGGGCACGCCCTGCCGGGGCGACGCGCTCCCACGCGTCACGGTCGCGCTCGACCAGGGTGTCCGAACCTCGATTCCGGCGGAGGCCGTCAGTGAGTAACCCAGCCCAATTACCTTTCGAGCAGACGAACGTGCTGCAACTCGCGCCAGGCCTGCGCACGCTCCGGTCCCAGGGAGCGGTCCACCGGGTCCGTACGGCCGGGGGCGAGGACGCCTGGCTGGTCACCGGTCACGCCCAGGTGGCGCAGTTGCTCGACGACGACCGGCTCGGCCGCTCGCATCCCGACCCGGGGGCCGCGGCGAAGGACCCCGGGGCGGCGCTCCTCGCCGGCCTGTTGGGCGACCTGGCCACCGACCACCCCCGGATGCGTGCGCTCCTGGAGCCGCACTTCACCTCCGAGCGGATGCTGGCGCTGCGGCCCCGGGTGGAGGAGCTGGCCCGCCGGCTCCTCGACGAACTGGCCGATCGGGAGCGGCCGGTGGACCTGCGCGAGGCGCTGGCGCTGCCCCTGCCGATCCAGGTGATGTGCACGTGGCTGGGCGTGCCCCAGGAGGACACGGACCGGTTCGCCGGCTGGACCCAGGACGCCGCGGACCTCGGGGACCCGGCCAGGTCCAAGCAGGGGCTGGGCGAGTTGTTCGGCTACTGCAGGCAACTCGTCGCCGACAAGCGGAAGAATCCGGGTGATGACGCGATCTCCCGGATCTGCGCGACCGAGGGGGTCGGCGACGACGAGGTCCTCGGACTGACGGCGCTGCTGCTGTTCGGCGGCTACGAGACCACGGCGGCCCGGATCGGCACCTGTACGGCGCTGCTGCTGGCCGACCCCGAGCGCTGGCAGGCGTTGCGGGACGACCCGGGCCTCGTCCCCGCCGCTGTCGAGGAAACCCTGCGGAGGTCGATGCCGAACCCGCACAACGGCGGTATGCCGCGTTACGCGCTGACGGACTTCGAGATCGACGGAGTCACCGTCCGGACCGGCGACTTCGTGATGTTGAACATCATCGCGGCCAACCACGACGAGACGGTCTTCGCCGATCCCGGCCGGATCGACGTCGCTCGCGACACCTCGGGCAGCCTCGTCTTCGGCCGCGGCGCGCACGCCTGCGTCGGCGCGATGCTGGCCCGGACGCAGCTGCAGGTGGTGCTCACGCAGCTCGTCACGTGCTTCCCCACCATGCGCCTGGCGGTCGGTGTGGAGGAGCTGGGACTGCGCCACAACACGCTGATCGGCGGGTTGATCCAACTTCCGGTGACATGGTGATTGAGTCCTGATGCTGCACAAGATATCCACGGACGTCGTGGCGAAGAGTCCGGATTCAGCCCGCGCCTACCTCCTGTTGATGCGACTGGACAGGCCTACGGGGTACGTGCTCTACCTGCTCCCGGGCCTCTGGGCCGTCGTCCTCGCCTCCGACGAACGCCCGGACCTGCTGGCGGTGGTGGTCGTCGCCGTCGCCGCAGTGCTGGTGCGCGGTTTCGCCTGCGCGGTCAACGACGTGGTCGACAAGGACATCGACGCCCGGGTCGCCCGCACCGTGACGCGTCCTGTCGCCTCGGGGACGATCGGTGTCGGGAACGCGCTGCTGTTCGCGGCCGCCCAGGCCGTGGCCGCACTGCTGCTGCTGGCGGTGGCGAACCTGGAGACGGCTCTGGTCGTCGGGGCCTCGTACCCGCTGATCGTCGCGTACCCCTTCATGAAGCGCATCTTCTTCTGGCCCACGGCGTTCCTGGCGCTGGTGATGAGCTTCTACGTGTTCGTCGGCTGGACCGCGGTGACCGGGAGCGCCGACTACCCGGTGGAGGTGTACGGCCTGTACGCCGCCGGAGCCTTCTGGACCCTGATCCACGACGCGATCTACTCCCACCAGGACAAGGAGTACGACCGGAAGATCGGTGTCAGGTCCTCCGCCCTGTTGTTCGGCAGGACCACCAAGGTGTGGCTGGCGCTCTTCGTCGTGCTCAGCGTCGGCGGCGTGCTGTGGGCCGGTTCCCGGACGCCGATCGGCTGGGCGTTCTACGTGATCGTCGTGCTTGCGGGACTCTTCCTCTCCTCCCTGGTCGTACGGGTGGACCTGGATGATCCGAAATCGTGCTGGGACACCTTCGTCGCCAACACCTACTTCGGGTGGATCGTTCTCGCGGGCGTGGTCGCCGGGCAGTTCACATGAGGGATGAGCCACGTATGACGGATTCGATGTGGCAGGGGAGCGGCGTCGACCTGGACGCCTACCTGCACCGGGTGGGCTACCGGGATGAGGTCGCTCCGGACCTCGCCACGCTGCGGGGTCTGCACGCCGCCCACGTCGACGCGATCGCCTTCGACAACCTGGACGCGGTGCTGGGACGGCCGGCGGTGCCACTGGACCTGGACAGCGTCCAGGAGAAGATCGTGCGGCAGGGCCGCGGCGGCTGGTGCCTGGAGCAGGTCGTCCTGGTCGCGGCGGTGCTGGACCGGATCGGCTTCACGTTCTCCGCGTTCGCCGGCAGGACGCGGATCCGCACCGGGAACAAGCTCGGTCCCGCGCTCCACGTCGCCCTGTGCGTGCAGCTCGACGACGGGCCCTGGCTCTTCGATGTGAGCTTCGGCGCGCACGGGCTGCACACCCCGATCCGTCTCGCCGAGAACGCCCGGACGGACGGCGACTGGCCCTTCGACCTGGTGCGGGAACCGAACGGTGAGTACGTACTGCGGTTCCTGCGGCCGGAGGGCACGGCCGAGCTCTACGGTTTCACCACCGACCCGCGCTATCCGTCGGACTTCGAGCTCCTCAACCACTTCTGCCTGACCCACCCGCGCTCGCCGTTCAACCACCGGATGGTCCTCCAGCGCACGCGGCCCGGAGTGAGGCACCTCCTCGCCGGCAGCACGCTCATGGAACTGCGTCCCGCGGAGCCGACGACCGTCCGGGAACTCGACAAGGACGAGCTGCTGTCCGCTCCCGAGAAGATCTTCGGGATCACCCTGGAACCGGGTGACGTCCAGGCGCTCAGGAAAATCTTGGACGGTCCGTGATGCGTACCCTGCTGCTGGACAACTACGACTCGTACACCTTCAACCTGTACCAGCTGATCGCCTCCATCAACGGGCAGGAGCCCGTCGTCGTCGTCAACGACGATCCGGCGCTGTCCGGCCTGCGACTGGAGGACTTCGACAACATCGTCGTCTCACCCGGTCCCGGGGCGCCGCAGAACCCCCGCGACGTCGGCCTCCTCGGCGACCTGCTGCGCCGCACCACGCTCCCCGTGCTCGGCGTCTGCTTCGGCCACCAGCTGATCGCGCACCTGGCCGGAGCGTCGGTGATCGCCGCGCCCGAACCGAGACACGGACACCTCGCCAAGGTCTCCCACGGCGGAGATCCGCTGTTCGCCGGAGTCCCGAGCGAGTTCGTCGCGGTTCGCTACCACTCGCTGTGCGTGCAGGAGCCCCTGCCGGAGGAACTCGTCGCCACCGCCTGGGCGGACGACGGTGTGCTCATGGCGCTGCGCCATCGCGATCTGCCGCAGTGGGGCGTCCAGTTCCACCCCGAGTCGGTCGCGTCCCAGTACGGACGGGAGATCCTGCAGAACTTCGCCGACCTGACCCGCCGGACGCAGCACGGACGCCGGGCGCCCGTCACCGACACCGTGACCGTCACCCCGCCGGCCCGCGAGCTGCCCGACGCGGTCGAGGAACTGGGGATCATCAGCACGGTCGTGGCGACCGCCGCCGATTCCGAGGCCGTCTTCCTCGAGCTCTTCGACGACGTCCCGTACTGCTTCTGGCTGGACAGCAGCCGGGTGGAGCAGGGCCTGTCCCGGTTCTCGTTCCTCGGCGACACCTCGGGTCCGCTCAGCGAGGTCCTGACCTACCGCACCGGCAGCGGGACGGTGGAGGTGCGCGACGCGAAGGGCGTCGACACCGTCTCCGGCAACGTGTTCGACGTCCTCGAACAGCGGCTGCGCGACCGGCGCATACCCGACTCGGACCTGCCGTTCGACCTGAACGGTGGCTACGTCGGCTACTTCGGCTACGAACTCAAGGCCGACTGCGGCGCCACGGCCCGCCACACCGCCGAGACGCCGGACGCCGTCTGGATGTTCGCCGACCGCGTCGTCGCCGTCGACCACCAGGAGGGACTGACCTACCTGGTGGCCGTCCACGACGGGGCGACCCGGCGCGACGCGCAGGAATGGGTGGACCGGACGTCCGCGCTCCTGGCAGGTCTGGACCCGGCCGTCGCGGATCCGCCGCGTGAACCCGCCGTCGGCCCGCCCCCGGACGCCGAGGACCACCTCGTCCGCCACCGCGGCCAGTACCTGGCGGACATCACCGAGTGCCGGCGGCAGCTGAACCGGGGCGAGAGCTACGAGATCTGCCTGACCAACCAGATGCACATGCCGTTCGACGACGACGACACGTCCTTCTACCTGCGGCTCCGCCGGGCGAACCCGGCGCCGTACGCCGCGCTCCTGCGCCTCGGTGACATCGCGGTCTTCAGCTCCTCGCCGGAGCGGTTCCTGCGGGTCGAGCGGGACCGCTCGGTCACCAGCAAGCCCATCAAGGGCACGGCCCCTCGCGACGCCGATCCGGTGCGCGACGCCGAACTGGCCGCCGCCCTCGCCACGAGCGCCAAGACGCAGGCCGAGAACCTGATGATCGTCGACCTGCTGCGCAACGATCTGGGCCGGGTGTGCGAGGTGGGCAGCATCGAGGTCGACCCGTTCCTGGCGGTCGAGAGCTACGAGACCATGCACCAACTGGTCTCCACCGTTCACGGGCGTCTCGCGGATGGGGCAGGCGCGGTGGACTGCGTCCGGCAGTCCTTCCCGGGCGGGTCGATGACCGGGGCGCCGAAGCTGCGCACCATGGAGATCATCGACCGCCTGGAGACCGAGGCCCGGGGCGTCTACTCGGGCGCCCTCGGCTACTTCGGCCTCTCCGGCGGCATGGATCTGAACATCGTGATCCGCACCGCGGTCCGTGTCGGTGACCGGCTGACCATCGGAGCCGGCGGGGCCATCGTCCTCGACTCCGACCCGGACGAGGAGTACGAGGAGATGCTGCTCAAGGCGGCGGCATCGCTCCGCGCCCGGCGTATGCCGACGGTGTCGGACGCGGGCGGCTTGCCGCGATGAGCACGGCGACCGGCCAGGGGGCCTCCCGGTGGTGGGACGCCGACAGCGGATGGACCACGGCCGATTCCTCCGGGACGCTGCTGGTCATCGACTCCTGGCTCGTGGACGAGGGGCGGGTACGGGGCCTCGACCGGCACGCCGGACGCTTCGCGACGGCCTGCGACCGGTTCTCCGGGCCGGGGGCGGAACGGACACACCGGTTCCTGCGCGCGGTCGCCGCGTCGCTGCCCGCGCGAGGCCGCTGGTTCCCTCGCGTCGAACTCGTGGAGACGGGATCGGGAACGCGGCTGCGGATGTGGCTGCGGCCCGCGCCCCCGCGCACCGCGACCGTCCGGTTGTGGACCGCGCCGGGCCCCGACCACCGTCGGCTTCCGGACGTCAAGGGCGCCGACCTGGACCGTCTGACCTCCCTGCGGGCCGCCGCGGCCGAGGCGGGTGCCGACGAGGCGCTGCTGCTCTCGGCGGACGGGCACGTGGTGGAGGGGTCCACCACGAGCATCGTCTGGTGGCGCGGGGACACGTTGTGCGGGCCGCCTCCCGGCCCCGGTCTGCTCCCCGGGATCACCCGCGCCCTGCTCGGCGACTCCGCCGGCACGGCAGGGCACCGGGTCGTCACCGAGCGGGCCACCGTGAACGACCTCACCGGCGTGCCTGTCTGGACGCTGAACGCCCTGCACGGCATCCGGCCCGTCACCCAGGGGCTGGGCCGGTTCCGGGACACGGACGCCGCGGCGGCCGAGCGCTGGCAGTCGCGTCTGGCCGCGCTCGCCGTTCCGGCCGACGCCTCCCTGATTCCTGTGGTGAACCCATGAAGGGGGTTGCCCGATGACCTCAGCACGTGAAGAGCCCGCATACGAGAGGGACCTGCTGGTCCAGCTGACGCGCCGCTGGGGGAAGCGGGTGGCGGTCAAGAAGGACGAGCTCGACCTCGACGGGCATTTCGACGCGGCGCTGCCGGACTTTCCCGAGCACCTCGTCCCGGTGCTTGACCTGCCGGGCGCGGACCGGCTCGACCGGGACGCCCGCGCACGCATCCTGTCCGCGGCGTGGATCGCCTACAACACCAAGACCGCGGCCATCGAGAACGAGATCATCCTGCCGGCCTGCCGGTTGATGCTGGAGGAACGGATCCCGGTCCGCCGCGACGACGTCGCCGTCGACGCGCTGCACCAGACGGTCATCGACGAGCACTACCACATCCTGATGTGCCACAACGCGGTCGGTGTCACCCGCAGACGGCGCGGCCTGGAGGACCTGCGGCTCGCTCCGGGCGTCTGGTCGGTGGTCCAGGGACGGGACGCGGTCCGCGCCGGGCTGTCCGGGTCCGACCGCGACATCGTCGACATCGCGTTCTCCCTGGCCGCCGAGACGACGATCAGCGGGTTCCTGTCCGCGCTCTCCACCGCTTCGGACATCCAGCCGATGAACCGGATCACCACCGACCTGCACCGGCGGGACGAGAGCGGACACGCCGTGGTCTTCCGCGAGCTGTGCGGCTCGCTCTACCGGAACCTGGACAGCGGCATGCGGAGGCTGTTCCGCGAGGCGCTCGTCACCGGGCTGTCCGCGTTCAGGTCCGCGGACCTGGAGCCCTGGGTGGCCGTGGCGGCCGAGGGCGGTTTCGCGATCGACACCGGCCAGTTGAGCGAGTGGGCCGCTTCCCGCCCCGTGCCCGCGCGGGACACCGGACCGTTGCAGCTGCTGCTCGACGACCTGGGCATCAGCGGCGATCTCATCGAGACGGTCCAGCGCTGACCGCGCCGCGTCGCCCAGCCACGAGAAGCGAACGGAGAGCACGATGACCCTCGCCGGCGAAGCGGCCGCGCACTGGCGGACGCTCGTCGCCCATCAGCGACCGGAGTGGCCCGGCCCGGTCGAGCTCGGCGACGTGGTGCACCGTCTGGCGGCCCTGCCGCCGTTGGTCACACCGCAGGAGTGCGACACGCTCACCGCGCGACTCGCCCAGGCGGCGGAGGGCAAGGCGTTCCTGCTGCAGGGCGGCGACTGCGCCGAACGCTTCGACGGTGTCTCGACGCGGGCGATCCACGGCAAACTGCGCCTCCTGCGTCAGATGGCCGCGATCCTGACGCAGGCGTCGGCGGTGCCCGTGGTCCAGGTGGGCCGGATGGCCGGGCAGTACGCCAAGCCGCGGTCCCGGCCGACCGAGACCGTCGACGGGCGCACACTGCCGGTCTACCGGGGCGACGCGGTGAACGGCCCCGGCTTCAGCCGGGCCGAACGACGGCCGGACCCGGCCCGGCTGCTCCGGATGTACGACGCCTCGCGCCGGACGCTGGACGCCATGCGCGCGTACGCCCGTGACGGCACCGGTCCGCCTCAACCGCACGAGGAGATCCAGGACTTCGTACCCCGCCCGTCCGCCGCCGAACGCCACGGCGCCCTCGTCGGCCGGATCGGCCGGGGACCGTCCGCCGAGGGCGCGCACGACGCTGATCCGTCGCGCACCACCGAGGTGTTCGCCAGCCACGAGGGACTGCTGCTCGACTACGAGGCCGCCCTGACCCGCCCCGGCCCGCGCTCCGGCCGGAGGTACGCGGGCAGTGCCCACATGCTGTGGATCGGCGACCGCACCAGACAGCCCGACGGCGCCCACGTCGCCTACTTCGCCGCCATCGACAACCCGATCGCGGTGAAGCTGGGCCCCACCACCACACCCGAGCAGGCCCTGGCCCTGATCGACCGCCTCGACCCCGACCGGGGGCCGGGCCGGCTGACCTTCATCGTGCGCATGGGGGCCCACCGCGTGCGGTACCTGCTGCCGGAGCTCGTGGAGAAGGTCACGGCCTCCGGCGCACCGGTGGCGTGGGTGTGCGATCCGATGCACGGCAACACCTTCGAGGCGCCCAGCGGACACAAGACCAGGCGGTTCGACGACGTCCTCGCCGAGGTCGCCGGCTTCTTCGAGGTGCACCGCGCGCTCGGCACCCACGTCGGCGGACTCCACGTGGAGCTGACCGGCGAGGAGGTGACCGAGTGCGTCGGCGGCAGCACCGGCCTGGGCTTCGACGACCTGCACCGCAGGTACGAGTCGGCGTGCGACCCCCGCCTCAACGGAAGCCAGGCGCTCGACCTGGCCGTCCTGGTGGCGGAGATGTTTACCCCGGGAGCGTCACCGGACCGCTGAGCCCCCGGCCGGCGCCCGACCGCCCGGATCGGCGCACGCCCGGCCACCGCCGGGGACACCCGCCGCGCCGATCCCGGCACCGGCCGCGTCCCCGTCGGGGACTCCCGTGCCGGGCGCGCGGAGCCGGCCCTGCCGGTCCGGCTGAGAAGAAGAAAAAAGGCCCCAATCCGGAGATTGGGGCCTCAGATGTGGCTGGGGCCGGGATCGAACCGGCGACCTATCGCTTTTCAGGCGATCGCTCGTACCAACTGAGCTACCCAGCCACGCAGCCCGTGAGGGCTGCAGCGGTCCTGACGGGATTTGAACCCGCGGCCTCCACCTTGACAGGGTGGCGAGCACTCCAAACTGCTCCACAGGACCTCGCGCATGTCGCACCCGGTTGAGGGGCTGAAATGCTGGGGGATCGGCCTCGGCGCTGGCGCCTTGACCGAAGGCTGACTATACCCGACGGAGACCGGCGGGATGAAATCAGTAGATCGGTGCCGCCGGGAGCCCGCCGTGCGGCACACCGCTTTCCGGGATGTGCCGGCACACTGCGGGCGCCCTGGACACAAAAAGTCCCCCTGACCGGTGTTTCCACCGGTCAGGGGGACCGTAAGCACGTGCCCCCAACGGGATTCGAACCCGTGCTACCGCCTTGAAAGGGCGGCGTCCTGGGCCACTAGACGATGAGGGCTAAGGGCCCACCTGCGCGCTTCGCAGCGCGTCGGGGACGTGAGAAGCATAGGGGATGCGAGGAGCTATCGCCAAAACGGTTACGGGGAGGGCGTCGGCACGCTCGGGGAGGGTGACGGGCTCTTCAGGTTCTCCTCCGGGAGATGGCGGCTGACCTCGGCAGTCGTCAGCCCGAGACCGCCGAGGGTGATCTCGTCCCAGGCCTGCAGATGCCGGGTGGGGCGGTCCAGATAGAGCACCGAGGCGCGCACCTTCTCGGGCTTCCGGTTCTGCACGGCGCGCAGCCCGCCGCCGCCCGTGGAGCCCTCCACCTTGAGGCGCGTACCGAGCGGCAGCAGCCGGTTCACCCGGTGGTGCACATGGCCGGCCAGGACCAGCGGAACCGTTCCGTCCGTCTCCCGCGCCGCGTCCGGGTCGTGCGCCACCGCGATGTCCACCGGGGTGCCCGCACGCCGCTGGTCGCGCAGGGCCGAGGCGAGCCGCATCCCGGCGAGCTGCTCGGCGGCCTTGCCGCCGACCGGGCGCGAGCGGTCCGGGGTGAACTGCGGGTCCCCGGTCCCGGCGATCCGCAGCCCGGCCACGCTCACCGTCCGGCCCTCGTCCAGCACGTGCGCGTTCTTCGTCTTCTCCAGGTGCTCCTGGGTCTGCCGGGAGTCGTGGTTGCCCCGGACCCAGACATAGGGCGCGCCGAGGTCCTCGACCGGGTCCAGGAAGCCGTTCTCGGCGGCCGTGCCGTGGTCCATCGTGTCGCCGGAGTCGATGATCACGTCGATCTCGTACTGCTCGACCAGCGAGGCGATGATGTGCCAGGCGGCCGGGTTGAGGTGGATGTCGGAGACGTGCAGGACCCGGATGGTCGCCGGGTCCGGCTGGTACACGGGCAGCGTGGACGTGGCGTCGTACAGCTTGGTGACGTTGGTGACCAGGCGGGCGAGCTCCTGCTGGTAGACGTCGAACTCGGTGACGATCGAGCGGGCGTCGCCGACGACCGAGGGGGCGCTGGACAGGAGCCCGGAGAACTTCGGCTCCAGCACGGACTTCGGGTTCCAGGTGGCGTACGCGCTGACGCCCGAGGCGGCCAGCAGCGCCAGGGCCAGGCCTCCCGCGGCCAGGGCGCGGCGCGGGCGGCGGTAGACGACGAGGCCGAGCGCGGTGGCGCCGGAGACCACCGCCACGCAGGAGCGGACGGCCAGCTCGCGGGTGCCCGCGGCCACGTCGCCGGTGACCTCGTCCTGGAGGCCGGAGAGGCGCTCGGGGTGCTTGACCAGCGCCTGCGAGCGCTCCGGGTCCAGCTGGTCCACATCCACGTCCAGCCGGACCGGGGCGTGGTGGGAGTCCAGCTCCAGGGCGCCGAGCGGGGACACGTTGATCTTGGTGCCGCCGGTCATCGACGGCCGCAGGGTCATGGTGGTGTCCATGGGGCCCACCGGCGTCCGCACGCTGCCGACGACCAGCAGCCCGAGCCAGGCGCCCAGCACGACCACCGCCAGCAGCCCGAGCGCCCGCTGCCAGGGGTGCGCGGCGGGGACCGGGCCTCCGGCGGGGGCGGTGGCGCGCGAGCGGGAGCGGAGGAGGCGGCGGACACGGACGGCTGCGGCGTGGAACGGGCGTGCCATTGGGCGCGTATGCCCCGTTCGGGCGCCGGACATGCGGTCGGCGGGCGGGCCTGGGCCGGGCGGGTGATCCGCGGAGCGGGTGCGGCCCGCCCGTTCCCGGCCGGTGTACGTGACAATGGCGGTGTGCTGGAGATGACGCGCGAGGAGTTCGAAGAGCTGGTGAGCCTGGCGCTCGACCGGGTCCCGCCGGAGCTGATGCGGCTGATGGACAACGTCGCGGTGTTCGTGGAGGAGGAGCCGGAGGACCCGCAGGACCGCGAGCTCCTCGGCCTCTACGAGGGAACACCGCTCACCGAGCGCGGGGAGTGGTACGCCGGGGTGCTGCCCGACCGGATCACCATCTACCGGGGGCCGACCCTGCGGATGTGCGAGACCCGCGAGGACGTCGTCGCCGAGACCGAGATCACCGTGGTCCACGAGATCGCCCACCACTTCGGCATCGACGACGAGCGGCTGCACGCGCTGGGGTACGGATGAGCGGCGGCCCCGCGTCCGGGCCGCCCGCGCGCGGCCCCGGCACCTGGCCGGTCCTCGCAGTGATCGCCGCGGGCGGCTCCCTGGGAGCCGTGGCCAGGTACGCGGCCTCCCTCGCCTGGCCCGTGTCCGGCCCCGGCTTCCCCTGGACGGTGTTCGCCGTCAACGTCACGGGCTGCGCCCTGATCGGGGTGCTGATGGTGCTGACCGTCGAGCGGGCGCGCGTCACCCGCCCGCTGGTGCGCCCGTTCCTGGGGGTCGGGGTGCTCGGCGGGTTCACCACCTTCTCGACGTACGCCGCCGACGTGTCCCGGCTGCTGGTCCGTCAGGAGGTGGCCACGGCCCTGGCGTACGCGGCGGCGACGGCCGTCGCGGCGCTCGCCGCGGTGTGGGGCGCGGCCGCGCTCACCCGGGCGCTGGTGGACGGGCGGGGGAGGGTGTCGTGACCTGGCTGCTGGTGGCTCTCGGGGGCGCGGTCGGGGCGCCGCTGCGCTATCTGACGGACCGTGCGGTGCAGGCACGGCACGGCGCCGGACTGCCGTACGTCTTCCCGTGGGGGACGTTCACCGTCAACGCGGCGGGCAGTCTGCTGCTCGGCGTACTCACCGGGGCCGCGGTGTCCACCCCGGTGTACGCGCTGCTGGGCACCGGACTGTGCGGGGCGCTGACGACGTATTCGACGTTCTCCTACGAGACCCTGCGCCTGGCCGAGGCGGGGCGGGGCTTCCTCGCGGGGGCGAACGTCCTGGCGTCCCTGCTGGTGGGGCTCGGGGCGGTGTTCCTGGGGGCGGAACTGGCGGGGGGCTTCGGGGTCTCCGGAGGGTGACCGGGGCGTCCACGGGGTGTGCGGGTGTTGTGTCCGGGCGTGTCCCCGGCGGGGGCGGCGGAGTTGGACAGGGCGCTCGCCCGTCCCGCCGTCCTCCCCTCCCCGGAGGTGCACCCCGTGCGCCAGTTGTCCGCCCGCGTCCGCTGGGCAGCCGCCACCGCGCTGACGATCGCCGCGTCCACAGGCTGTGTGAGCGTCGGTGACGACGCCGGGAAGCCCACGCCCTCGCGTTCCGCCGACCGTGCGGGCGCCTCCGCGCTGCCCGACGGGGACACCGTGTCCGGTACCGGCAGGTCCGGTTCCGGCGGTGGCCGCGCCGAGGCGCAGTCCGAGCGGGACGCCTCGCGCCGTCCGGACCCGAAGGCCTCGGGCCGCACGCCGTCGGCGGGGCCGGTGAAGGCCGCGCCCGCGTCGGTCGGGCCCGGTGCCCCCGAGCCCTCCCACGGCGGCCCGCCGCCCACCCCCGAGCCCAGCGCCCCGGGGCCGGTCGAGCCGCCGCCTCCGCCGGTCACCCCGGAGGAGCCGCCGGCCTCGCCCGAGCCGGAGCCCTCGCCGCCGCCGGAGCAGCCCTCGGCCTCTCCCGCGGCCCAGTCCCGCACGGACGCGATGGGGGCGCCGGGGCAGCCCGGAGTGTGGCCCACCCCGCGGGTGTCACCGCAGGTCGCGCCCGTGTGAGCGGGCTGATTTGCGCGATGTGGGGGAGGGTGCGTATGGTAGTAGATCGTTTGATCCCATTGCCCGGCGCCGACACAGAAGAGCGCCGTGTGGCGCGTACTCTCCCTTGCCGTGGCTGGACCGCATTGAGGCGGTCGAAATTGCGATAACACGGAGTTACGGGCGCGTGCCGAGACTCCGGAAGGTTTCGCATTTCGCATGTCAATTTCCAGTTCTGACCGCACCGTCATGTCCGAGAACGACGTCGAGGGCATCGAGGTCCTCGAGGCCGCCGAGGCCGTCGTGGCCCAGGCCGACGAGACCCCCGCCGCGGAGTCCTCCGCCGCGGACACCGCTGCGGACTCCTCCGAGGCGGCCGACCAGACCGCCGAGGACGCCGAGGACGCCGAGCCGAGCGTCACCTTCGCCTCGCTCGGACTGCCCGAGGGCGTCGTCCGCAAGCTCTCGCAGAACGGCGTGACGACCCCCTTCCCGATCCAGGCGGCGACCATCCCGGACGCCCTGGCCGGCAAGGACATCCTGGGCCGCGGCCGTACCGGCTCCGGCAAGACGCTCTCCTTCGGTCTGCCGACCCTGGCCGCGCTGGCCGGCGGTCACACCGAGAAGAAGAAGCCCCGCGCGATCATCCTCACGCCGACCCGTGAGCTGGCCATGCAGGTGGCGGACGCCCTTCAGCCCTACGGCGACGTGCTCGGCCTGAAGATGAAGGTCGTCTGCGGCGGTACGTCGATGGGCAACCAGATCTACGCGCTGGAGCGCGGTGTCGACATCCTCGTCGCCACCCCGGGCCGGCTGCGCGACATCATCAACCGCGGCGCCTGCTCCCTGGAGAACGTCCAGGTCGCGGTCCTCGACGAGGCCGACCAGATGTCGGACCTGGGCTTCCTGCCCGAGGTCACCGAGCTGCTCGACCAGATCCCCGGCGGCGGCCAGCGCATGCTCTTCTCCGCCACCATGGAGAACGAGATCGGCACGCTCGTCAAGCGCTACCTGAGCAACCCGGTCACCCACGAGGTCGACAGCGCGCAGGGCAACGTCTCGACCATGTCGCACCACGTCCTCGTCGTGAAGCCGAAGGACAAGGCGCCGGTCACGGCCGCGATCGCCGCCCGCAAGGGCCGCACGATCATCTTCGTCCGCACCCAGCTGGGCGCCGACCGCATCGCCGAGCAGCTCATCGAGTCCGGTGTGAAGGCCGACGCGCTGCACGGCGGCATGACGCAGGGCGCCCGTACCCGCGTCCTCGAGGACTTCAAGAAGGGCTACGTCAACGCCCTGGTCGCCACCGACGTCGCCGCCCGCGGCATCCACGTCGACGGCATCGACCTCGTCCTGAACGTGGACCCGGCCGGCGACCACAAGGACTACCTGCACCGCTCGGGCCGTACCGCGCGTGCCGGCCGCTCCGGTGTCGTCGTCTCGCTGGCGCTCCCGCACCAGCGCCGTCAGATCTTCCGCCTGATGGAGGACGCGGGCGTCGACGCCTCGCGCCACATCGTGCAGGGCGCGGGCGTCTTCGAGCCCGAGGTCGCCGAGATCACGGGCGCCCGTTCGCTGACCGAGGTCCAGGCCGACTCGGCGAACAACGCGGCCAAGCAGGCCGAGCGCGAGGCCGCCGACCTCACCAAGCAGCTGGAGCGGGTCCAGCGCCGTGCCGTGGAGCTGCGCGAGGAGGCCGACCGCCTGGTCGCCCGTGCCGCCCGTGAGCGGGGCGACGACCCGGAGGCGGCGGTGGCCGAGGTCGCCGCCGAGGCCGAGGCCGCGCTCGTCGCCGCCGCGACCGTCCCCGAGCAGCCGGCCGCGCGCGAGGACCGTCGCGACGACCGGGGCAACTTCAACCGCCGTGACGACCGGGGCGGCAACGACCGCGGCGGTTACCGCGGCGGCAGCGACCGGGTCGGCGAGCGCAGCGGCCGCCCCGCCGGCGGCAGCGGATACCGCGGCAGCAACGACCGTCCGTCGTTCCGCGGCAGCAGCGACCGTCGTGACGACCGTCCGTCGGGTGGTTTCCGCTCCGGTGGTGACCGTCGGGACGACCGTGGTGGCCGTTCCTTCGAGCGCCGTGACAACGACCGTCCGTCGTTCAACCGCGACCGTCGTGACGACCGCCCGTCGGGTGGTTTCCGCTCCGGTGGTGACCGTCGGGACGACCGTGGTGGCCGTTCCTTCGAGCGCCGTGACAACGACCGCCCGTCGTTCAACCGCGACCGTCGCGACGACCGCCCCTCCGGTGGCTTCCGCTCCGGCGGCAGCGACCGCCCGTTCAACCGTGACCGTCGTGACGACCGTCCCTCGGGCGGCTTCCGCTCCGGCGGCGACCGTCCGCACGGCCGTCGTGACGACCACCGCGGCGGCACCGGCACGGGTACCGGCACCGGCACCTTCGGCCGCCGCGACGACAAGCCGCGCTGGAAGCGCAACGGCTGAGTCCGGCTGATCGGCTGACCGATCCCTGGGGCCCGTACGGCACTTCGGTGCCGTACGGGCCCCAGGGCGTTTCCGGGCCCCCTGCGAGGGCATCGCTGGGGGCATGACAAATGACGACGTCGCAGCGGCGGTCCCTCCACCGGACGCCCCCAAGGGCTCCCCGTCCCCGTCCGGCCCGGCTCCCGCCGCGCCCACGGACGAGGAGCGACTGGCCGAACTCGGCTACACCCAGGTGCTCGCGCGCCGCATGTCCGCCTTCTCCAACTACGCGGTCTCGTTCACGATCATCTCGGTGCTCTCCGGCTGTCTGACGCTGTACCTGTTCGGCATGAACACCGGCGGGCCCGCCGTCATCACCTGGGGCTGGGTCGCCGTCGGGCTGATGACGCTGTTCGTCGGCCTGGCGATGGCGGAGATCTGTTCGGCCTATCCGACGTCCGCGGGCCTGTACTTCTGGGCCCACCGCCTCGCCCCGCCCCGCTCGGCGGCGGCCTGGGCCTGGTTCGCCGGCTGGTTCAACGTGCTCGGCCAGGTCGCCGTCACCGCCGGCATCGACTTCGGGGCGGCGTCCTTCCTCGGGGCGTACCTGAACCTCCAGTTCGGCTTCGAGGTCACCCCCGGCCGCACGATCCTGCTCTTCGCGGCGATCCTGGTCCTGCACGGCCTGCTGAACACCTTCGGCGTCGGCATCGTGGCCTTCCTCAACAACGTCAGCGTGTGGTGGCACGTCGTCGGGGTCGCCGTCATCGTCGGCGCGCTCACCTTCGTGCCGGACTCGCACCAGTCGGCCTCGTACGTCTTCACCGAGTTCGTCAACAACACCGGCTGGGGCAGCGGCTTCTACGTCGTGATGATCGGCCTGCTCATGGCGCAGTACACCTTCACCGGCTACGACGCCTCCGCCCACATGACGGAGGAGACCCACGACGCGGCGGTGGCGGGCCCGCGCGGCATCGTGCAGTCCATCTGGACGTCCTGGATCGCCGGGTTCGTGCTGCTGCTGGGCTTCACCTTCGCCATCCAGTCCTACGACGGCGCCCTGAACTCCCCGACCGGCGCTCCGCCCGCGCAGATCCTGCTGGACGCGCTCGGCGCCACCACGGGCAAGCTCCTGCTGCTCGTCGTGATCGGGGCGCAGCTCTTCTGCGGCATGGCGTCCGTGACCGCCAACAGCCGCATGATCTACGCCTTCTCGCGCGACGGGGCGCTGCCCTTCTCCCGCGTCTGGCACACGGTCAGCCCCCGCACCCGCACCCCCGTCGCCGCGGTCTGGCTGGCCGCCCTGGGCGCCCTGGCCCTCGGTCTGCCGTACCTGATCAACGTCACCGCGTACGCCGCCGTGACGTCCATCGCGGTCATCGGCCTCTACATCGCCTACGTCATCCCCACCCTGCTGAGGCTGCTGCGCGGCGACGACTTCGTCCGCGGCCCCTGGCACCTGGGCCGCTGGTCCCGCCCCATCGGCATCATCGCGGTGACCTGGGTCGGGGTGATCACGGTGCTCTTCATGCTGCCCCAGGTGTCCCCGGTCACCTGGGAGAGCTTCAACTACGCCCCGCTGGCCGTCCTGGTGGTGCTCGGCTTCGCCGCCGTGTGGTGGCTGGTCTCGGCCCGGCACTGGTTCCTGAAGCCGGCCGCACCGGCCCACAAGACTCCGATCACGGACGAATCCACCCCCTGACCCCGCCCGCCCCGCCACGACAGGGCCCGGCACCCGATACCCGATCGGCTGCCGGGCCCGGGCCAGCTATGCTCGGGGGGTGATCCATCCGGGGCCGTTAGCTCAATTGGTCAGAGCAGCGGACTTTTAATCCGTTGGTTGTGGGTTCGAGTCCCACACGGCCTACCACAGGACCCCAGGTCAGAGTGTCAACGGCCTGGGGTCCGCCCCTGTCTTCGACGTCATGTGCCGGCGCTGCCGCCCGGTCGGCCGGGTCGGCGTGCGTGATGATCCGGGGACGTCCGGCCCGGAGACGCGGGGGACCCGGTGGACGCCCCGACCGCGTACGACCAGGACCCCGACGCCTGACCCCGCACACGACAACGGCGCCCCCGCGCCCGGCCCGTGGGCCAGGTGCAGGGGGCGTGTGCCAGTGCCAGGGGGCGAGGTCGAGATCGACCGGGGGCTCGGGTGGCGGACCGGCCGGAGGTCGGACCCATGAGTCTCGTGGCACGCGCGATTCGCTCGCATACGCACCGCGTGGCAGTTCTGGACCTCGGCGAGGGGCGCTTCGTCGCTGTCGATGGGGGGCGTCGGCCGCGGTGGCGTGTCAGCGGGCGAACTTCTCGACGGCCTCAGGGGTGACGGGGGTGAAGAAGTTGACCAGGTTGCCGTCCGGGTCCCGGAACAGCAGGGAGCGGTTGCCCCAGGGCATCGTGGTGGGTTCGGTCACGATGTCGGTGACGAAGCCGGACAGATTGCGGTGCACGCGGTCCACGTCGTCGACGCGGAACTCGGTGATCACGCTGTGGTTCTCCGACGGGCGGGCGGAGCCGGGGGCGAACAGGGGGATGGTGCGGGTGCTCGCGACGGCGAGGGTGGCGCCGGGTGTCCTGAGTTCGGCGAAGTCCTCGGTGGCCCACTCCGCCCGGACCTCCGTGACCCGCTCGTAGAAGGTGACGAGGCGTGCGACGTCGGCGGTGATGATGCGGATCGAGACGAAGTCCATGGGAGCTCCCTTGTCGTGCTGGTGCTGGTGCCGGCGCTGGGCGCCGGTGCAGGTGGCTGTGGCTGTGGCTGTGGCTGTGCCGACGCCGGTGGCGCGGCCGTCGTCGTGCCGGGCCGGCGTCGTGCACGTCGGAGGCTAGGGGAGATAGTGGACGGATTCCGCCCGGTATCGATCGGAGGCTGTGGCCATGACCCGACCCGCAGGACGTGTGCTGAGGCTCCTCGAGCTGCTGCAGTCGGGCGGTACCCGCACGGTGGCCGAGCTGGCCGACCGGCTCGGGGTCGACGGGCGCACCGTGCGGCGGTACGTGGAGCAGCTGATCGACCTCGATGTCCCCGTGGAGTCGGTGCGGGGCCGGTACGGCGGGTACCGGCTCGGCCCCGGCTACCGGTTGCCGCCCCTGATGCTCGGGGACGACGAGGCCCTGGCCGTGCTGCTCGGTCTGGTGGCGGGCCGCCGGGCGGGGCTGACGGTGGCGGGGCCCACGGCGGCCGATACGGCGGCGGCGAAGATCCGGCGGGTGCTGCCCCGGCACCTCGCCGGCCGGCTGGACGCGCTCCTGGAGTCCCTCGCCTTCACGGACCGGCCCGGTGAGCCCGCCTCTCCCGACGCCGGGGTGCTGCTCACGCTCGCCGACGCGGTGCGCCACGGCCGGCCGGTCTCGATGCGCTACACCGGCGGCGACGGCCGGCGCAGCGCACGCACGCTGCACGCGTACGGGATCGTCGCCCACGCGGGCCGCTGGTACGTCACCGGGAGGGACGCGGAGAAGGGCGAGGACCGGACCTTCCGGCTCGACCGCATCTCCGAGGCACGGGCCCTCCCCGGATCGTTCGAGGTGCCTGCGGGTACCGACCCGGTCGGGCGCGTGCTGTCGGGGTTCGCCACGGCCGGGTACCGGCACGAGGTGATGCTGCGGATCCACGGGACGGCCGAGCAGATCCGAGCCCGCCTCCCCGCCTCCGTCGCGACCCTGGAGGAGGAGCGCGGCCCCGCGGAGGACGGCGCGCCGGAGGACGGCGCGCCGGAGTGCGGCCCCGTCGGGGACGGCGGGCCGGAGCACGGCGGGCCGGAGTACGCCCCCGGCGAGGGCGGCGGAACGGAGTCCGGACGCTGGTGGCGTGTCGGTGTCAGGGCGGAGCGACTCGACTGGCTGCCGCCGGTGCTGGCCGCGCTCGACCGGCCCTTCGTCATCGAGCGTCCCGCCGAACTCCGCGACCTCGTCACCGCGTTCGCCGGTCGCCTCGCGGCCTCCGCCCGCCGGGTCCCGTGAGCGGCCGCCGCCGGGAAGGAGCCGTGCCGACCCTCCGCCGGCGTGTCCGGCTCAGGGGCGCGGCCAGGGGCGGCCGCCGATGCGTTCGATGTCGGAGTTGAAGCGCCGCAGGTAGCCGGCGAAGGCGGAGATGTCCTCGTCGGGCCAGTCGGCCATGACGCGTTCCAGGGAGCTGACCATGCCCTCGCGTTCCGCGTCGAGGGTCCTCGCGCCCTCCTCCGTGATGCGGAATTTGCGGGCCATGCCGCCGTCCGGGTCGGGGATGCGCTCCACGAAGCCGGCGCGCATGACCGCGGCGGTCTGCCGGTTGAGGGTGGAGACGTCGAGGTCGAAGGCCTCGCTCAGTTCGCCGACGGACATCGGGCCCTGGACGCGGATGCGGCTGAGCAGGACGTAGGCGCTGCGCTCCAGGAGGCCGTCCTTGCGGCGGCCCTTCCTGTGGGTCAGCAGGCCGTGCCGGCTGAGCAGCATCTGCTCGTACTCGACCTCGTGCGTCGCCCTCTTCATGCGCGGGCACCTCCTGCTTCCTGCCGGGCGTGGCCGGTGTGTCGTCGTGCGGTCGTGCGTACCGGCTTCATCGTATGTTTACCAGGGCGTGCATATGGCACACAGTGTGCATGATGCAATAGGCATGTACGATGCCAGTTCTTCCTCCCGAAACGACCGGATAGCCGAGGACCCCCGATATGGACGCACCCCAGCCCACCGCCCGCGCGGGCGGTGTGATCACGACGCTGGCGCTCGCCGGCACCGTCGCCGCGGTGATGCAGACCCTGGTGACCCCGCTGATCGCGGAGCTGCCGCGGATTCTGGACACCTCGTCCTCGAACGCCGCCTGGGTGGTCACCGTCACCCTGCTGGTCGCGGGCGTGTGCGTGCCGGTGACCGGCAGGCTCGGCGATCTCCTCGGCAAGCGCCGCATGCTGCTGGCCTGCGCGGTTCCGCTGATCGCCGGGTCGGTGGTGTGCGCGCTGGCCTCGTCCGTCGTGCCGATGATCGTGGGGCGTGGTCTCCAGGGCATGGGCATGGGCATGGTGCCGCTGGGGATCGCGCTCCTGCGCGACGTGGTGCCCACCGAGAAGCTCAGCGGTTCGATCGCCCTGGTCAGCGCCTCCATGGGCATCGGCGGCGCCCTCGGCCTGCCGATCTCCGCCGCCGTCGCCGAGTACGCCAGCTGGCGCGTGCTGTTCTGGGGTTCCGCCGTCCTCGCGCTGATGATCGCCGTGCTCATCTGGGTCTTCGTCCCGGACGTCCCGGCCGGCGCCAAGGGCCAGCGCTTCGACGCGCCCGGCGCGATCGGGCTCGCCATCGGCCTGGTGTCCCTGCTGCTGGCGATCTCCAAGGGCGCCGACTGGGGCTGGGGTTCGGGCACCACGCTCGGACTGTTCGCCGTGGCGGTCGTGGCGCTCGGTACCTGGGGGTTCTACGAGCTGCGCACCCGCGACCCGCTCGTCGATCTGCGGACCACCGCCCGTCCGCGCGTGCTGCTGACCAATGTCTCGTCGATCCTGGTCGGCGTCGGCATGTACTCCTTCATGCTCATCGCCCCCCAGCTGCTGCAGTTCCCCGAGGCCACCGGGTACGGCCTCGGCCAGTCGATGCTGGCCGCCGGCCTCTGGATGGCTCCCGGCGGCGTGATGATGATGATCGTCTCCCCGCTCGGCGGGAAGCTGATCAACGCACGCGGGCCCAAGATCGCCCTCGTCCTCGGCGCCCTCGTGATCTCCGTGGGCTACGGCATCTCGCTCTTCCTGATGGGTTCGGCCTGGGGCCTCATGATCGTCGGGATCGTCATCAACAGCGGTGTCGGCCTCGCCTACGGTGCGATGCCCGCCCTCATCATGAGCTCGGTCCCGCTCTCGGAGACCGCCGCGGCCAACGGCTTCAACACCCTGATGCGTTCCCTGGGCACCACCATCGGGTCCGCCGTCATCGGCGTCGTGCTGGCGCAGATGACCATGGACCTCGGCGGGTTCTCGTTCGCCTCCGAGGACGGCTTCCGCGTCGGCCTGATGATCGGCTGCGGGGTCGCCCTCGTCGCCGCCGCGGTCGCCGCGCTCATCCCGGGCCTCGTCCGTCCCGCCGACGGCGACCGGACCGGACCCGCCGCCGCGGACAAGGTCACCGTCGAAGCCTGACCCGCGCCACCGGAGGCGGCCCGACGACGTACGGAGGCGCCCCGGGAGACACCGGAACGCCCCGGCCGGAGGAACTCACGTTCCCCGGCCGGGGCGTTCCGGCGTTCCCCGGGCCCGGGAAGTTTCTGCTGCACGGGCATTGACCGGGGGAGTGGGCCGAATTTACGTTCTTCGCGTTGCCCTTCGTATGTCATATATGAGACGCGATATGAGAGCCGAGCGCCCCATGCAGCCAGCCCCGATCCACCTCCCCGGCCGCCCCCGGCGCCCCGGAAGAGGCTGACGGCCCGCCCCGCCGGTCCCGCGCTCACCGAAGCACCTCTCCACCCCGCACGGTCCACGCTGCGGCGCACTGCTGCCCGGCGCTCCGCCGGTGAGCACTCAGAGAAGAGAGCCGACCATGACCAAGCCCCGCACCAGCCGTCTCGCCGCGGCGATATCCCTGGTCTCCGCCCTGGCCCTCACCGCCACCGCCTGTGGCGACGACGGCAGCGGCATGACCGGCGCGAAGGGCGCCGAGGGCTCGGGCACCGGGAAGATCGTGTTCTGGGACGAGAACGGCGGCGTCCGCACGGCGATCTGGAAGGAGATCATCGCCGACTTCGAGCAGGCCAACCCGGACATCGAGGTGCAGTACGTCGGCATCGCCTCCACCGAGGCGCAGTCGAAGTACGACACCGCCATCCAGGGGGGAGGCCTGCCGGACGTCGGCGGTGTGGGGGCCGCGATGGTCGCCGGGATCACCGCGCAGGACGCCCTGGAACCGCTGGACGACCGGATCGAGGCCGGCTCGCTCAAGGGCAAGCTCAACGAGGCGATGGTCGAGAACGTGCGGAGCGCCGCCGGACGGGACGCCATGTACACGGTGCCGATCTCGGCCACCAACGGTGTCCTGTACTACCGCACGGACCTGTTCGAGAAGGCCGGGCTGGGCGAGCCGGACACCTGGGACGAGTTCTACGCGGCCGCGGCGAAGCTGACGGACAAGCGGAAGAACCAGTTCGGCTACACCATCCGCGGCGGCCCGGGCTCCATCGCCCAGGCACTGGACGCGATGTACGGGCAGTCCGGCATCAGTTCGTTCTGGGACGCCTCGCAGACCCGGACGACGGTCAACGACCCGAAGAACGTCGCCGCCCTGGAGAAGTACGTCGGCCTGTACCGGAAGGCCACCCCGGAGGCCGACCTCAACAACGACTTCACGAAGATGGTCGCCCAGTTCGACTCCGGCGGCATCGCCATGCTCAACCACAACCTGGGTTCCTACCAGGACCATGTGAGTGCGCTCGGCACCGGGAAGTTCCGTGGCATCCCGCAGCCGCAACTCGCCGACGGCACGCGGGTGATGGTCTCCAACCCGGTGTCCGGCCTCGGCCTGCTCAAGTCCTCCGAGAACAAGGCGGCGGCCTGGAAGTTCATCGAGTTCGCCGCCTCCCACGCCTCGAACTCGAAGTTCAGCGAGTCCGCGGGCCTGATCCCGGCCAACAAGGAAGCGGCCGAGGACCCCTGGCTCGACAAGGCCGAGACCACCAAGCTCGGCGCCGAGGCGCTGTTCTCCGGCGACACCGAGATCGTCCAGCTCCCGTACTACCTGCCGGACTGGAACACCCTCTCCAAGGCCGACAGCGAGGCCGGCTTCCAGAAGGTGCTGCTCGGCAAGACCAGCGCCGCGGACTTCCTCGACACCTTCGCCGAGAACCTCGACGAGGCCCAGGCGGAGTGGAAGGAACAGCAGGGCTGATCAGGACCCCGGGTCCCGGGCGCGCTCAGTCCAGGCCCTCCTCCCGCAGCTGGTACATCAGGAGGAAGGTCCGGTAGGTGTCCGGGGAGACATCCAGACAGACGTCCGGCCGGTTGGTCCACGTCGACAGGTTGTCGAGGGCCCGCCGGCAGGCCGCCTCGGTCTCGGCCTCGGACGGGATGTTCGCGAGGAACGCGGCGATCAGCAGGACCACTGCGAGGACGACCACGCCGATACGGATGCGCATGGTCTCCCAACGACCGTCCGGCCGGGCCGGTCACTCGGGCGGGACCGCTCCCGGGCCGGTCACTCGGGCGGGACCGCTCCCGGGCCGCCCGGTCACTCGGTGTCGTCGGCGAACGGCGGCAGGTCGGGCTCGATGAACAGGCCCGCGTACTGCGGTGCGGGCAGCGGAGCCGCGGCGCCCGACGGGGCGGGGGCCGTCGTCCGGTCGGCGTGCCGCGGGATCGTGCGGGCAGACGTGTCGGTCATCTCAGGTGTCCTGTACGTAGGTGTGATGAGAGCCCCGTGACCGAGCCGCCGCACTGATTGCCGGACTGGTCCCGACCGGTGCGGCGACGAGGCGCCGCTCCCGGTGCGCGCCGCTCCGGGGGCGTCCGGATCCTTGTGCGGCGGTATACGCAGACTGTAACCCTCCCGGCACGGCTTTCCCCCGGAATTGCGAGCCCGGCGTGACGCTCAGTGCGGCGCGGCGGGTTCGATGTTCTGGTTTGCGTGGAAGAGGTTGTGCGGATCGTACGTCCGCTTGGCCTCCGCGAGCCGGTCGTAATGACCGCGGTAGGTGGCCCGGACCCGGTCCCGGGCCTCGCCGGTGCCCAGGAAGTTGACGTAGCCGCCGCCCATGGAGTGGGGGTGCAGCGCCTCCCAGTAGCCGACGGCCCACTCCCGCAGCGCCGCCGCGTTGGCCGGGTCCGGGTCGATGCCGGCGATGACGCCGGACCAGTGCGCGTCGCGGTAGGCCCAGGCGGTGTCGTCGGGCCCGACCCGGCCGGCGGCGCCGTCGACCGGGTAGAGGTGCATGGTCGACAGGCCGGTGGGGAGCTTCTCCGCGAACGAGGCGTGCACCTCGGCGGCGTCGTCCGTGATCCGGTCGAAGAAGTCGCCGCGCCAGTACCACTGGAGACCGGCGGGCATCAGCGCGTCGAACATGCTCTGCAGCGCCGGGTAGGGCATCGGCGTGGTGAAGTGGAACGCGGGCGGGCCGGGTTCGTTCACCACGGCGAGGGTGTCGCCCAGGGCCTCCGGGTCCGCCGTCGAGGACCAGACGACCCCGCACATCGTCCGGCCGTGGATCTCCTCGGGGAAGGGCGGGGCGGGCGGGACGGTCAGCGAGGCGAAGAAGCCGGACAGGTCGTCCGGCGCCTGCGGCAGGAAGTCGCGGTACCACCGGATGACCTCGCCGAAGAGCTCCAGGGGCCACAGGGTGACGGCCACGCCCACGGTGTCCACGGGGTGCAGATCGAAGTCGAACGACGTGACGACGCCGAAGTTCCCGCCACCGCCCCGGAGCGCCCAGAACAGGTCGGGGTGCTCGCTCGGGTTCGCGGTGACGAAGCTGCCGTCGGCCAGGACCACGTCCGCGGAGACCAGGTTGTCCACCGAGAGCCCGTACTTCCGGGTCAGGTATCCGTGGCCGCCGCCGAGGGTGAGTCCGCCGAGCCCGGTCGTGGACATGATGCCCGCCGGGGTGGCCAGGCCGAACGTGTGGGTGGCGTGGTCGAGATCGCCCAGCGTCGCGCCGCCGTCCGCCCGGGCGGTCCGGGTGTGCGGGTCGACCCGCACACCGCGCATGGCGGAGAGGTCGAGGGTGACCGCGCCGTCGGCGAGGCCCAGCCCGGGGCCGCTGTGCCCGCCGCCGCGGACCGCCACGTCCAGGCCGTTGTCGCGGACGAAGTTCACGGCCTCCCGCACGTCCGCCGTGTCGTGGCACCGGACCACGGCCGCCGGCCTCTTGTCGATCATGGCGTTGTAGACCGCTCGGGCCGTCCCGTACTCCTGGTCGTCCGGGCCGATGACCGGGCCCCGCAGAGTGGTTCGCATCGTTTCGAGGAGGGCGCCGTCCATGATCGTCTCCTGATCGGGTGGCGCCCGGCCTCTTCCGGCACCATGACGGCGGAACCTCGCCGGCCGGCGGCGGCACCCCCGGGGGGTGGCGCGCGGACGGGGCCGGACACCGAAAGGCTTCTCCCTCCAGCGTCCCGCCGCTCCGGAGCCCGCGCAATCGCGGAGCGGCACGTGCCACCGGTCCGGGCGTGCCACCGGTCCGGGGCCGGGCGCGCGGGGCCGGGGCGCCGTCCGGTGTGCCGCGGACCCCGGGGAGGGTGTTCCGGATCGGGGGGAATCCGGATCCCGGACCGTGCCGGTGCCCGCGGTCCCGTCCTACCGGTCGTCAACGTCGTTGCAGGTGTGGCGAGTTGGAGATACCCGCAGTGGAGGGGGCCTCTCCGGGGTCAGGGGTTCGGGGGAGCGGTGGGCCTCGGGTGGTCGGAGCACCGCCCCGGATGGCGTAGAGTTCTACTCACAACGACGCGGGGTGGAGCAGCTCGGTAGCTCGCTGGGCTCATAACCCAGAGGTCGCAGGTTCAAATCCTGTCCCCGCTACTGAAGACAGGGGCCCGGATCCTTTCGAGGATCCGGGCCCCTGTCGTGTACCGCCGCACGGTGGTGCGGAGCCGGGTGGGTCCGGCGGCGGTCACCGTGCGCGGACCGGCTCCGGAGGGCGCGGGTCGCCGATCCCCGCTTCGGGAGCAACTACGATCGCCACGGAGACGGAACCGCCGTCTCCGTACGGGATGCACTGACGACTCACGCGCAGCGCCGGCTCTCCGGCCGACCCCCGGAGCGCGGTGCTCCGGCGCGCTCCTCCCTTCGGCCCATGACGAGCCGCCCTCCGGCGCGGCTCCGGGCGGCCGGGGCGGGGCGCGGTACCGTCCGCAGCCGTGGGTGGACCGGGCAGGAGCACACAGGTGGGGAAGCGGGACGGAAGGCGAGGGCGCGGTGCCGGGGGATCCCGTTCCCGGCGGTTCGTGCGCGCCCTGCCCGCGCTGATGATCTGCGCCGGGGTGGCCTTCGACCTGGTCACGCCGACCGAGGTGACCGCGGTGCCGCTCTTCGCCGCGGCCCCGCTGATCGCCGCCCCGTTCTTCTCGCTGGCCGGCACGGTGCGGGTCGGGGTGGCCGCGGTCCTCGTGGTGTTCGCCCTGCGGTTGTCGGGCGGCGCGGTCTACGGGGTCGTGTCGATCACGGATCTGCTGACCCTGGTGACCGTCGCGGCGCTCTCCCTCGTCATCAACCTCGTCGTGCGCCGCGGGAACGAGCAGCTGGCCTCGGCGCGGGTCATCGCGGAGACCGCGATGCGCGCGGTGCTGCCGAAGCCGGAGGACCGGATCGGCGGACTGCTGGTCGCCGCGCGGTACGAGGCGGCCCAGGCGGACGAGTTCGTCGGCGGTGACCTGTTCGCCGTCGCGGACACGCCGTACGGGGTGCGCCTGGTGGTGGGGGACGTCCGGGGCAAGGGGCTGGACGCCGTGGCGGCGGTGGCCGTCGTGATCGGGGCGTTCCGGGAGGCCGCCGAGCAGGAGATGTCGCTGGAGGGGGTGGCCCAGCGGCTGGAGCGTGCGCTGGCCCGGGAGGGCTCGCGCCGGGGCGGGCTCGACTCCATGGAGGGGTTCGTCACCGCGGTCCTGGCGGAGATCCCGGCCGGCTCGGACACCCTGCGCGTCATCAACCGGGGCCATCCCGAACCGCTCGTGCTGCACCCGGACGGGGCGCTCGACGTGCTGGCGCCGACCGCGCCCGCCCTGCCGCTGGGGATGGGGCTGGGTGCGTGGCCCGACCGGTCGGACGAGTGGACGCTGCCGGCCGGGGCGATGCTGCTGGCGTTCACCGACGGGCTCTCCGAGGCCCGGAACATGACCGGGGTCTTCTACGACCCGGCCGCGCGGCTGCGCGGCCGGCTCTTCCCGGGGCCCGAGGAGCTGCTGTCCGCGCTCACCGACGACGTACGGCTGCACACCGGGGGCCGGTCGACGGACGACCTGGCGCTGCTCGCGGTCGCCCGTCCGGCGAGGGGCCAGCAGGAGCGGCGGACCACCGTGAAGATCGTGCGACGGGACAGTGAATGAACCGTCGCGACCGTCGGTAGTCGAAGGACCCCGCTCCGCATAACATATGACGCACCGTCAGAAACGGGCGGCTGGATTCACCCTGCTCAACTCGACCGTTTGCGCCCGTTTGAGCCCTGTAAGTCCAGGGCGGAGGCGTGAACGATCTGTAGGAACAGCTTGGAATCGGACCCGTGTGTCTATTAACGTTCGATAACGCAGCACGGTCGTACAGGCCGCCGCAAGAGGCGGCACCGTGCGCAGCGCCGAATTCCGCAAGGGAACCGGGGAACCACCTACATGGGGTGAATCGGACACCTGTGTCTCGTGAGAGGCAGAGGGGCCCGTAGGAGACCTTCCTGCTCCGAACCCGTCAGCTAACCCGGTAGGCGAGAAGGAAGGAAAGGAGAGCGCCCACGTGGCGTCAAATCAGCCTGCCCCCGAGGCTCCGGCACCCTTCAGGACCGCCGGCTTCGGTGACGAGGACAGGTCGTGGGGGGAATGGAACCCCACCGAGGAGTCCGTCCGTCCCGTACGCGGCCGGCATCGCGTGGCCAAGCAGCGCGGCCTCGCCCGTAGTTCCACCGTCCTCGGCGTCGGTGTCATCGCGGCCGTCGGTGCGGGTGGCATGGCCACCGCGCAGAGCAAGCCGCCGGTCTCCATCTCTCTTCCCGATTCCATCGCGGACAACCTTCCCGACGCCAAGTCCCTGCCCGGCGTCGGCGCGTTCATGTCCAGCGACTCCGGCGCGGACCACGAGACGGTCGCCGCGTCCGCCCCCCTCACCACCGCGGGCATCACCGCCGCCGAGGCCGAGCAGGGCGCCACCGACGCGGGCGAGGCGCTGCGCGCCCGCATCCTCCAGCAGGCCGAGCAGCAGCAGGCCGGCGCCGAGGCCGAGGCGAAGGCGGCGGAGGAGCAGGCGGCGGCCGATGCGGCCGCGGCCCAGGCGGCGAAGCGGCAGAGCGCGGCGGAGGCCGAGGCCGCCGCGAAGAAGAAGGCGGCGGAAGAGGCGGCGAAGAAGAAGGCGGAGGCCGAGCGCCTCGCCAAGCTCGCCGCCAGCTACGCGGTCCCGACCTCGTCGTACTACATCAGCTCCACCTTCGGTCAGGCCGGTTCGATGTGGTCCTCCGGGCACCACACGGGGCTGGACTTCGCGGCGCCGACCGGTACCCCGGTCAAGGCCGTGCACAGCGGCACGGTGAAGTCGGCCGGCTACTCCGGTTCGTACGGCTACCGCACGGTCCTGGAGCTCGACGACGGCACCGAGGTCTGGTACTGCCACCAGTCCTCGATGGACGTGACCGCCGGGCAGAAGGTCACCACCGGCCAGACCATCGGCCGTGTCGGTGCCACCGGCAACGTGACGGGTGCGCACCTGCACCTGGAGATCCACACCCCGGACGGCACGGGTATCGACCCGATGAGCTGGCTCCGCGGCAAGGGCCTCACGATCTGATCCCCCGCGCGCCGGTCACGGCGTGGCAGTACCCCGGCGGCCCTGACGCACGACCCCCCGACGTCAGGGCCGCCGGCCTGTCCGGGGCGGTCGCCGGTCCGCCCCGCCGCTGTCGTGGGGCCGTCCGCCGCTGCCCGGCCCGGAGTACTCCGGACCGGCACGGTCCGGGGCGCACCGGCGTGGAGCGGAATAGTTGCTTCCGTCGATGGGTTGTCCTTGGGCATGACATCTCTGCGCCCTCTCGGTTCCTCAGGCCTCCAGGTCTTCCCCCTCGCCCTCGGCGGCAACGTCTTCGGCTGGACGGCCGACGAGGAGCGGACGTTCGCCGTCCTCGACGCGTACGTGGCGGCGGGCGGCAACTTCATCGACACCGCCGACTCCTACTCCGCCTGGATCCCGGGCAACCAGGGCGGTGAGTCGGAGACGCTCATCGGTGCGTGGCTGGCGGCCCGGTCCCGCCGCGACGACGTCGTCATCGCCACCAAGGTCGGCGCCCACCCCGCGTACAAGGGGCTCTCGGCCACCACGATCAAGCAGGCGGCCGAGGCGTCCCTGCGCCGGCTCGGCACCGACCACATCGACCTGTACTACACGCACTTCGACGACGAGAGCGTCCCCGTCGAGGAGATCGTCACGGCGCTCGACCAGCTGGTGAAGGCGGGGACGGTGCGGGAGATCGCCGCCTCCAACATCAGCCCCGAGCGGCTCCGGGCCTCCCTGGAGTTCTCCGAGCGTGAGGGCCTGGCCCGTTACGTCGCGCTGCAGCCGCACTACAACCTCGTCTCCCGCGACACCTACGAGGGCGCGCTCCAGGAGACCGCGGCCGCCGCGGGTCTCGCCGCCGTGCCGTACTTCGCGCTCGCCGCGGGCTTCCTCACGGGCAAGTACCGGCCGGGGACGACCGTCGAGAGCGCGCGGGCCGAGGGCGCGGGCAAACACCTGGCGACCGAGCGGGGCCGCGCGGTGCTCGCGGTGCTCGACCGGATCGCCCAGGAGCACGACGCCGAGATCGCCACGGTCGCCCTCGCCTGGCTGGCCTCCCGGCCCACCGTGGCCGCGCCGATCGCCTCCGCGCGCACGGTCGAACAGCTGCCGGCGCTGGTCGCGGTGGCGGACCTCCGGCTGACCGAGCGGGAGCTCGCGGAGCTGACCGAGGCATCCGCCTGAGACCCGTTCGGCGCCCGGCCCCGGCCCCGGCCCCGGCCCGAGACCGCACGGCCGGGCCCGGCGCGGGTGACCCGACGCCCGGGTCCGGCGCCTGTGAACCGTCCGGCCGGGCCCGGAGCCTGTGACCGGACGTACCGGGGCCGGGGTCCGCGGGCGTCCTACGCTGGTCCGTCTGCCGTCTGCCGTCTGCCGTCTGCCGTCTGCCGTCTGCCGTCTGCTGGCCGGGCGTCCGGCGTCGGCCGGCGGGCAGCCCTCAGACGGGCGGTGTGCGGCGGTCGCCGTCGTCCAGATACGGGTTGTAGCCGCCGTAGTGCCGGTGCGGCGCGGGCAGTTGCTGCGGAGCCGGGCCGCCGGGGGCGTACGGGCGCGGCGGCGGCACGGGCAGCCGGTGGGTGCGCAGCCGGCCCGTCGCATGGGCCGCGTACGTCAGCGCGGGGCCGGCGATCTCCCGGCGCTGCCACAGATGGTGCAGCAGCTCCTGCTCGCGCGGGGCGAAGTCCGGGCCCGCGCCGTCGTGGCGGGCCCTCCGGCGCAGCATGGCCAGGGACGTCGCGAACGACTCGTACTCGGCGACGGCACGGGCCGCCGCCTTGCCCCGGGCGCGGTCGGGGTGGCTGTTCCAGTGCCGTGCCATGTCGCGGGCCATGCCCCGCGCCCGCATCGAGGCGAGGGCGAGCGGCTCGGCCGGGGCCAGCCAGCCGGCCGCGGCGTACACCGGCAGTTCGGTGGAGAGGGTGCGCAGCTCCCGCTGGCGCGCCCAGACCGCCAGCCAGGTCACCAGGCCGAACGACGGCATCATGAAGAGGCCGTACACGAGGTAGAAGCCGTACGGTCCGAAGGCCGTGGAGCCGTTCCACAGGGCGTGCATGCCCATGGCGAGGACGATCCCGAGCAGCGGCAGGACGACGCGGCGCACCCGGTGGCGCGCGCCGCCGAGTGCGGCGATGCCGAAGCCGATCCCGGAGAGCACGGTGAACAGGGGGTGCGCGAACGGCGACATCACCACGCGGACGAAGAAGGTCCCGGCCGTCACCGAGGCGAAGCCCGAGGTGCCGAGCTGCTGGTCCTCACCGAATGCGTTGCCCAGGTAGAGGATGTTCTCGGTGAAGGCGAAGCCGGTCGCGGTGAAGCCGGCGACGACGATGCCGTCGACGACTCCGCCGAACTGCCGTCTGCGGAAGAGGAAGATCAGCAGGACCGCGACGGCCTTCGCGCTCTCCTCGACGACCGGGGCGACGAGTGTGGCCCCGAGGGTGTCGGCGCTCGCCGGATCCGCGGTGGCCGTCGCTATCCACCGGGTGGCGAAGGAGTTCGCGATGATGGCCACGAGCGCAGCCGCACACGCGCCCCAGGAGAAGGCGAACAGCAGATTGCGCCAGGGGCCCGGCTCGACCCGGTCGAGCCAGCGGAACGCGGCCATCAGCAGCGGCACGGGCAGCACCGCCAGCCCCAGCCCCACCAGGAACCCCTCGGTGCCCGTCTGCCGGCGCACCAGCGCGAGGATCACCAGACCGCAGAGCGCGAGCACCGTGATCACCGCGCCGGCACGGAACGCCTTGCTGCGCCAGACCATGCCGACCCGGCGGGGCCGGTAACGCCACTGGCCTCGCTCCGGGACGGCACCCAGGAACTCGTCGAGCCGCTGCTCCTCGAGAACCGGGACGGCCGGCTGCTGGTGCTGCACGGACCCCTCGGACATCCGACGACCCTAACGAGGGCGACGGACACCTGGCCACGCCGCCGTCCCCGGGGGTGCCGGGCCGTGGCCGATCAGCGACGGGTCAGCCGATCAGCGACGGGTGAACAGCACGTCGTGCACGACGTGCCCCTTGTCGAGGCCCTGGCCCTCGAAGCGGGTCAGCGGCCGGAACCCGGGCCGGGGCGCGAAGCCGCCGTCCGCCTCGGTGTTCTCGAACAGGGGGTGCGCGGTCAGGACGTCGAGCATCTGCTCCGCGTACGGCTCCCAGTCGGTCGCGCAGTGGACGACCGCGCCGGGCTTCAGCCGCCCCGCCACCAGGTCGAGGAACTCGGGCTGGATCAGCCGCCGCTTGTGGTGCCGCTTCTTGGGCCACGGATCGGGGAAGTACACCCGGAGCCCGTCCAGGGCGGCCGGCTCCAGCATCTCGCGGAGCAGGATGATCGCGTCACCGTTGGCGACCCGGACGTTGGACACCCCCGCCCGGTCCGCGAGACCGAGCAGATTGCCCTGGCCGGGGGTGTGCACGTCGACGGCGAGGATCCCGGTGCCCGGGTCGTCGGCCGCCATCAGGGCCGTCGCCTCGCCCATGCCGAAGCCGATCTCCAGGACCACCGGGAGGCCGTCGAACAACGCGGGGAGGTCGAGGACGCTGCGGCCGTCGATGTCCAGGCCCCACAGGGGCCACAGCCGCTGGAGGGCGTCCTCCTGGCCGGTGGTGACCCGGCTGCGGCGCGGCTGGAAGCTGCGGATCCGGCGCTCGTGGTGGGAGCCCGCCGGGTCGGCCGCGGGGCCGCCGGGGAAGCGGGGTTCCTGGCGCAGCCTGCGCTGACGCTCGAAGGAGGCGGCGCGGCGGGCCGCGGCATCGGCGGCGTCCGCGTCGGCGAGGGCGTCCGCGCCGGCCGTGGCGTCCTCGGCCGGCGGGTGCGCGCGGTTCGCGTCGGCGTCGTCCGGGGCGGCGCCGAGGCCGCTGCCGGGCACGGTCTCCGGCGCCGAGCCGGGCGTCTCCGGGACGGGGCCGGGCGTCTTGGGGGTGGGGTTCACAGGCTCAGACACAATGCCCCGATTCTACGGCGGGAGGCGTCCATCCCGTCGCGCGAGCCCGGAGCAGGGCCCGACGCGCCACCTCCCTCCCGATGGGCAGGGACGCGGTGGCCGCGGGGGACGGGGCGTTCAGCACGTGCACGGTGTGCGGGGCGTCCCGGATCAGGAAGTCGTCCACCAGGGTGCCGTCCCGCAGCACCGCCTGGGCCCTGACGCCGGCCGGGGAGGGCCGCAGGTCGGCCTCCGTCACCTCCGGCAGCAGACGCCGGACGGCCCGGGTGAACGCGCTCTTCGACAGGGACCTGTGCACCTCGCCCGCGCCGTACCGCCAGTGCCGCCGGGCGACCCGCCAGGCGCCGGGCCAGGCCAGGGTGGCGGCCAGCTCGCCGGGGCGGACGGCCGTCCGGCCGTATCCCTCGCGGGCCAGTGCCGGCACGGCGTTCGGTCCGACGTGGACCGAGCCGTCGACCCCCCGGGTCAGATGCACCCCGAGGAAGGGGAACGCGGGGTCCGGCACCGGGTAGACGAGGCCGCGCACCAGCTCCGGCCGGGCCAGCTCGTAGTACTCCCCGCGGAACGGCACGATGCGGGCCCCCGGCTCGTCGCCCGCGAGCAGCGCGATCCGGTCGCTGTGCAGTCCGGCGCAGTTGACCAGCACCCGGGCCCGGACCACCCGGCCGTCGGCCGTGCGCACTGCGACGCCCCACGGGCGCCGGTCGACGGCGACGACCTCGGCGCCGTAACGGATGCGCCCGCCCGCGGCGGTCACCTCGGCGGCGAACCGGACGGCCACCGCGGTGAAGTCGCACACCCCCGTGGTCCCGACCCGGATCGCCGCCAGCCCGCGCACCCGCGGCTCGTACTCGGTGATCTGGGCGGGGCCGAGCTCCCGGACCGGCAGGCCGTGCGCCCGGCCCCGCTGCACCAGGGCGTGCAGCCTCGGCAGCTCCGCGCTGCCGGTCGCGACGATCAGCTTGCCCGTCACCGCGTGGTCGATGCCGTGCTCCGCGCAGAAGTCCACCAGCTCGGCGGCGCCGCGGACCGCGTACCGCGCCTTGAGGGAGCCGGGTGGGTAGTAGATGCCGCTGTGGATCACTCCGCTGTTGCGCCCGGTCTGGTGCCGGGCCGGGCCCCACTCCTTCTCCAGCACCGCGATCCGGGTGCCGGGCGCGGCGCGGGTGAGCGCGTACGCGGTCGACAGACCGACGATCCCGCCACCGATCACCAGCACGTCGCAGTCGTACGCCGCGTGCGTCATCATCACGCCACCTCCCACCCCGATAGTGCACTGACCCACTGACAACGGGCTCAAACCAGGGACGGCGCGAGCGTGGCGAGACGTTTCGTGCCCGGACCGGCCGAAAACCGGGCGTACCGGTGGTGCCGGGGCGGTGAGCCGCTCAGGCGGGGGAGACGAGGAGGGGGCGGGCCCGCTCCCGCAGCTCGGCCACACGGGGCTCGTCGCCGTACGGCTCCAGGCGGTGCAGCAGGTCGCGTACGTACTCCGTGGTGCGCGCCGAGGAGATGCGTCCCGCCACCTCCACCGCCCGTGTCCCCGCCGCGCACGCCGCGTCGAGGTTGCCCGACTCCAGCTCGGCGACCGCGGAGACGACCAGCCGCAGCCCGTGGGAGCGGACGAACTCGTCGGTGGGCTTCGACAGCGCCTGCTCGGTGAAGCGCCGCACCTGGCGGGGGGCCTTGAGGTCGCGGTAGCACTCGGCGGCGTCGGCGGCGAACCTGTCGTAGGAGTAGAAGCCGAGCCACGCCGGGTCGGCGTCACCGGCCCTGGAGCGCTCCAGCCAGCTCTCGGCGGCCCGGAGCGCGGCCCCCGCGGCCGGTGCGTCGCCCGCCTTGGCGTGGGCGCGCGCCTCCACCAGCCGGAAGAAGCTCATGGTGCGTGCGGTGGCCAGGCTGCGGTTGCGTTCGACCGCGGCCTGCGCGAGGTCCACTCCCTCGTCGGCGAACCCCCGGTAGGTCGCCTGCAGCGACATCGAGGCCAGGACGTAACCGCCGAGCGGCACGTCGGCGGCGGCGCGGGACAGCCGCAGTGCCTGGATGTAGTAGCGCTGGGCGGCTTCCTGCTGCCCGGTGTCGAAGGCCATCCAGCCGGCCAGCCTGGTCAGCTCGGCGGAGGCGCCGAAGAGCGCCCTGCCCACCTCGTCGCTGTAGGAGCCCAGCAGGAGCGGTGCGGCGTCGACGCGTAAGCACTCTGGGACCATGGAGGAACGCCAGTCGCCGCCGCCGTACTTGGAGTCCCACCGCCGCGCGTCCTGCGCGGCCTCGCGCAGCTTGCTGACGTCGCTGTGGCCCACGCGCAGCAGGGTGCCGTCCGCCGCGACCGCACTGTCCGGGCCCGGCTGGACGGGGATCTGCGCCCCCGGTGCGCCCTCCGGGGTGAGGACGGCGGCCCGGGCCGCCGCCGGGTCCCGCGCCACCGACGGATCCGCCGGGGTTATGAGCCACCGGGACGCGGGGGTCGCATAGGCGCTCACCGAGAACGAGCCCGCCAGCGACTGCCAGATCCCGCCGCCGCCCCGGCGGCCCGCGAGGTCCAGCCGGTACAGATCGGTCGCCGACCGGACCGCCTCGCCCACGTCGCGGGGGAAGGCCAGACCGACCTCGGGCGCCGGGTCGGCGTCGGCGAGCCCGATCTCGTGCAGCGGCACGGGACGGCCGAGTTTGGCCCCTATCGCCGCCGCGATCAGATGGGGCGCGGCGCCCTGCGGGACCATGCCCTTGGCGACCCACCGGGCCACCGACGTCTTGTCGTAGCGAAGGGTCAGACCCCGCTGCGCTCCCAGGTCGTTGACCCGCCGGGCGAGGCCGGCGTTGCTGATTCCCGCGAGGGCGAGAACCGTGCCGAGCTTCTCGTTCGGCCCGCGTTGCTCCCTGGACATAGCCACCCCTCGACACACAGACGGCTGCCGCGTCACCGTCGGGCGCGCGGCATTCGTACCGTGTTCTCCCCAGCTACGGTCCCGGGCACTCCGGCCGCACCTGCATTTGGCCAGGCCCCGTGGAATATGCCGCGCTGCCGAGAACATCGGTAAACCCAGCGTAGTTCGCCGCATCCCCACCGTTAAGGGGCAGACCTCCGTATGGCGGGAATGGGGTGCGTGCGGCGCGCGGTGCGGGGCCGCCGTGCTCCTGACGTGTGGCCGTGCGCCCGGCCGTGCGCTCTGCCTCGGCCGAATCGCAAGCGCTTCGATGGGTCCTGCGTGGGTCGGCCCGCCGAACTGGACTCGGCGGGCTGGGGGAGACCGCCGCCCCATCCCCGCGGGCGGCGAACCGGTCCGGGAGGTGATGACACCTCCCGGACCGTGCGCCCTGCGGGCGGGGTTCGGGAAAGCGGACGTGCGGTCCGGCGCACCGGGGGGATGCGCCGGCCCGCACGTCGCCGCACGGGGGCGGACGGGCGCGGGAGGCTCCGGGCGGCCCGGGGGAGGGGCCGCCGACGGTCCTGACGGCCCGTGGACGGGCGCCCGCGGCGGCGAAACGCGCGGTTCCCCGGCGATCGGAAAATGGCCGGATAGCGCCGGTCACTCGGGGTGCGGCGCGTCCGCCCGACTATGGCCGATTCGCATGGGGTGTGCCGCGGGGCCGGGACGGGGCGGCCTCCGGAAGCCGCCCTCCGCAACTCCCCCGGAACCCGCATCCGTTGCGGAGGGATCCGCGGAGCCGTGGCCAGGCCTCTGCCAGGGGCGCATGCGCGGCCGGTGTGCGCCACCCGCACCCCTTCCCGGGCGCCGTTGTCGTGGCAGCATGTCCCGCGACGGCGTTCTCCGTGTCCTGGTACGCCGGTTCGTCCACAGCCTGTGGAGGCGGCGATGCGTTGGTTGGTGGGCTGGAGCAGTATCGCCGCGAGCTTCGGCACGGTGGGTGCGGTCGGCCGCCACGGGGAGGGGCGCACGGTCCACCCGGTCGGCTCCCAACTCCTCTGGGGTGACCCGGATCCCCTCTGGGCCGTGGGCGACTGGCGCCCGGACGAGATCCGCGTCATCACGGTCGCGACCCCCGAGGGGGCGCCCACCACCCGCCTCGCCGTCCTCGGCTGCTGCGGCGCCAGCGACGAGCAGCTCCGGGCCGGGCTGCTGTCCGCACGCGGCGGCGCGCTGCGTCACCTCACGGCCTGGCCCGGCAGTTACACGGCCGTCGTCCAGATCGGCCGGCGCATCACCGTGGCCGGGGACCTCGCCGGCGCGCGCCCCGTCTTCCACACCCCCTGGGCCAACGGCACCGCCTACGCCACCGCCGCCCTCCCGCTCGCCGACCTCATCGAGGCGCAGCTCGACATCGGGCACCTCGCGGCGCTGCTGGCCTGCCCCGAGACCCCGGAGGCGCTGGGCGACGGCACCCCGTACGCGGGGGTGAAGCGGATCCCGCCCGGGCACGCGCTGATCCTCCGGGAGGGCTCGCGCGAGATCACCGGGTACGAGGCGGTGGCCTCGCTCGCCGTCGCGGCCCCGCAGGCCGACCCGGTGAGCGCCGTCGAAGGCGTACGGGACGCGCTCGTCGAGGCCGTACGCGCCCGGCTCACCGCCCCGCGCCACGCCCCGGAGACCCTGCCGCCCGACCCGGGCCCCGTCCCCGGCATGGGGCCCGCCGAACGCCGCGCCGCCCGTGGGGCGCCCGTCCCGGGGATCGGCGCCGACCTCTCCGGCGGCAGCGCCTCGGCCACGCTCGCCCTGCTGGCCTCGGGGCTGCCCGGGCTGCCGGGCACCGTGCTGGGCCACGGCACGGGCGCCGGCGAACGGCTGCTGGCCGTCACTTTCAACGACCTCGCGGCGCAGGGGCGCGAGGACGAGCTGGAGCGGGCCCGGGTGATCGCCGCCAACCCCCGGCTGCACCACGTGGTCGTGGCGGCGGGCGAGGAGGCCCTGCCGTACGCCTCACTGGAGAGCGGCCCCCTCACCGACGAGCCCGCACCCTCGCTGGTCGTCGCCGAACGCCACCGCCGCCGGCTGTCCGCGGGCAGCGCGGACCACTTCGTCGGCCACGGCGCCCGGCAGGTCCTGGACGCGCACCCGGCACGGCTGGCCGACCTCCTGATGGACCGGCGCAGACGCCACCTGCTGCGGCCCGTCGCCGCGCTGGCCCGGGCCGAAGGCCCCTCCCCGCACTCCCTGCTCGTCCCGCTGGCCGTCTACCGGGCCGCCCGCAGGCTGGCCCGTACGTCGTACCGCACCGGGCTCGAAACGGCCGCGTCGCTGCTGCCCGACGCCAACCGCGACGCCCCCGACCTCGACACCCCCGCCGACGCCTCCCTCGCCTCCCTGGCCTGGTCGCGGCCCGGTCCGGCCGCACGCTGGCTCACCGGTGAGGCCCTCGCGGAAGTATCGGTTCGCCTCCAGGAGGCGGCGATCCGTCCCGCCTTCGTGCAGCGCCCCGGCGAGGCCAGGGCCCGGGCGGCGCTCGCCCGGCACGCGGCGGACCAGCGGATCCTGGAACAGGCCGCGGAGGTCCGCAGCCAGCGCCTCCACGCCCCCTACCTCGACAACCAGGTCGTCCGCGCGGCGCGGGCCCTCCCGGAGTCGCTGCGGGTCCAGCCGGGCGCCCGGGCCGCGATCCTGCGCCGGGTCCTCGCGGGCGCCGGCATCCACGAACTGCCGCCCGGCTGGGGAACCCCGTCCCAGGCCACGTCCACCGCGGCCGGACGCATCGGTCTGCGCGCGGCCCTGCCCGAACTGATCGCCCTCTTCGACGCCCCGCTGCTCGCCGACGCCGGCCTGGTCGAGGCACGCGTCGTGCGCAAGGCGCTGCGGGCCGCCTCCGAGGGCGAGCCGCTGCCCCTGGACGGCCTGGCCGAGCTCGCGTCCACGGAACTGTGGCTGCGCCGCCTGGTCACCCGCCGGGGCACCTGCTGGACCGGTACGGCGGCCCCGCGGCAACGCGCGGTCGCGGGCGGCGTCGTCCCGGCCCGTCGCACCCTCCAACGGTGACCGGCGGCAGCTGACCGCGGCGGGTCACGGCGACGGCGGCCTCGGCGGGTCACGGCGACGGCTGCTTCGGGGGCCGCGGCGGTCCACGGCGACGGCGGCTTCGGCGGGTCACGGCAGCCTCGGGGCGTCCCAGGGTGCGTCCGTCCTCAGGTGCGTCCGTCCCCGGGTGTCCGCGCCGTCCGGTGGTCCCGCAGGTGCTGCGCGAGATGGCCAGGGCTCTGACCCGGCCGTGACCTCCGGATACCTGCAGACGCCTCCGGATGCCTCCGCAGGCGAGGGACCGTGCCTCCGGCGGCCGTTGGAGCTGCTGGTGCCGCCGGGGCTGCCGGAGCGCGACGGCTGCGCGGGGCGGGAGACCGGGTGGGACGAGCCGCAGCGGGAGACCGGGCGTGACGAGCCTGGGCACGTCCTGGGGCATGTCCCCGAGCAGGCTCCGGACATGTCCCGGGTGTCGCCCGGGCCGTGGTCCGGCACCGCAGGGTCCGCCGTGGTCTCCTGACCGGCTCCGTGCGGGAGTTCAGCTGCAGCTGATCCGCGACTGCGCCCAGTCCGCCAGTGCGGCCCCGCCGAGCGGGCCCGACGGCTCCACGACGAGCCGGATCGTCTTCCGGCCCTCGATGCCGACGCTCACCGGCACGGCCGGCTCACCTCCGCGCACCACGGGCGACTGCCACAGCCGGGTCCCCTCACCGCCGTACACCGAGAAGCGCACCGCACCGAGCCCCAGGGTCAGGTCGTCGACCCCGACCATCGCGTCGTAGCGGCTGCACGTCCGGTTGAGCTGGACGGTGACCGAGGAGCGGGACGGCGCGGTCACCCCGTGGGCGTACGTCGTCGAGGCGATCGAGAGCCCGCTGCGCTGCCAGAACACGCCGTTGCTCTGCCCGAGCAGGATCTCGGGACCGGTGTGGTCACCGATCACGGAGTACGCCAGCTCGTTCACCTGGTAGACCTCCGGCGCGGGCTCCTTCGGGGCGGACGGGGTCGGCGAGGGCTCGGGCGGAGTGGGCTCGGGTGTGGGCTCCGGGGCGGGCGGCTCCGGGGTCGGCGTGGGGGACGGGGTCGGTGTGGGGCTCGGGGTGGGCTCCGGGGCGGGCGGTGCCTCGGGGGCGGGTGACGCGGGCGGGTCCGGCGGCTGCGGGGCCGGTTCCGGTTCCGGGGGTGGGGGCGTCGGATCGGCGGGTGCGGTCACCGGCGGCTCGGCGACCGGCTTCTGCTCCGGCGCCGGCCGGTCGTCACCGACCAGGGCCCACACGAGTCCGGCGGCCACCGCCAGGGCCACCGCGGCGGCGATCCCGGCCTTCGCCGGGGCGCCGAGCCCCTCCGACGCCGCGGCTCCACCGGCCGTGCCGCCTCCGGAGGAGGCTGTTCCGGTGGCCGCCGCCGCGGCTCCGGCACCGGCCGCCCCCGCGGCGCCACCCGCCACGACGCCGGCCGCCTTGACCGCGTAACCCGCCGCGAACCAGCCGATGACGGCGATCGGGAGCAGGGCGGGGATACCGGCGTTCACCCGGTCCAGCTCACCGGCGGCGACCCGGCACCTCGCGCACTCGTCCAGATGCTTGCGCAGTCCGCGCTCCGCCCGGGTCCGCAGCCCGCCGCGGGCATGGGCGCCGAGCCGGTCGGCGTACTGCGCGCAGTCGCCGCCGGCGGTCAGCGACCGGCTCACATGGGCCTGCAGATAAGCCTGTTTGAGCCCTTCACGCGCCCGCACGGCCAGGACCGCCGTGGCATTGGCCGTCAGCCCGAACAGCGGGGCGACCTGGCTCGGCGACTCCTCCTCCACGGTCGTGTGCCACAGCACGGCCTGCCAGCGCTCCGGCAGGCTGCGGAACGCCTGCATGGCCATCGACCGGTCCGCCTCGTGCATGGCCAGCACATCGGCGCCCAGATCCAGGGTGTCGGTCTCCGACAGCTCGGCGGAGCGGGTGGCCTGGGCGGCGAACACCGCGAAGTCGTCGACGAGTTGCTCGCGCCGGGCGGTCCGGGTCCACGCGGCGGCGACGTGCCGGACAGCCGTCATGAGGTAGGCCCGGACGGCCTCCTGCGGTCCCTTCCCGCCGCGCACCGCCTGCAGCGTGCGGGCGAACACCTCGGCCGTCAGGTCGTCGGCGGTGTGCGCGTCGCGGCAGCAGGTACGCGCGTAGCGGCGCACGGCCCCCGAGTGGCGCCGGAACAGCTCCTCGTACGCCTGGTCGTCGCCCGCGCGCATGCCCTCGATCAGCTGGGCGTCGGAGGGGCCGAGGTCGGCGGATCCCGTGCGTCCCTCGCGCTGGAGCGGGACGGCGTAGACCGGATCCGTGCCCGGCCCCTGCTCCGCTCCGCCCGCGTCGGCCGCGCTCGCCGGCGGCCAGGGGCCGGGCAGCACCGTGCCGCCCTCGGTGGTTTCGTCCGTCCGCGGCTCCACACCGGCCTCGGTGGGACCGCCGCCCGGGCGGCCTGCTCCCACGGAACGATCCGGCGGTGCCGGCCGGCCCGGCGCACGGCCGGGCATCTGGGTCGGGACCGAGGGGGACGCGGGGCCGTCGGTCTCCGTGCCGGTGCCGCCGCGCTCGCCCTCGGCGGCGACGCCGTCGGCCGGCTCTTCCTGCTGCGCCTCACCGCTCATCGCGGAAGCCCCCGTACACACCCTCGAACCCGAATACGGGGAAAGAGTGTCACAGAGCCCTGCCAGGACGGGGCCCGAGCATCGGTAACCACTCGTCCGAGGTGTTTTCCTGCGCCCGGGGAATGCGACATCACCCGGACGGGGAGACATAACCTCCCTCACTCGCAAGGGTGTTCAGCCCTGCGGTGCCGTGGTCACGACCGTGGCGCCCGCACCCCGGACGCTCAGGCTGCTCTGGCCGCCCGCACCGGTGGGTCCCCCCCCCCGCCGCGGGGGGGGGGGCCCCCCCCCCCCCCCCCCCGCCGCCCGCCCCCCCCCCCCCCCGCCCGCCCCCCGCCCCCCCCCCCCCCCGCGGCCCGCCGCCGGCGGGGGGAAGGGGGGCGGAGGG